>NZ_JAELTP010000050.1 GCF_016428915.1 Pandoraea sp. ASV26
CATCGGCCGCGACGTGGAATGCGTGGCGCTTGCGCGTGCCGTGCGTTATCACGCCGAGCACCGCATTCTGCTCAACGGCCACAAGACGGTGATCTTCCGCTAAGCCTGCGCCGGGCACTACGGTGCCGCGCAGAAGGAAAAACGCCCGGGACGTCATGTCCCGGGCGTTGTCGTTTCTGGCGCTGTGCCGATGCGTTTTCGGCGTTTCGGCGTTTCGGCGGGAAGCGTCAGCTACGCTGCGCCAGTTCGCTGCCTGCGTCGCGCGCGAGACGCGCCACCGAAATCGTCGAACTCACGGCGATCAGCCCCACGGTGAGGAAGGCCCACGGGAAGTCGACGTCGGTCACATGGTCGCGTCCGTGCAGCCAGGACGACGTCTGCAACACGGCCGCCCCGATGGTGATGCCCAGCGTGAGCGACAACTGTTGCGCGACGCTGGCCAGACTCGTCGCCTGACTCATGCGATGCGCGGGCACGTCGGCATAGGAAATCGCGTTCAGGCTGGTGAACTGCAACGAGCGGAAGCATCCGCCGAACAGCAGCGTGCCGAGAATCACCAGATGCGATGTCTGCTCGGTGAACAACCCGTAGCCACCGATGGTTGCCGACGCGATGAGTGCATTGGTCATCAGCACGCGGCGAAAGCCCCAGCGTTGCAGAATGCGCAGCGAGAGCGTCTTCATGAACATGGCGCCCGCCGCCGAAATGAACGTGAGCGCGCCGGATTCCATCGGCGTCATCCCGAAGCCGAGTTGCAGCATCAGCGGCAGCAGGAACGGCGTTGCACCCACGCCAATGCGGAACAGCGTGCCGCCCGCGACACCCGCGCGGAACGTGGGGATACGGAAGAGATCGAGTCGCAGCAGCGGGTGCGTGAGCCCCTTCGCGTGACGCAGATACGAGACCAGCAACATCGCACCGATGACGACGAGCCCCAGCGCGATCGGCGTAGGAACCAGATGACGGCCGATGGTGGACAGGCCCAGCATGAGGATCGACAGTCCGAGGCCCGACAGGACGAAGCCCTTCACGTCGAGCGGCGGCACTTTGTCTTCATACAGATCGGGGATGAACTTCGTTGCGAGGATGAAGCCGAGTACGCCGATCGGAATGTTGATGAAGAAGATCCAGCGCCAGTGCCAGTACGTGGTGATGAAGCCGCCGAGCGGCGGGCCGAGCACCGGGCCGACAAGGGCGGGGATGGTGAGGTAGTTGAGCGCGCGGACCATGTCGCGCTTCTCCACGGACTTGAGCAATGCGAGGCGTCCTACCGGCACCATCATCGCCCCGCCCATCCCTTGCACGAAGCGGGCGATCACCAGTTCCGGCAGATTGGTCGAAATGCCGCAGCAGATCGAGCCGAGCACGAACACGCCGATGGCGGTGCGAAAGACATTGCGCGTGCCGAAGCGGTCGGCGATCCAGCCGCTGATCGGAATAAAGACCGCGAGGCTGATGAGGTAAGTGGTGAGCGCGAGCTTGAGCGTGATCGGACTCTCGCCGAGATCTTTCGCGATCAGCGGCAAGGAGGTGGACAACACGGTGGAATCCATGTTCTCCATGAACAGCGCGCAGGCAACTATCAGTGGAACGAGCATGAGGCATGACGTTGCCGTCGCGGCAACCGGAATAAGCATTGGAAATACGACACGACGCACGAGACGGTGTGCGCCGTCAGGACACCCGATGATACGGAGGCTGCGCCGGACATGGCAGATCGGATGGCGGCGCTGTGTGCGTTATAGCAAACTTCGCCGCCGTTCGTCCCGTTCGTGTGCAGCGCCAGACGTCACGCGGGTTTGCGCCGCACGTGCTTCACACGGCGTCGTTTTGAAGGGTGGAATGCCGTGTCGCGGCACGATACGCGGCACGATACGCGACACGATACGCGGCTCGGGATGCTGGTAGAACCCCTGTCGTAGGGGGCGGCCGGTGTGAAGTCACCGGCCCGGAAGTCGATCCGCGCCCTGGCCCTGGCGAGTCCCGCCCTCGGCCGGCGACGCCAGATTGCGTCGCCGGCCCGTGGCGCCACCGCCTCCCCCTGTTCGCCTTGGCTTGCCGGTGCGTCCGGCTGCCTATTTGTCTTTTTCGCCCCCTCCGTTTCCTTTGCCGCCGTCATCGGAGGGGGAGGCTCGCGTCAGAAGCGCCAGTTGAGATTCCCGTAGAGCGTGTTGTCGCTGACTTGCCCGCCGAACTGGCCCGAGTAGCTCACGCCCAGGGTCAGCGCGGTGCCGATGAAGGCGTCGACACCTGCGCTGACGACGGCCGCATCGCGTGCGATGGGAATGCCGCCTACCGTGAATGCCGCCGAGGTGCCCGAGAACGCCAGCCGCATGTCGGGCGTGTTCGCGCCATAAGCGTGACGCCAGCCTGCCGACAATCGCAGTCGTCCCGATGCCGCCGAACCGGTGCCGAAGGCCATCTCGCCCCGCAAGCCGGCCGTCGAGAACGTAATGCCCTGCGCCTGTTCGTCGGCATGAAGCGCGGCGATGCTGCCGGTTTCGTCGAACGCGTCGGTGCGCACGCGCGCGTAGGCCACGTTGACGAACGGCTCGATGCTGGCAGGGCCGGCGTCCAATCGCCATGCCGCTTCCCCGAAGACTTGCCAGACGGAGGCGTTGTAGCTCCCGCGTGCCGTCTGCGCGATCGGGCCGACGGCGACGCCGCGCTGCGACGTGATCTGCTGCCATCCGTAGGCACCGCCAATCGTGGCGCCAAGATGGCCGAAGCGACGGTTCACATAGGCACCGATCTGCGCATCGTTGCTGTTCCCGGAAGCACCCGGCCCGGTGTTGAACGTGCTGTGTCCCAGACCGCCAAAGCCGCCGGCTCGCCACGCGTCGGCCAATGGCACGTCGACACCGGCCAGCACCCCCATGCCGCGCCGATGCAGCGTCGAGGCACCGGAGCCACCGTCAGCGACCGGCTTGCCACGCATCTGCCCGTCGTTGCCATAGACCGATGCCCATGCCTGCGTGGCGCGCGGTTGCGTGCGGCAATCGCTGCTGCGGTCGATTTGCGCCGGGTGGGTGGATGCCTCCCTGTCGTCGGGCGATGCGACGTCGCAGTCCTGCGCGAGAGAGAGACTTTCTCGCAGTCGTTGCGAGACGGCATCGCGCGCCATCTGCGTTTGGCTCAGCAACATCGACGTCACGGAGGCATACAGACTGCCGTCGAGACTCTGGAAGGCGGCCGGCGCCGTTGCCGCGCTCAGTCCGAGCGCAGCCTGATAGAGCGCGCTGCCGTTGCCGAGTGCGGAGACCGCACCCGCTACGGCCTGCTGATTCGGCGTGACGGCGCCAGCGGAAAGCGGCGTACCGTTCGGTGCGAACGTCAACAGCACGGACGTCGGCGTATAGCTGACTTGTGGCGTGAGATAGAGCAGATTGGTCGACGTCGACGCAAATTGCCCGGAGACGCCGCCCGGTGCCGAAACGATCACGGCACCTGACGCATCGGCGGGTTGCGTATCCGGTGCTGCGTTGACGACGAGATGGCTGCCGCCGATCGATGCGCTGCCGCTGGCATCCACCTGACTCGGTGCGGAGCCGGGGGCGGCGCTCACTTGCAATGTCGAGCCCGGTTGGAGCGTGAGATTGCCATTGACGCCCAACGTCGAGCCGGGTGAGGCGACAACGATCTGGCTGCCGTTTGCGCCGGTCAGTGCGCCGGTCTGCGCACCGGTCGGTGCGCCCGCGCCGCTGCCACCCGACGCCGCCGGGGCAGGCGTCGTCAGCGTGGCTCCCGCCTGCACCGTCACAGGTGAGTTCGGGAGACCGCCAATGCTGAGTGTGCCGCCTGCCACGGTCGTCGGGCCGGTGAGCGGGTTTTGCCCGCCGAGCGTGAGCGTTCCGCTACCGTTCTTGACCAGACCGCCCGCACCCGACAACGTGCCGTCGAACGTGTGATTGCCGTTGTCACCGGTGAGCAACCCGCCGCTGCCGAGCACAAGCTGTGTGCCCGTATCCGCTTCGAGCGAGGCGAATGTCAGCGGTGTCGCAGACGCGGAAGCATCGAACGTCGAACCCGCATTGCGCAATGCCAGCCCCGTGCTGTGACCGATCTGTCCGGAAGCGCCGAGCGCCAACGTGCCTCCCGTCACGGTCGTTGTGCCGGAGAAGGTGTTCTGCCCCGTCAGGGTTTGCGTGCCCGCACCGGACTTGACGATGCCGCCCGCTCCGGTGATCGTGCCGCTCACGGTGTGACTCGACGCGTCGCCGAACGTCAGCGTGTTGCTGCCCAACGTGACATCGGTGCCCGCCTGTGTCGTGAGTGCGCCGATCGTGCGGCTGCCATCGGCGCCGGAAATGTCGAGCGTCGTCCCCGCGTTCTGCAACGTGACTGCGCCCGATGCCGCCAGCGTTCCGGCACCGCTCAATGCGAGCGTGCCAGCCTGAACGACCGTTCCGCCGGTGAACGTATTCGCGCCCGTCATCGTCTCGGTTCCCGTGCCGACCTTCACGAGACTGCCGGCGCCCATCACGCCGCCGCTGTAGATGTCGTCGAGGCCGCTCGTGCCGACTTCGAGCGTGTTGCCGCCCATATTGACGGCGCCGCCGCCCGTGAGTGCGCCGAACGTCTGTGTGCCATTGCCTGCCGACAGGTCGAACATCGCACCCGTCTGCACATTTACGACGCCTGCGTCGGCGAGGCTCGCGCCGGCGCCCAGGGCCAAGGTGCCGGCGTTGACGTTGGTCGCGCCCGAGTAGGTGTTCTGGCCGTTGAGAGTGAGCGTTGCTGCGCCGTTCTTCGTGATGCCGCCCGCGCCGCCGATCGCGCCGTTGAGCGTGAGATCGTTCGAGCCGGCGACGGTGAGATTCCCGTCAAGCGTGATCTGATTGCCCAACGTGCCGGTTCGCGTTGCGTCGAGTGACGTGCCGTCAGCGAAGCGCACGTTACCTGTGCCCAGGGCGGTGTTGCTGCTCACGGCGATCCCTCCGGCCTGAACATCGACCCCGCCGCCGAAGTCGCTATTGCCCGCCAGGGTCTGCACACCGTTACCGAGTTTGACGAGGCCGCCATCTGCCCCGTGAATATCGGAGGCCAGTGCGTTGCCCCCCGCGTCGGCAAGCGTGAGTGTCGCGTTGCCGAGATTGATCGCGCTGCCTGAGATGCCAGCGATTGAGGCGACCGTTTGATTAGGGCCGGAAGACAGATCGAGCACCCCGGTCGCGCCACTGAGGTTGACGGCATTGCCATTCAGCCTTGTCGTGTTGCTTAGGGCGAGTGTGCCGGCGTCGATGCGCACGTTGCCGGTCAACGCTGCTCCGCTGTCCAGCATTTGCGTCCCGCTGCCTTGCTTGATGAGGCCACCGGTGCCGCTGAGCGTGCCGGTAAAAGTGCCGTTCCCCGCGCTACCGAGTGTGAGTGTCTGCATGCCCGCGTCGAGCGTGCTGCCGGCTGCGCCGTTCAGTGAGCCGATGACGGGCGCGGTGGCGGCGCTCACATCGAATGTCGCGCCGGACGCGAGCGTCACATCGTTCGCGTTGGACAACGTGCCGCCGGCACCCAACGCGAGCGTGCCGCTGTTCACGCCGACGTTGCCGGTAAACGTGTTCACGCCCCCGAGCGTCAACCGTCCGCTGCCATCCATGATGAGGGCGCCGGTTCCCGAGATGGCACTCGCCAGCGTGGCGTTGTCGTTGTTGCCCACTTGTAAGGTGCTGCCATTGCCGAGTACCACGCGCCCGCCCGTGCCTGACAGATGCCCGAGTGATTGATTGCCCGCCCCGCTGACGTCGAACACGGCGCCCGGGCCCGACAGTGCTACCGTTGCCCCGCCCCCCAGACTCCCGGTTGCACCGATGGCGAGGGTGCCGTCGGCAATCGTTGTGGTGCCGGTGTACTGCTGGAGACCGTGCAGCGTGGTCGTTCCGCTGCCTTGTTTGACGATGCCGCCGCTGCCACCGATGATGGCCGCGACGGAATGGCTCGTCGCATCGCCAAAGGTCAGCGTGTTGCTGCCGAGTTGGATTTGGGTACCCGAATCGGCGGAGAGCGCACCGACCGTTGTCGGCCCGTTGGCACCGGAAATATCAAATGTCGAACCGTCATTGTGCAGCGTGAGCGCACCGTTCGCCGCGAGGTTGCCCGCACCGCCCAGTGCCAGTGTTCCCGCCTGCACGACCGTGCCGCCCGTATAGGTGTTTTGCCCGGTGAGCGTTGCTGTGCCGGTGCCAATCTTGACGACCGACCCGGTGCCGGTGATGCCCCCGCTGAACGTGTCGTTCCCGGCCCCGCCGATCCCGGTGACCAGGGCGCCGATGTTCACGGTCCCCGCGCCCTCGATGGCGCCGACGACCTGCGTGCCGTTGCCCGCGGAGAGATCGAGCGTTGCGCCGTTGGCAATGTTGATCAAGCCCGATGAATTCAGCGATGCCCCCGCACCCAACGCAAGTGTGCCTGCATCGATGTTCGTCGCCCCGCTGTAGGTGTTGCTGCCGCCGAGGGTCAGCGTTGCCGCGCCGGTCTTTGTCAGACCGCCGGTGCCGGACAGCACGCCGTTGAGCGTCAGGTCGTTGCTGCCAAGCACGGTGAGCGTACCCAGCAGGTCGACGTTGTTGCCGAGTGTGACGGCCTGCGTGTTGTCGAGGCTCGTGTTGCCGTTGAGGGTCAGCGCACCCGTGCCGAAGGCGAGATCGTTGCCTGCAATAAGGCCGCCGCCCCCAACGTTGATGCCGCCGGTGAAGTCGCTGGCGCCCAGGAAGGTCTGCACGCCGGTGCCTGTCTTGATGAGGTCGCCGGTCCCGTGAATCGCGCCGCCAAACGACGCATCGGTGTTGCCGCCGAACGTCAGAGTCTGCGAGCCGAGTTCGACCTGACTACCGGACACGCCGTTCAGCGCGCCAATGACCGAACCCCCGCCGCCGCTAACGTCGAACGTGCTGTTCGCGTTGCTCAGCGTCAGGGCGTTCGCTCCTTGAAGCGCGGCGCCGTTGCCCAATGCGAGCGTGCCGTTGGCGACATCGATGGCACCGGAGAACGTTTGCGTCGCCGTGAGCGTTTGCTGCCCCGTGCCTTGTTTGACGATGCCGCCGGTGCCGGTCAGCGTTGCCGACAGTGTCTGATTGCTGGCGTCGCCAAAGGTCAGCGTACCGGTGCCTAAGTTCACTGTGCCGCCAGTGCCCGAGAGCGCGCCGATCGTTTGCGCACCCGAGGCACCGCTGATATCGAACGTTGCGCCCGGACTGTTCAGCGCAACGGCGCCCTGAGCAGCAAGCGAGCCACCTGCACCGAGCGCGAGCGTGCCGTCGTTGATCGTTGTGCCGCCTGTCCATCCGCCCGCGCCGTTCAGTGTCAATGTCGCCGCGCCGGCTTTCTGCAAGGCGCCATTACCCGAGACCTCGCCTGTCAACGTCAGATCGTGAGTGCCGAGGATGGCCGACGTGCCGTTCAATGTGATGTCGTTGCCGAGCGTGAGCGCCTGCGTGGTGTCGAGCGCTGTCTGATCGGCCATCGTGAGCGCGCCGGTCCCGACGGCATTCGCGTTACCCAACTGGAGGCCGCCGGCCGCGATACTGACGCCGCCCGTGAAGTCGCTGGCGCCCGAGAGGGTCGCCACGCCCGTCCCTTGTTTGATGAGGCTGCCGCCACTGCCGGTAATGATCCCGGCGAATGTCTGGTCGGTCGCATCGCCGAACGTCAGTGCGTTGTTGCCTAATGCGACGGACGCGGTATCGATGCCGTTCAACGCGCCGATGGTTTGCGCAGACGCCTGACTGATGTCGAACGTGGTGCCGGCACCGAGCAGCGATACGCTGCCGGTGCTCGCCAGCGAACCGCCGGTCCCGATCGCGATGCCGCCCGCGTTGATCGTCGTGCCGCCCGTGAACGTATTGGCGCCAGTGAGCGTGACTGTCTCAGCGCCCTGTTTGGCGAGACTGCCACTGCCGGTGATTTGACCGGACAAGGTGAGCGGCGCGATGCCGCCGAGCGTCAACCCGCTGCCGCCGCCAATCGTCACGGCGTTCGCGAGCGTGACGGCTGTGGTGGCATCGAGCACACCGCTCGTGCCGTAGACCTGCACTGCGCCGCTGCCGAGCGCGGTGTTGCTGCCGGCCATTAGCGTCCCGCTGGCGAGCGAGGTGCCACCGGCGTAGGTATTGTTTCCGGACAGTATCAGGTTGCTCGTGCCGTTCAGCGACACGCTGCCGCTACCGGTGACGGTATTGCCGAGCGTGAGCGAATTCGCACCGGAGACGGTCAGGCCGTTGGCGCCGAGGGTGATCGGGAGTGCGATGTCCAGCCCTAAGCTGGCCGCCTGTATCGCGCCGCCATCGACCGTGAGCGAGCCGGTACCGAAGCTGCCGGGGTCATCGAAGATGGTGAGGCCGCCGTTGAGCGTTGTCGAGGTGACGGCCAGCGGACCATGAAGGGTCCAGGTACCGCCGCTCACCGTGGCCTGCGAGAAGTTCAGATAGCTCGTGCCATTGAGTGTGCCGGTGCCGATCGTGGTGGCGTTGTTGGCCGAGTTGAGCAGCATGAGCGCATTGGTGCCGCCCGCGCCGCCGTCGATCACGCCGGTGGCGGCGAAATCGAGATTGACACCGGTGACGCTAATCGCGCCGAGGCCCGTACTGCCGCCGTCGTCGAAGCTCGAGCCGGTCACTGCCGTGAACGTATTCGTGCTGTTGGCGCCGAGCGAGACGCTGCCGCTTAGCGCGCCCGAGTTAGTGAACGTGTTGCCCGCGCCCGGGGTCCCATTCGCCTCGAACGCGATGCGTCCGAGCACCGTGCCCGAGTTGGTGAAGTTGACGGCGCCGCCCCCGTACGCCGCCGCTACGGGAGCGCTGCCGGTGCCGGTGAGTGAGATGCCGAGCAATGGCGTGGCCCCGAGCGTGCCGCTGTTGTTGATGACGGTAGTGCCACCGGCGGCGTTCTGCACGGTCAGTGCCAAACCGGTGAGTCCCGGCAGGTTCGCGCCGAGAGGCCCTACCGTGCCGCGCATGATGGAGTTGTTCGTCACCGTCTGCGTGCTGCCGCCCGGGTTGGCATTGCCGATCACCGTGCCACTCGCGAGGACGCCAATGCCGCCGAGCAACGAGGGATCGATGGTGCCGCCGTTCACGAGCGTCGCGTTGTCGCCCGTGAGTGACATCGCCGTACCGCCGACACCGAGCAGCACGCCGACGCTGGCGCCGCTGTTGACGTTGACTTCGAGGTTATCCGCTGCATTCGCATACGACGGGGCGAGCGGGTTGGCCGCGCCGCTGCATGTCACCACGTTGCCCGCTGCCGTGCAGGCGGCCCACACCGGCGCGGGTGCCACCGCCGCGCCGAGCAAGGCGAAGCATGCGAGGCAAACGCGCGTGAGTGAACCGGACAGGAACGTCGCCGCGCGCGTGCCGCAGCGGGCACGGCGTGCGCGCGATGCCGGTGCGCCCCCGCGCTGACGCGCCGTCTCCGGCGCAGGGACGACATCGACGCGGCAATGCCGCCAGACCAATCGATAGAGATGCTTGTTCATCGTGCTCCGGTTCCCAGATGACGTGGAGTGCAGGAAGGTGGCGCGCGAGATGAGCGCGCCCTTGGCAGCCGACATTCGGGGGGAGGCGACAACAGCGGCGCACGAACGATCAACGCGCCTTGCGAGCGGTTGCGTTGCGTGCCGGATGAAGCGCTAATGCGCGGTTTGTGTGCGGGCCATTCTAGGAAGTGCGATGCAGAGGTGCCCGTTGTACGCAGGTAGCAAGCACGGAAGGGGCGCCGTCATCGGTGCCGATTTTGGTTGGGGAATCAAGGCGGTGCGATGAGGGGCAGACGCCGTTGCAGCGTCGGAAGAAATGCCGAGTTTCGGACGATTCCCTCGTTCAATGGAAATCATCGAAGACGGATGGCCGAAGGGCCATCCGTTGTGCTGCGGTGTGCTGCGCTGGATCCGCGTCGGATCGGCGCCTGACGCGCGGCTGAGTGCTTACGCAGCGCGCGTGAGCGGTGCGACTTGTCGAATGCCGAGCGACGTCAGTGACTGGGCAATCGCCGTGACGACATTGCGCATTTCGTTGTCGTCGATCGCACCGATACAGCCGACCCGGAACGTCTCGATCTGCGTGAGCTTGCCCGGATACAGGATGTAGCCCCGATCACGCACCGCCGAGTAAAACGCCTTGAAGTCGTAATGACTGTCGGCGGGCGCGTGGAAGGTGACGATCACCGGCGCCTGGACGGCCGGCGCAAGGAACGGGCGGAAGCCCAGCGACGCCATCCCGTCGACCAGCGCGCGGCAGTTCTTCCGATAACGTTCGCCGCGTACCGGTTGCCCGCCTTCGGCAAGGAACTGATCGACAGCGGCACGCAGCGCCGCGACCACGTGCGTCGGCGGCGTGAAGCGCCATTGCGTGGTCTTCTGCATGTACGTGTACTGGTCGTGCAGGTCCATCGCCAGCGAATGGCTGTTGCCCGCGCTGCCCTCCAGCACCGACTTCTTCGCAATCACGAAGCCCATGCCCGGCACGCCTTCGAGGCACTTGCCGCTCGCTGCGATGAGGGCGTCGAATGGCATCGAGCGTGCGTCGATCTCCACGGCGCCGAACGAGCTCATCGCATCGACGATGAGTCCCTTGCCATGCTTCTGACAGACGCGCGCGATGTCGGCGAGCGGATTGAGCACCCCCGCACCGGTTTCCAGATGCACCTGCGCCACGTGCGTGATCGACGCATCGCGCGTGAGCGCCTCGTCGATGGCGGCGGCGCTGGCGGCCTGATCTTCGGGGATGGGCAGGGCGACGGCGTCGCGTCCGAGATAGCGGCAGATCTTCAGGATGCGTTGGCAATACGCGCCGTTATCCGGCACGAGAATACGTGCGCCGCGTGGTGTGAGTGTGCCGATGGCCGCCTCGACGGAGAACGTGCCCGAGCCTTGCAGTGGCACGCAGACATAGTCTTCGCCGCCCTGCACGATGTCCACCAGATCACGGCACAGCGACGCGGTGATGCGATTGAACTGAGCGTCCCACGAGCCCCAGTCGCGCAGCATGGCCTGTCGGGTTGCCGGCGACGTGGTGAGCGGGCCGGGGGTGAGCAGAATCGGTTCCTGACCGAGAATCATGACCGCCTCCTATCAAGCGGGAAAACAAGCGAGAGAAGTAACAACACTGTCGACATTCGTGTGGCGAAAAGCACTGGCGCTGTGCACACAGCCCCGTGTGTCGATTCGTTCAAGCATGCGTGAGCGAGAACAGATACCGGCGGGTGTCGAGGATCGATGGCAGGCAGATCGGCGCAGGCACGCGCCAGAACGTGCGACAGACGCGCCATCCTCTCGACGGGCGTGCCGGCCGGCTCGATCACGCCGTGGTTCATCACTACGATGCGTGGCCTGCTTGGGCGGCACAGACGAGTCCGTCTGCGAATCCGGCGGCGAGCGCGGGGGCAGCACGCTCTGCGCGGTGCAACGATGGGTTCATGGAGGGCTCCTGTGGGTCGCGAATCCAGGTCGCGTTGGTGAGTACGGCAAACATCCTCGATGAGGCGATGTGTTGCATATTATTGGCAAATTATGTCTTTTTCTTGAAACCCTTGGACTTTGTCATCTGTTCGTCAAATACCTCAAATAGTATGGAAAGCATTGATTAAGATAGGATTTTGTTGCTGACAGCGTCGGCTCTTCCCGCCAGTGTTGCAAAATTTGCCTGTGATGCCGGATGTGTTTTGTTGACAATCTACAAACTGCCGTGCTTGAATGTCAATCAACAAAAATAATCACGTAACGCCACAAATCGCCAAGCGCGTCTGCCGAAGCGATTGGGCCGGATGGCGGATGGCCAATGTCGTTACGCGATAGCGTCAGCATTCAGAGATAAGGAAGACCGGTATGACCTCCAAGCCCACGTCGCCCACGGCGATCGAGTTGTTGCAGAGCCAGTCGCTCACCACGCTTGTGCAGCATGAGATCGAGCGTCAGATCATGGCGGGCACGCTCACGCCCGGCACCAAGCTCAACGAGATCGAGGTGGCGGGGCGTCTGGGCGTGTCACGCGGTCCGGTGCGCGAGGCGTTTCGTGCGCTTGAAGAGGCCGGGCTGTTGCGCACCGAGAAGAATCGCGGCGTGTTCGTGCGCGTCATCTCGCTGGAAGAGGCGGAGGAGATCTACACGCTGCGCGGCGTGCTGGATGAATACGTGGGTCGCACGCTGGCCGAGACGATTACGTCGGAGCAGCTCACCCGGCTGCGCGAATCCGTGGAAGCAATGCATCGCGCGGTGGAGTCGGGGGACAGCGAGGCTTACTACCAACTGAACCTGGCGTTTCACGACACGCTCGTCGAGATGGTCGGCAACCGCAAGTTGCTGGAGACCTACCGCCGGCTGGTCAAGGAGCTGAGCCTGTTCCGTCATGAAGCCTTGACGGGCGACACGAGCGCGCCGCCGAAGTCGGAGCGCGAGCACCGCGACATCGTGAGCGCGATTGCCTCGCGCGATCCCGAGCGGGCGGCGCAAGTCACGCGCGAGCACTTGTCGCGCGGCCGGGCGCGCATTCGCGACGCGCTCTCGCGGGCACCGGGCGCATCGGTGGCATCGGTGGCATCGGTGGCATCGGTGGCATCGGCCCAGGCGAAGGCTGGCTGAGCGCCGGCAGAAGGTGAGTGAATTTGTTGTCTTGATGAATACCCGGCCGCCGTGCGCGCATCGCTTTGAAGCCGATGCCAGCGGTGGTCGACCGAATGGCTTTTGAGGAGGCCCGACGTGAACCAGCCCGTGCAGATCCAAGTGAACGGCCGCCAGTACCGGCTGCCGCAGCAGCCGACCGTCATCGTGTGTGTCGACGGCTGTCAGTTCGAGTATGTCGAAGCCGCCGCTGCGGCAGGCGTGGCCCCGTATCTGAAGCATCTGCTGGCCGAGGGTGCGGTCTTTCAGGGCGACTGCGTCGTGCCGTCGTTCACCAACCCGAACAATCTGTCGATCGTGACCGGCGCGCCCCCTGCGGTGCACGGTATCTGCGGTAACTATTTCTTCGACCCGGCTGCCGACGGCGGTCGTGGCGCGGAAGTCATGATGAACGACCCGGCCTATCTGCGCGCCGGCACCGTGCTGGCGGCGGCCGCGGATGCGGGCGCGAGCGTCGCGGTCGTGACGGCCAAGGACAAGCTGCGCAAGCTGCTCGGCCATCGCATGAAGGGCATTTGCTTCTCGTCGGAGAAGTCCGATCAGGTCACGCTGGCGGAGAACGGTATCGAAGACGTGCTCGGGCTCGTCGGCATGCCGGTGCCGGACGTCTACAGCGCGGCGCTCTCCGAGTTCGTGTTCGCCGCCGGGGTTCGCCTGCTCGAGACGCGTCACATCGACCTGATGTATCTCTCGACGACCGACTACGTCCAGCACAAGTGGGCGCCGGGCACGGAAGGCGCGAACGCCTTCTACGCCATGATGGACAAGTACCTGCGTCGCATGGACGAGCTGGGCGCTGTCATCGGTGTGACGGCCGACCACGGCATGAACGCCAAGCACGATCCGAAGACCGGTCAGCCCAACGTCATCTATTTGCAGGATCTGCTCGACGACTGGCTCGGCAAGGGCGTGGAAGCGGGCGGGGCGCGCGTGATTCTGCCGATTACCGATCCGTACGTGGTGCATCACGGTGCGCTGGGGTCGTTCGCCACGATCTACCTGCCGCATGAGGGGGATGATCGCGACGCCATTGGGCACATCCGCCAGCGCATCGCCGCGCTGCCGGGCATCGACGTTGTGCTCACCAACGCCGAGGCATGTGCACGCTTTGAACTGCCGCCGGATCGCGTGGGCGATCTCGTGGTCGTGAGCGATCAGTCGGTCGTGCTGGGCACCAGCGCGAGCCGTCACGATCTGACCGGCCTCACGGTGCCGCTGCGCTCGCACGGCGGCATCTCGGAGCAGACCGTGCCGCTGCTCTTCAACCGGAAGACTGAAGGCATTCCGGGCAAGGCGCGGTTGCGCAACTTCGACATTCTCGACGTCGCGCTCAATCACGTTTGATACCGGCTCACCAAGACTTGCAATGAGCAACAACGGCGCGCAAGCCTCAGAACGTTTGCGTCGCCGGGCTCCTGTCCCGTTGGATATGCTGTGGAGAACCCCATGAACGCGCCGCACAAGCTGCACCCCGAGTTCCGCGCCGAAGCGCTTCGCATCGGTGGCGAGAAAGTGACCCGCGAACGGATCATCGAAGTCTTCAACCCGTACTCGGGCGATCTGGTCGGCACCGTGCCGAAGGCTTCGCTCGACGACGTGCGCCGCGCGTTCTCGATTGCCAAGCAGTACCGCTCGACGCTCACCCGTTTCGAGCGCGCCAACATTCTCGAGAAGGCCGCGGCGCTGTTGCGCGAGCGTACTGCCGAGGCCGCCGCGATCATCACGATGGAGTCGGGGCTGTGCAAGAAAGACGCCGTCTACGAAATCGGTCGTGTGGCCGACGTGCTCGGCTTCGCCGCCAGTGAGGCGCTCAAGGACGATGGACAGGCGTTCTCCTGTGACCTCACGCCGCATGGCAAGAAGCGTCGCGTGGTCACGCAGCGCGAGCCGCTGCTCGGCGCGATCTCGGCCATCACGCCGTTCAATCACCCCATGAACCAGGTGGCGCACAAGGTGGCGCCGTCGATTGCGACCAACAACCGCATGGTGCTCAAACCGTCGGAAAAGGTGCCGCTCTCGGCGTTTTATCTGGCAGATACGCTCTATGAAGCCGGCCTGCCGCCGGAGATGCTGCAAGTCATCACGGGCGATCCGATGGAGATCGCCGACGAGATGATCACGAACGAGAACATCGACATGATTACGTTCACGGGCGGCGTGTCGATCGGCAAGTACATCGCGTCGAAGGCCGGCTATCGACGCATCGTGCTGGAACTGGGCGGCAACGATCCGCTGATCGTGATGGAAGACGCCGACCTCGATCGCGCCACCGATCTCGCGGTGCAGGGGTCGTACAAGAACTCGGGTCAGCGCTGCACGGCGGTCAAGCGCATGCTGGTGCACCGTGACATCGCGGCACAGTTCACCGAGCTGGTCGTGGAGAAGACCCGCGCATGGAAGTACGGCGATCCGGCCGATGGATCGAACGACATGGGCACGGTCATCGACGAGGCGGCCGCTCGCCTGTTCGAGACACGCGTGAACGAGGCCGTCTCGCAAGGCGCGCGCTTGCTCGTGGGCAACAAGCGCGACGGCGCGCTGTACTCGCCGACCGTCATCGACCGTGTCGATCCGAAGATGACCGTAGTGCGGGAGGAGACCTTCGGGCCGGTGTCGCCGATCATGACGTTCGGCAGCATCGAAGAAGCCATCGCGATCTCCAACGGCACGGCGTTCGGCTTGTCGTCGGGGGTGTGCACCAACCGCCTCGACTACGTAACGCGCTTCACCAATGAGCTTCAGGTCGGCACGGTCAATGTCTGGGAAGTCCCGGGCTATCGCATCGAGCTGACGCCGTTCGGCGGCATCAAGGATTCCGGCCTGGGCTACAAGGAAGGGGTGCAGGAAGCCATGAAGAGCTTCACCAACACCAAAACCTTTACGCTGCCATGGGGAATCTGAGGCAGATTTCGCGATGGGGAAGTGTCGGCCGGGGACGGTGAAATGGGCGGAAAAGCGGTGCGGAACGGCCGCTCGGCCCACGCTGTCCCCCTTATGCAACAAGGCTTAGCAGAATCAAAGCAAAAATTGTGACAAATTGATGACACGATTGTTGCGGTGATCGTTTTGGTGTACGGTGTGTCGATTGGGGATACGCATGACGCGCACACTTCATACGCATCCCGACGCCAGTGTTGGACTGACGCGGGATGCCGGTTTGGCAAACCAGTGGCCGCGTCATGTTGGCGGTGCGAAGCATTGCCTGTCCCGTCGACAATAAGATCACGGAACACTGGCATGCTGACACTGCTCAACCTTCTCTCCGGCGTGGCGATGCTGATCTGGGGCACGCACATCGTGCGTACCGGGGTCCTGCGCGTCTACGGTGCCGACCTGCGGCGTATTCTGTCGCACAGCATCTCGAATCGCTTTCTCGCGTTCGCGGGCGGTGTGCTCGTCACGGGCCTCGTGCAGAGCAGCAACGCAACCGCACTCATCGTTTCGTCGTTCGGCGCGCAGGGGTTGATTGCGCTGGCCCCCGCGCTGTCGATCATGCTCGGTGCGGACGTCGGTACGGCGCTCATGGCGCGGATCCTGACGTTCGATCTGCACTGGCTTTCACCGCTCCTGATCTTCTTCGGCGTCATCTTCTTCCTGTCACGAAAGCAGACACGCGCCGGCCAGCTTGGCCGCGTGTCGATCGGGCTTGGTCTGATCATTCTGGCGTTGCAACTGATCGTGGGCGCCACCACGCCGATGACGGAAGCGGCGGGCGTCAAAGTGTTGTTCGGCTCGCTGACCGGCGACGTGATGCTCGACACACTGATCGGCGCGCTCTTCGCCATGGTGTCGTATTCGAGTCTGGCGGCGGTGTTGCTCACGGCCACGCTGGCGTCGTCGGGCGTGATTTCGCTCAAGGTGGCGCTGTGCCTCGTGATCGGCGCGAATCTGGGCAGCGGCATGCTCGCGATGCTGACATCGGCAGGACAGAACGCGGCGGGTCGTCGTGTGGTCTTCGGCAGCCTCATCTTCAAGTTGATCGGCTGCCTGCTGGTGCTGCCGTTCGTCGACTATGCGCCGAGGCTCGTGAGCTGGCTCTCTGACGCGCCCGCGCAAGCCGTTGTCAATTTCCATGTGCTTTACAACCTGGTGCGCTGCGTGGTGTTTCTCGCTTTCACCGAGCCGATGGCGCGTCTGTGCGTTCGCCTGCTCGCTGAAAAGCCCGAGGCGGACGGCGTGACACGTCCGCGCCATCTGGATGAGAGTGCGTTGGAGATGCCGTCGGTGGCGCTGGCCAACGCGACGCGCGAAACGCTGCGCATGGGCGACCTCGTCGAGCAGATGCTCAATGGTTTGCTCGAAGTCATTCGCAGCAACGACGTGGCGCGAGCACGCGAGACACGTCGGCTGGACGATGACGTCGACCATCTCTACACCGCAGTGAAGATGTACCTCACGCGTGTGTCGCGCGAGAACCTGAGCGAGCAGGACAGCCGTCGCTGGACGGACATCATCTCGCTCACGATCAATCTGGAGCACGCGGGCGACATCATCGAGCGCATGGTGACGGAGGTCGAGGAGAAGAAGATCTCGCACAAGCTGTCGTTCTCCGAGGCGGGGTTGCAGGAGATCTGCGACATGCACGCGCGGCTGGTGACGAACCTGCAACTGGGCCTGTCGGTGTTCCTGAACACGGACCTGAAGAGTGCGCAGCGGCTCATGGCCGAGAAGGAGAGCTTCCGCGATCTGGAGCGCGCCTATTCGTACACGCACCTGAACCGTCTGGCGGGTCAGTCGGTGCAGAGTATCGAGACGAGTTCGCTGCATCTGGACATCATCAGCGACATGAAGCGTCTGAACTCGCTGTTCTGCTCGACGGCGTACCCGGTGCTCGACGACGCCGGCGCCTTGCGCAAGAGCCGCATGCGAGACAAGCCCAAGGACGGCAAGGACACGAAGGAAATGAAGGACACCAAGGCGCCGAAGGAGGCGAAGGTGTCGAAGCTGGCGGCGCTTGCCGATGTCGCGACGGCCGCTGCCCCAAGTTCTCGCGACGACAACGAGAGTTCACACGATGGCCCTGAGCCTGCCGGACATCCGCACCCTGTTCGATAAATTCGGTTCGATCGCCTATAGCGGCGAGCCCGTCACCCAACTGGAGCACGCGCTGCAAAGCGGCGCGCTAGCCGAGAGCGAGGGCGCCGACGAGGCGCTCGTCGCTGCCAGTTTCCTCCACGATCTCGGCCATCTGCTCAATCTTCAGGGCGAGACGCCCACCGAGCGCGGCATCGACGATCTGCACCAATACTTCGCGCTACCTTTCCTGCGTCCGTTGTTCAGCGACGCGGTGCTCGATCCGATTCGTCTGCATGTGGACGCCAAACGTTGCCTGTGCGCTGTCGATCCCGAGTACTACGGCAAGCTCTCCGTCGATTCCGTGCGCAGTCTGGCGTTGCAGGGCGGGGTGTTCAGCGATGACGAGGCGAAAGCGTTCCTCGCTCGTGAGCATGCGCAGGCGGCATTGCGCCTGCGTCGCTGGGATGACCGGGCGAAGGTCGCGGGCATGGCGACGCCGTCGCTCGATCACTACATGAAGGTGTTGGAGCGGGTAACGCTCCAGTAAAACGGCAGGCGAAGGCACGGGCCGCGCCGGTGATACGGCGCGGTACCTGACGGCGGCTTGAGAGATACGACTCGCCGAATCAGCGCGGCAGGCGTGTTTGCCAACCGGCGGGCAAACACCGCAGCACGGCCCGACGCGCCGCACGCCAGAAAATCGAGAGCACCAGCAGTGTGCTGCCGACCACAATCGAGACGATGGCCAGACTGGCTTCGACCTGCGCCACATTCAGGGAAATCAGCACATAGATCAGCGACGAGACGATCAGCGCGCGGCGATCGATCGCAATGGAGACCGCCGTGAGCAGCAGGAACACCGCGATGACAGCGACCGGATGATCTGGCGAGAGCACCCAGAAAATCGGATGGGCAATCATGCACGCGGCTAGCAGATGCAACCAGAAAGCGATGTCCGAGCGGATGGAAGCGCGTTGCAGATCCTGTGAGTCCCAGCGCAGCGCCCAGACGAAGATCGCGAGGCCGGCGACGACGGTACTGGCAAGTAGCCACGGCGTCGCGCCATTCACCAGCGTGGAGACATGCATCCAAACGGCGAGCACCACACCGGCGATGCCCATGGTGATGACGGCGGGCACGCGGAATCGCCACCAGTAGATCGCGGCGCCGAAGCCCGCGCAAAGGCAGGTCGTGATAAGCGTCCACCAACTCACCGACGATTCCACCGGCAGCGAGTCAGTGCCATCGACGTTGAGATAGAACAGGGAACTCACGAACAGATGTGCGAAGCACAGTGCCGGCAGCGCCATACGACGTCGTCGCACGAAAATCTCAGATAAGCCCCATGCGGTGGCGATGACGATGAGCGCGCTCAGCCACTCTGGCAGCGAAGCCGTCGCCGAGAACCAGACGGTGCCGAAGATGAGCAGACCGGCCGCGATCACGACGAATATGTCGTTATAGCTCGTGACAAGCCGCAGCGGTTCATCGTCGATGCGCTGCGGCGTGGTTGGCGATGTGTCTGTGGGGGACGGTGAGGCGCTGGGTGTCGTCATGACTCGGCTCGGCGGTTATCGGCGTTTGGCGCCCGAAATGTACCGTCGAGAGCGGGCCTATCGGACAGGAGTCCTAAAGTGTAGCGAAGACGATCCATGATCGGCATGGGGATTGCCTTGTTGGGCGCTCCCCGGCCGCTTTTTTGGGATTTGTCTCGCGTGCCCGATCCGATGTCGAAACGTTATCCCGGCAGACGTGCCCGCCAGCCTGCGGGCAGCAGCTTCAGCACGGCGGCACGCGACGGATGCCAGAACGCCGACAGCAGCAACAGCGCGCCGCCCACGACGATGGCGACGACCGCCAACGACTGCGTGGCCGTCGAGGTCACCATCACATTCAGAATCGCGCTGATGACGTAAAGCAGCGACGACATCATGAGGGCGCGACGGTCGATCACCAGCGAGATCACGCTCAGCAGCACGAAGACAGCGATGGCGGCGACGGGATAGTCCGGCATGATCGCCCAGAAAATCGGGTGCGTGACCATGCAGGCAGCGAGCAGATGCAGCCAGAATGCGACGTCCGAGCGAATGGAGGTGCGCTGCGGGTCTTGGGCATCCCATCGCAGCGCCCAGGCGAAGATGGCGAGACCTGCGACGATGTTCGCGACGCGCATGGCGTCGATGAGGTTCTCGCCGAGAATCAGCACGAACAGCCAGGTGAGGCAAACCACCCCCCCGATTCCCATGGCGATCGTGACGGGCACCCGGAAGCGGCGCCAGTACAACATCGTACCGATGCCGATACCCACATAGCTCGAGATCAGCGAGAACAGGGCTTGGGCGTTAAGCGAGAGCCCCTGGGCCTCGGGCGACAAGTGTCCGGACTCGCTGAGCCCCCCTACGGCATGAATGCCGACGAAGCCAACACTGGCGAACGCGGTGATGAAGCCGAAGCTATAGCAAAGCGCGGGCAGTGCCATCCGGCGGCGGCGCACGAAAATTTCGGACAGTCCCCAGATGAGCGCTGCGCTGACCAACGCCCCGAGCCATGGCGGCAGCGCGCTGGTCATCCATACGGTGCCGAACAGGAGCAGCGCCGACGCCACAACGACGAACACGTCGTTGAAGCTCGTGATCAGCCGCATGGGTTCGTCGTCGGCGCGTTGCTGCGGCTGTGCCGAGGGCGCGTCGGGTACGGCAGTTTGCCGGGGAGGAGGGAAGTCGGGTGTCGTCATGGTTTCGGTGTCGTCGGCCTGCGTAGACCAAAGTGTATCCGTCGGACGATCGCGACTACATAGAAATCCCGGGGGTTTTCACAAACTGGTGTGTCGGTTTGGGCGGTGTCTGCCGAAGGGAGAATGCGGCGGGGGACGATGCAGTGGGCGCTGTCATGGGCTGACGCGATCCATGGATCCTTCGTCCCACCTGTCTTGCGCGCGAGTTGGGATGAAGGAAATCTTCCGCGCTGGAGACTTATGTGATGCGTTGCTATCGCGTTTCGTCTGACCGATTACGGTTGCCGGGCGACTCGGAATTGACTCGCTTTACGAATGACAGAAACGCGCGATGCGCGTCCCTGCCGGTGCGGCCACATCCTCGGCGCGTCGGAGATTACCCCGCCAACGCCGTTGCCTCGATCTCCACCGCGACGCCATGACTGAGCGCAGGCACCGGCACCACGGCGCGAGCGGGTTTCGCATTGCCCGCCCAGACGGCGTAGACCTCATTGAACGCACCCCAATCGTCGACGTTCGTGATGTACACGCGCACCTGCACCAGCCGGTCGATGCTCGTGCCGCAAGCGGCGAGAATTGCCGCGACGTTATCCAGCGCCTGCTTCGCCTGCACGGCAAACGGCGCGCCGGCGAGGCGTTCGCCCTCCGGCGTGATCGGCAACTGCCCCGACACGAAGACGAAGCCTCCGGCGCACACACCGTGCGAGTAGTGCCCGCGC
Source organism: Pandoraea sp. ASV26 (assembly GCF_016428915.1). Classification (GTDB taxonomy): domain Bacteria; phylum Pseudomonadota; class Gammaproteobacteria; order Burkholderiales; family Burkholderiaceae; genus Pandoraea. The sequence goes on from NZ_JAELTP010000050.1 coordinate 21,074, forward strand.
GGCGGTTGCAGCGTCGGCACGTTGACTGACTCAATACCGCGTTCCTGTGCGTTCATACCGCCTCCCCAAGCGTGAGTTTTGCAAAGCGCGCCATATCGACGTTGCCGCCCGACAGGATGATGCCCACACGCTTGCCACGAATATCCACCTTGCCCTGCAGAACGGCCGCCGCAGCCAGGCAGCCCGTCGGCTCGACCACGATCTTCATGCGGCTCGCGAAGAACTTCATCGTCTGCACGAGTTCCTCGTCGGTGACGGTCAGCATGTCGTCCACGAGCGAACGAATCACCGGGAACGTGTACTCACCCAAATGCTGGGTTTGCGCACCGTCGGCAATCGTGCGCGGTGTCTCGATGTGCACGATCTCGCCCGACCGGAAGCTCTGTTGACCGTCGTTCCCGGCTTGCGGCTCCACGCCAAAAATCTCGATGTCCGGATTCAGCGCGCGTGCCGCGACCGCACTGCCGGAGAGCAGGCCACCGCCGCCAACACACACCACGAGCGTGTCGAGCTCACCCGCGTCTTCGATCAACTCTTTGGTCGCCGTGCCCTGACCCGCCATCACATGCGGATGGTCGTACGGCGGAATCAACGTCATGCCGCGCTCCTGCGCAAGCCGTTTGGACAGCGCTTCGCGATCTTCCTTGTAGCGATCGAAAAGAATGACTTCAGCACCGTAGCCGCGTGTCGCGTCGATCTTCATTTGCGGGGCGTCCTGCGGCATCAGAATCACCGCCGGCACACCCAACTCACGCGCCGAGAGCGCAATCGCCTGCGCATGATTGCCCGACGAGAACGCCAGCACGCCGCCGCGCTTTTGCTCGGCGGTGAACTGCGAGATGGCGTTGAACGCTCCGCGGAACTTGAACGCTCCCATGCGCTGAAAATTCTCTGCCTTGAAGAACAGGCGGGCGCCGGTCATGGCGTCGGCGGTGCGCGACGTGAGCACCGGCGTGCGATGCGCAGCTTCGCGAATCCGGTCGTGGGCGGCGACAATGTCGCCATAGGTAATCGCCAGTGGGGGTGCGGTCATGATGCGCCTTTCGGGTCTGAGAGGTAGGTATAGACGGTCGAGCGGGCGATGCCCAACGCGCGCGCCACTTCCGCATGGGCGTGACGCAGGTCGAGCAAGCCGCGGGCTTCAATAAGACGAATGGCCTCGCGACGTTGCGCGAGCGTCAGCCCCTGCGGGGTCGTGTTGCGCTGCGCCGCAAAGTCCGTGATGAGCGGGGAGATGTCGTCGAGGCGGCGGTTGGAGAGCGTCTCGCGTACCGGCGTCGGCGCGTGGTTCGGCACGTTCACCAACTGCTGGACGCTGGCGGCCGCGGCGGCCAGCATCGAGATGTCCATGTTCAGGCAGATGGCGGCGACGTATTCGCCGGCACTGTTCTTCAGCCCGATGGACGTGCTCTTGGCCGGGCGTCCGTCCGGGAAGCGGTTCGCATAGTTCGCGATGACTTCGGGAAACGCCGGATCGGCAATGCGCGCGAGGCCCATCTCCGTGACGGCATCCCCCGGCTCGCGCCCTGACAAATTGTTGGCGATCGCCACGATGGCATGGTCGGGATCGGTCAGGTCGTGCAGCACGACTTCAACGAGCGGCGCGAATGTCTGGCCGAGCGCTTCGACGATCTTGCGTCCCTCACGCAACAACAGCGTGTTCTCGTCGAGCTTGCCCGTGACGGGAGATTTGGCGGATTTCATGATTTGACATTATGTCACCGGGTGACGAATTGTCAAATAGCGTCCAAAAATATCGCCCGGCGCCCGTTTGCCTCCGGCGGAGGCGGCGGGCAGCGGGCAGCGGGCGACCGGCGCGCTCAGACGAGTTGTTTTTCCGCCAGTTCGCTCTTGAGGTAGCCGTAGTAGATCGGCGCGGCGACAAGCCCGGGCAGTCCGAATGCGGCTTCCATCACGATCATGGCGAGCAGCAGTTCCCAGGCACGAGACTGAATCTGCGAGCCGACGATGCGCGCGTTCAGGAAGTATTCGAGCTTGTGAATCACGATCAGAAAGACCAGTGCCGTGATGGCCACGTACAGCGACACCGACAGACCCAGCACCACGATGAAGGTGTTGGAGATCAGGTTGCCCACCACGGGCAGCAGTCCGACGACGAACGTCACCACGATCATCGTCTTGCGCAGCGGTACGTGAATATCGAACAGCGGCAGCACGCCAATCAGAAAGATCGCGGTGAAGACGGTGTTGATCGCCGAAATCTTCACCTGCGCGAACACGATGCGGCGAAAGGCGTCGCCAAACAGCGTAACGCGGCGCGCGAGCGCGGCCGCGAGCGGGCGCATGCTGTGCACGGGCCGGATCGTCGAGAGCGCCACGAGGGCGCCGAGCACAAGCCCCACCACGATGTGCACCATCGCGTTGAGCGCTTCCTTGCCAACGAGCGACATCTCCTGCGTGTGGTCTTTCAGATAGCCGGTGACCGCCTGATGAATGTCGTCGCTGTCGGCCGGCAGACGGGCGGTGATCCACGCGGGCAACTGCGCGCGCGCCTGCTCGACGACCTCCATCATCCTGCCGTTGATGTGTTGCAGATGACCGGCGTCGCTGCGAAAGAAGGTGATGATGCCGAAGATGAGTGCCGTCATCAGCGCGACGATGACCGCCGCCAACAGGGCGACGGCGACCAGCCGGGCGCGCTCGCTCGAGATGCGCAGTTGCAGGCGCGGCCCGAGCACGTGCACGAGTTGATAGACGACCATCCCCGAGAGCACCACGGAAAGCAGGTGGATGCTCAGAATCAGCCAGAGGGCCACGGCGGCGAAGACATAACTCGCCAGTTCGATCCAGAAATTCCGATCCGGAGTCCAGCCAGAGCGCGGTTCCATGCAATGACGTCCTTCAAAAAAGCCCAATTGCCGTGACGGCTCGGGCCGAGTGGCTTACTTCTCGCGCTTGAGCAGCGGGGCGAGGTACCTGCCGGTGAAGCTGGCCTTGTTCGCCGCCACTTGCTCGGGCGTGCCCTGTGCAATGATCTGTCCGCCGCCCGCGCCGCCTTCCGGCCCGAGGTCGATCACCCAATCTGCCGTTTTGATCACGTCGAGATTGTGTTCGATGATGACGACGGTATTGCCCTGATCGCGCAGCCGGTGAATCACCGTGAGCAGCAGTTCGATATCGTGGAAGTGCAGCCCGGTCGTCGGTTCGTCAAGGATATAAAGTGTCCGGCCCGTATCGCGCTTGGACAGTTCGAGCGAGAGCTTCACGCGCTGCGCCTCGCCGCCCGAGAGCGTGGTGGCCGACTGACCGAGGCGAATGTAGCCCAGGCCCACGTCGAGCAGCGTTCTGAGCTTGCGCGCCACGACCGGTACGGGCTTGAAGAACTCATGCGCCTGCTCGACCGTCATGTCGAGCACTTCCGAGATGTTGCGGCCCTTGTACTGCACTTCGAGCGTTTCGCGGTTGTAACGCTTGCCGTGGCAGACGTCGCAAGGCACGTACACGTCGGGCAGGAAGTGCATTTCGACCTTGATGACGCCGTCGCCCTGACAGGCTTCGCAGCGTCCGCCCTTGACGTTGAACGAGAAACGCCCCGGGTCGTAGCCGCGTTCCTTGGCGGCAGGCACGCCGGCGAAGAGTTCGCGGATCGGCGTGAAGACACCCGTGTAGGTCGCCGGATTCGAGCGCGGGGTGCGTCCGATGGGGGACTGGTCGACGTTGATGACCTTGTCGAAGTGTTCCAGGCCCTCGATCTGTTCATAGGGCGCCGGCTCGGCCGACGACCCGTAGAGATGGCGCGCGATGGCGTGATACAGCGTGTCGTTGATCAGCGTCGATTTGCCCGAGCCGGAGACGCCCGTCACGCAGGTCAGCAAACCGACCGGCAGATCCAGATTGACGTTCTTGAGGTTGTTGCCCGTCGCGTCGAAAATGCGCAGACGTTCCTCGCGCGGCGCGTGACGCTGCGTGGGCACCTCGATGCGTCGCGCACCCGACAGGTACTGCCCGGTCAGCGACTCCGGCGCCTGCTCGATCTGCTTGGGGCTGCCTTGTGCAATCACGGTGCCGCCGTGAATGCCGGCGCCAAGACCCATGTCGACCACGTAGTCGCTCGCGAGAATCATGTCCTCGTCGTGCTCGACCACGATCACCGAATTGCCGAGATCGCGCAGATGCTTGAGGGTGCCGATCAGACGATCGTTGTCGCGCTGATGCAGTCCGATGGACGGCTCGTCGAGCACATACATCACACCGGTCAGGCCGGAGCCGATCTGCGACGCCAGCCGGATGCGCTGGGCTTCACCGCCGGAAAGCGTATCGGCGCTGCGCTCCAGCGAGAGGTAGTCGAGACCGACATTGTTCAGGAACGTGAGACGCGCGACGATTTCCTTCACGATCTTGTCGGCGATCTCGCGTTTCGCACCGTGCAGCACCAGTTCGTGGAAGTAGCCGAGCGTGTCGCGCAGCGGCAGGTTGCCGATCTCGTAGATCGCGCGCGCCTGCGGGCCTTCGCCGACCTTCACGAACCGCGCTTCGCGGCGCAGGCGGCTGCCTTCGCAATCCATGCAGGCGCAGTTGTTCTGGTACTTGGCGAGTTCTTCGCGCACGGCGACCGAATCGGTTTCGCGATAACGCCGTTCCAGATTCGGGATGATGCCCTCGAACGCATGCTCGCGCACCGACGTGCGGCCCTTCTCGTTCACATAGGTGAAGGGAATGGTCTGCTCGCCGGAGCCGTAAAGCACGATCTTCTGCGTGTCCTCAGGCAGTTCCTCGAAGGCGGTATCGACGTCGAAGTCGTAGAACGCCGCGAGGCTTTGCAGCATCTGGAAGTAGAACTGGTTGCGACGATCCCAGCCCTTGATCGCGCCCGACGCGAGCGAGAGTGCCGGGAAGCCGACGACGCGCTTCGGATCGAAGAACGTCATCTGGCCCAGGCCGTCGCAGGTCGGGCACGCGCCCATCGGATTGTTGAACGAGAACAGGCGCGGCTCGAGTTCCTGCAACGAGTACGAGCACACGGGGCACGCGAACTTCGAGCTGAAGACGTGCTCCTTCTCGGTATCCATTTCCAGCGCAATGGCGCGGCCGTCGGCCAGGCGCAGCGCCGTCTCGAACGATTCCGCCAGACGTTGCTTCAGATCGGCGCGCACCTTCACGCGGTCGATCACCACGTCGACCGAGTGCTTTTCCGTCTTCTTGAGCTTGGGCAGGGCGTCGATGTCATACACGCGCGCGCGGCCTTCATTGGCGGCGCCGCCCCCGGAGCGGATGCGAAAGCGCACGAAGCCCTGGGCCTGCATCGACTCGAAGAGATCGGCGTGTTCCCCTTTGCGATCGACGACGATCGGCGCGAGGATCATGAGCTTGGTGTCTTCCGGCAGCGCGAGCGCGGCATCGACCATCTGCGCGACGCTTTGCGACTGGAGCGGCAAGCCGTGGTCGGGGCAGTAGGGCGTGCCGACGCGGGCGTACAGCAGACGCAGGTAATCGTGAATTTCCGTGACCGTGCCGACCGTCGAGCGCGGGTTGTGCGACGTTGCCTTCTGTTCGATCGAGATCGCAGGCGAGAGCCCTTCGATCAGATCGACGTCGGGCTTCTCCATCAGTTGCAGGAACTGACGGGCGTAGGCCGACAGGCTCTCGACATAGCGCCGCTGACCTTCCGCATAAAGCGTGTCGAAGGCGAGCGACGATTTGCCGGAGCCGGACAGGCCGGTGATCACCACAAGCTGGTGACGCGGCAAGTCGAGATTGACGTTCTTGAGGTTGTGGGTACGAGCCCCACGAATACGAATGGTTTCCATTGACGGTTCCGGGTCGTCGCCGAGGAATCCGCGCGGCGAATTGTCGCGGGGCGGGTTCCGGCCCCCAAGAGTCCGATTTTCCCGGGACGTCGGGCCGTGCCGGCGCGGCGTTGGCCGGCGTCGACGCGACTGCCGGCGGGAGCGGTCGGGCGGGCCGCTGGGGGAGAAATCCGGGCGGCTAAACCTGCTAATATACCTAAGTTTGATTGCCGGGGCTGAACCTGCTGACCGACGGTCTCGGGCGGCACACCGGCACGAGGCACAGATGGGGACGAACCGCCCGATTTCCAGTGGCCGGCGTCCACCCGTCATGCAGACGGCCATCGACGCGCCCGCCGGGCGGCTGGCGTGCCGCACCTCAGGGCTTGCAATCATCAGAAGATTCCGAGGCTGCACGCGTTTTTTCCATCTCTCAGGACGTAATGTCGACTGATTCCGTGACTTCCGCTTCCCCTGCCACGACACGCGGCCGAGGCGGCCGCATGACCCCGCTAGAAGTGCGCGCGAGTGCGTCGCTCGCGGGAATTTTTGCGCTGCGCATGCTTGGCCTGTTCCTGATCATGCCGGTGTTCTCGGTGTTCGCTCAGACGATTCCGGGCGGCAACAACACCTTCCTCGTCGGACTGGCGATCGGCATTTACGGCCTGACGCAGTCGCTGCTCTATATCCCGTACGGGTGGGCGTCTGACCGTCTGGGGCGCAAGCCGGTCATCATTTTCGGTCTGATCGTGTTCGCGATCGGCTCGCTCGTGGCGGCGCTGGCGCACGATCTGACGTGGATCATCGTCGGCCGGGCCATTCAGGGCGCCGGGGCGATTTCGTCGGCGGTCATGGCGTGCGTGGCCGACCTGACGAGCGACGAGAACCGTACCAAGGCGATGGCGATGATCGGCGGCAGCATCGGTGTGTCGTTCGCGGTGGCGATCGTGTGCGCGCCGTTCCTGTACCACTGGCTGGGCATGAGCGGTCTGTTCTCGGCGATCGGCATTCTGGCCGTGCTGGCGATTTTCGTGGTGTTGTGGGTCGTGCCGACACCGCCCGTGCATCCCAAGGCGGGTCCGGCGCCCTTTTCCGAGGTGCTGCACAACCCGGAATTGCTGCGTCTGAATTTCGGCGTGTTCGTGCTGCATGCCACGCAGACGGCGCTTTTCGTGGCAATGCCGCGCATGCTGGTGGCGGCGGGCCTGCCGATCGCCCGGCACTGGGAGATCTACCTGCCAGTGATGGGATTGTCGTTTGTGGCGATGGTGCCGGCGATCATTGCGGCCGAGAAGCGCGGGAAGATGAAGATTGTGCTGCTCTCGGCGATTGCGCTGGTGGCGGTAGCGCAGGCGGCGCTGGGCGGATTGCCGCCGACGGTGGGGGTGATCGCGGTGGTGCTGTTCGTGTACTTCCTGGGATTCAATGTGCTCGAAGCGTCGCAGCCGTCGCTGGTTTCGAAGCTCGCACCGGGGCAGCGCAAGGGCGCGGCGGTGGGGGTCTACAACACGACACAGGCACTCGGGTTGTTCTGCGGTGGGGCACTAGGGGGTTTTCTGATGACCCACTACGGTCAAAACGCAATATTCCTGACATGTGCGGCCGGGGCTGTCGTGTGGCTTATAATCGCCGCACCGATGAGGACGCCAGCGCCTCGTCAATCCTGATCGGATTTCAGCAATACCGGAGAAAGTTTTATGGCATCAGTCAACAAAGTGATCCTGGTCGGTAATCTTGGCGCCGACCCCGAAGTCCGCTATTTGCCGAGCGGCGATGCGGTCGCAAACATTCGTCTGGCGACGACCGACCGTTACAAGGACAAGCAATCCGGTGAATTCAAGGAGGCGACGGAATGGCACCGCGTGTCGTTCTTCGGACGCCTCGCCGAGATCGTCAACGAGTACCTGAAGAAGGGCTCGGCGGTGTACATCGAAGGCCGTATCCGCACGCGCAAGTACCAGGCGCAGGATGGCACGGACCGTTACAGCACGGAGATCGTGGCTGACCAGATGCAAATGCTGGGCGGCCGTGGCGGCGAAGGCGGCGGTGGTGGTGGCGGCGGTGGCTACTCGCGCGGCGGCGGCGATGAAGGCGGCGGCGGTGGCGGCGGCTATTCGCGTGGCGGTGGCGGTGGTGGCGGCGGTGCCCGTCAGCAAGCCCCGGCCAAGCAGTCGGGCGGCGGCTTCGACGACATGGACGACGATATTCCGTTCTGACGAGTCTGTCCGATCGTTACGAACAAAGCCCCGCAGGCGTTACGTCTGCGGGGCTTTTTGTTTCTGCGCCGGCTCCGCACTTGTCCCGTACTTATCCCGTACTTATCCCATGGCGCGCAGATGACGCCATGCCGGATCAACATGCGCCATGCATCATGCATTCCGCACAATGCCTCCATCATTTCTGCCAACTCTGCCGGTAAGCTTTCCCAGGCGCGTCACTCGGCGCTGGTGGTGCTCAACGCTCATGCCGACGACGCAATAGCTCGCATGTCATCGGTGTGCAGTTCGGTCATTTGATGCGGTGGGGGGAGCATGGAGCAGCCCGGCAGGGACACGCTACGGGACACGTCTGAGGACACGTCAAGGCACACGTTAAGTGACGCGATCGAGAGACTGTCCAAAGCCATCGACAAATCGCATGCGGAGCTCGATAGCCTTTCCCGACGTGACGTCGCGCTGCGTGCGCGCTACCGGACGTCGCTCACGAGCATGGCGGACCGCATTGTGCCGGATCTCACGCAACGCACACTGCACCGGATTCGGACGCATTATCAGAGCTTCGCCAGCGCCCACGTCGTCGATGTCTTCGCCCGGAATGGGGTGTTGCGCAGAGTGCTCAGAACGCGAGGCTACAACGCGTCTCTCACGGCGCTGCGTGAGCATTTCATCAGCTACGTGGGACAGTCGGCCGCGAATCCTTTCATCGCGCTGCGCGACGAGATTGCCGCCATCGAAGGCATGATCGTGCGGGAGCGTGAAAGACAGATCGATGCCGCAGGCGTCCTCGCGGGGTTGCGCTGTGCGCTCTCGCACGACGCTCACGTGCCGACAGACGTGGCGACGGACCTGCTGCACGTGTCCCGGCCTCGCGCCAAGTCTTTGAGACTATCGACCGTCGAAGGCGTATTGCCGAACGCCACCGATCCTGTGGCGAAGCACGCCGGCGGTGCCTCGGGCGCGAGCCTGGAGGTTCCGCAAAGCGTGCGGGAGTTCGCGCTCTCGAATGTGGTCTGTCCGTCCTGAGGCTTCTATCCGGATCCGCTCGGTCATGCCTGTCTGGACGACGACCGGGCCTGTGCAAACAGCAGCAAAAAGCCGCCTGCGATAGCCAGATTCTTTAGGAAGTTATTCAACTGGCCGCTGAACTGCGCCGGTTCGGCGATCCAGAAGCGGTGTCCCACGAAGGCCGTGGCCACGGTGTACACGGCGAGAATGATCGACAGCGGCTTGAGGCGCCAACCGACAATCAGTGCGAGCCCGCCGCCCACTTCGAGCAGCGTCACCAACGCGGCCACTACGTCGCTCGCGGGCAATCCAATTGCAGCAAAGTACGCGACCGTTGCCTTCCATGCGAATAGCTTGCGAAGGCCCGCGATCAGGAACAGCGCGGCCATCAGCACCCGCGCAACCCACTGTTTGTTCAAATCCATGTTGACTGTTCTCATCAAAAAGCGCGCTTCATCCGATGGCGAGACCGGCGATCCGCAGCAACCCGCTCCTGCGCGCGCTGCGGGATTTCCGGCGCTCATCATAGCCATGCGCTACGCCGCGAGATATACGCACGCAGGTAACTCAAAGTTGCACGGACGGAACAATGGATGGGCGCCTGACGCGGCGCGAAGCGTGCTAGTGCCGAGGCCCTGTTCAGCCGTCAGGCGGCGATTTCGCCGAGCAAACGCCGCGTCTGAAGTTGAGCATTCGCGCCGGTAGTTCATAGATTAACCAGTGCAGAGACGCATCGCTGCTGGGCGAGTACAGATCCTTAGAGCGCCCGGCCCTCGGCACGAAGGTGTTTCGATAGGCAAACAAGCTCCACGTGCCGCCTGTCGCGATGTACCGCGCATGGCTGAAGTCCCGCCGCGATGGAACGTTATCGCGTCGACTGTCAAAATGACGCCGTTCGATCAAGCAAACGCTTCGTGATCGAGAACGGCCGGACCGGCGCACTGGAAATCTGAACGTCATGAACGCATCAACGACTCTGCTGGCGCAAGCCTTCTTCCCTTACGGCGATGTCATCGTCGCGGCGCTTAAGACACTGGATGCTGGCGCCACTACGCACGAGCGCCACCATACCGACAGTCGCGAAGACGGCTCGCACGACTGGTCGCATCTGATTCGCGTGTGGAAGCTGGTGATGGAGATCGCTGCCGAGGAGCCTTCCATCGACCTCGAGATGCTGGCCGTGGCGACGCTGATGCACGACTGCGTTCAGGTCGAAAAGACAGATCCGCGTCGCGCTCAGGCGTCGCGATTGTCAGCCGAGAAGGCGAGCGGTGTTCTGCGCACGCTGGGATGGGCTGCCGGGCGCATCGATGCGACGGCGCACGTCATCGAGGCGCACAGCTTCTCGGCCGGCATCGAGCCACGAACGCCGGAGGCCTGCGTGCTGCGTGACGCCGACCGCCTCGACGCCATCGGTGCCATCGGCATCGCGCGGACGTTCTACGTGGCCGGGCGCACCGGCTCGCGTCTGTACGATCCGCTCGATCCGTTTGCGGCAAACCGCAGCCTCGACGATCGCCGCTTCGCGCTCGACCATTTTGAAACCAAGCTGCTTCGGCTAACCGATGGTCTGATGACCGCGAAGGCCCAACGCATCGGCGAGCGGCGCATCGCCACCATGCGCGCCTATCTCGACCTGCTGCGTGAAGAAATAGCTCCCGGTCAGCACGGTTGACTCGTCAAAGCCCCTGACTTCCTGACCCCATAACGCTGTCTGCGCACCGTCGCAGGTATCAGCCTGCGGCGGCGTCCAGCGGCACTTCCAGCCCGACCTTCACGTTGCTCATCGAGACGAGCGTCTTGAAACGCTTGACGTTGTTGCTCTCGAAGAAGAGGGCGCGCGTGAGTTCGGTGTATTGGGCCATGTTCTGTACGACCATGATGACGACGAAGTCGCATTCCCCTGCAACGTAGTAGCACTGCTGCACCTGCGGGCACGCCAGAAAGCTGCGCTTCATGGCGTCTAGCAGGTCGAGCCGCTCGTTCTCGACTTCGACCTCGGTGATGATCGTGAGCGGGTAGCCGACGCTGGCCTGATCGATCAGCGAGACCGTCTGGCGCGTTACCCCTTCGTCGGCGAGCTTCTTCAGCCGCCGGTTCACCGCAGCGGACGACAGATTGACCTGTGCGCCGAGCGCATGCTGGGGCGTCGTGGCATCTTGCTGAATCGCCGCGAGCAAGGCGATGTCGTAACTGTCGAGGCTCATAGTGCGCAATAAAAATTCGATTTGGACGCCCAAAACGCGTTAATCCTACGCGCTGCACGGAATATTATTCAGGCTACCCGATGATACTCCGCTAGCGGCAACGCGTGAATGCGGCGACATCGGGTGCCAGCCCTGATATCCCTGTCAGAACTACTGACTTCGTCCTGCTGACTTCATCCCGCTGACGCCGTCCTACTGACCCCGACCGACTGATCCCGACTGACTCATGACCGAAACCAAAGCCTCTGCTGTCCTCCACCTGAATGGTTCGGTTCTGCTGCGACAACTCCGCGAACTGGGCGAGATCGGTGCCGATCCCGTCGCGGGCGGACGCACCCGCGTCGCCCTCTCCGATGCCGAAAAAGCCGGCCGCGATCAGGTGGTCGCGTGGATGCGCGAACTCGGCCTCGATGTGCAGATCGATCGCATCGGCAACATTTTCGGCACGCTCGCGTCGGCTGAGAAAGCGGCGTCGGGTGAGACGCCGCGTCCGCTCATGATGGGCTCGCACATCGACACCGTCATCAATGCGGGAGCGCTCGACGGCTGCTACGGCGTGCTGGGCGGTCTGGCCGTCATCCGGGCGTTCCGCGACGCGGGTATCGCGCCGTCGCGCCCGATCACCGTGGCGGCGTTCACCAACGAGGAAGGCGCGCGCTTTCATCCGGACATGATGGGGTCGCTGGTGCACGCCGGCGGCTTGCCGCTCGACGAGGCGCTCGATGCCATCGGCACCGATGGCGCGCGTCTGGGCGACGAACTCGTGCGCATCGGCTACGCCGGCGAGATGACGCCGGGCACGCTCGTGCCGCACGAGTATCTCGAACTGCATATCGAGCAGGGGCCGATTCTCGAAGCGGAAGGGCTCGAGATCGGCGTCGTCGAGAACCTCCAGGGCATCTCGTGGCAGCAGATCACCGTGCAGGGCAACGCCAATCATGCGGGCACCACGCCAACGCGCCTGCGTCACGACGCCGGCTATGTGGCGGCGGCGACGGTCGCCGAGTTGCGCCGCATTGCGCGCGAGTCGGGCACCACGCTGGCGACGGTCGGCACGTTCCGGGTCGAGCCGGGCGTCATCAACGTGATTCCACGCAAGGCCGTGTTCACGGTCGACATGCGCGATCCGGACGAGCAGCGTCTGGCCGCAAGTGAGACGCAGCTCTGCGAATTCCTCAAGAAGATCGCAGAAGAAGAGGGCGTTCGTGTGTCGACCGAACGTCTGGCGCGCTTCGCGCCGGTGGTCTTCAACGCGGAGTTGACCGACGTCATCGAAGCGAGCGCCAAGCGTCGCGGTCTCTCGTACAAGCGCATGACCTCCGGCGCGGGCCACGACGCGCAGATGATCGCGCGCATCGCCCCGGCGGCGATGATCTTCGTGCCGAGCCGTGGCGGCATCAGCCACAACCCGCGCGAGCATACCGACGATGACCAACTGGTGCGCGGTGCCGAAGTGCTGCTCGACGTCGTCGCACAGCGTCTCGGCGTGAATCAGTAAGTTAGCCAGCCCCCTGACAACGCAATACCGGAGCCCCCCATGCTGTACGTCAATCCTCGTGCCGTGCGCGCGTCGTACCCGGCAGATCTTCAGGACATCATGAGCATCGCTCGTGCGCAGGAGAGCCGCGATTGGCTCGCGTATTGGAACGGGCTCGCGCCCGGCAGCACGCCGTTGCGCACGTTGCCGGATCTTGCCGCCTCGCTGGGTGTGCGCGGCGTGCTCGTGAAGGACGAAGCGCTGCGTTCCACGCTGGGCAGCTTCAAGGCGCTCGGAGCGCCGATTGCGCTCGTGCGCTTGTTGCTGCGCAAATTCGTGGGGCACGGGTTCACGGCACAGACGTTGCTGAGCGGTGAGCATCGTCAGGCGCTGGAAGGCTTCACGGCCATCAGCGCGACGGATGGCAATCACGGCCGCGCGCTCGCTGCCGCCGCGCAGAGCATCGGCTGCCGTTGCGTGATCGTGTTGCACGCCCAGGTGAGCGACGAGCGCGAGCAGGCGATTGCGGCATACGGCGCAGAGATCGTGCGCATCGGCGGTAACTACGACGCCTCGGTGGAAGAGGCGGCGGCGCTCGCGGCGCGTCATGGTTGGTCGGTGGTTTCCGATACGTCTTACCACGGTTACGAAATCATCCCGCGCGACGTGATGCAGGGTTACGCGACGATCGCCGCCGAAGTCGATGAAGCGTTGAGTGGTTCCGATGCCGATGCAGGGGGCGACGCAGAGGCCAACGTCGATGTCGATGCACGCAACGATGACGCGTGCCCCGTGACGCACGTCTTCCTGCAAGGTGGCGTAGGTGGCTTGGCCGCAGGGGTTGCGAGCTACTTCTGGGAACGCTGGGGCGCGCAGCGGCCGACGTTCGTGGTGGTCGAGCCTGAGCAGGCCGATTGTCTGTACCAGAGCGCGCTCGCGGGGCAGGCGGCATCGGCGCGCGGATCGGTCGATTCGGTGATGGCCGGGCTGGCATGCGGCGAGACGTCGCCCCTTGCCTGGCGATTCTTGCAGCCGTCGGTCGACGCGTTCATGACCGTCACCGATGCGCAGGCCATCGAGGCGATGCAGCGTCTGGCGCGCGGTAGCGAAAACGACGTGCCGTTCGTGGCAGGCGAATCGGGCGTCGCCGGTCTGGCGGGGCTGATGCAGGCCGCAGCCACGCCGGAGATGGCGTCGGCCATTGGCCTCACGGCCGACTCGCGTGTCCTGCTGATCAACACTGAGGGGGCAACGGCGCCGTCGGTGTATGCGGCACTCGTCGGCGAGTCGGCGGCGTCGGTCACGCAGCGTCAGCAGGCGTGGCGGGCGCGCTGACCTCAGCAGCGAACGCAGCAGGTAAGTTGGTAAATCAGCGTGTCAACAAGCAGCAGGTCAAGGAGTCTCGCATGACGCAAGACATTTACTTCGCCAAGGCACTCACGGGATGGCGGCACGCGTTCCACCGTCAGCCGGAAACGGGGTTCGAGGAAGTCGGCACGTCGCAGACGGTCGCGACGATTCTCGAGAGCCTCGGGCTGGACGTGCATCGCGGCATCGGTGGCACCGGCATCGTCGCGAACCTGCGTGTGGGGGATGGCGGCGGCGCTATCGGCATTCGTGCCGACATGGACGCACTCATGATCGCCGAGCAAGCGCCGGGACGCGACTACGCGTCGCAAGTCCCGGGCAAGATGCATGCTTGCGGGCACGACGGTCATATGTCGATGGTGCTCGGCGCTGCGAAGCTGCTGGCGGCGTCGCGCGACTTCAACGGCACGGTGCGCTTCATCTTTCAGCCGGCCGAAGAACACGGTCGCGGCGCGAAGGCGATGATTGCCGACGGGTTGCTCGAACGGTTCCCCATCGATGCGATTTACGGCGTTCACAATATGCCGGGCATTCCGGCGGGCCGCATCGCAACGCGCGCCGGCGGCATCATGGCGAGCGAGGACAACTTCGTCATTCGCATTCGCGGCAAAGGCACGCACGCGGCGCGTCCGCACATGGGCGTCGATCCGCTGGTGATCGGCGCGCAGATCGTCGTGGCGCTTCAGACGGTGGTGTCGCGCAACGTCGATCCGGGCATGTCGGCGGTGGTGTCTTGCACGGAATTCATTACGGACGGGATTCGCAACGCCATTCCGACGAACGTTGTCATCAAGGGCGACACGCGCAGCTACACGCCGGACGTTCAGCAGTTGCTCGAAACGCGCATGCGCGAGATTTGCATGGGCGTATGCGCGATGCACGGTGCGCATTGCGAATTCGAGTACACGCATGAGTTCGCACCGACGGTGAACCGGGAGCACAACACGGCGCTCGCCGTGAACGCTGCGCGGGCGGTGGCCGGTGAGGCGATGGTCGATGCGGAGGTGGCGCCGGTGATGGCGTCGGAGGACTTCGGTGTTTTCCTTCAGCACGTGCCGGGCAACTTCGCGTTCATCGGCAATGGCAGCGGCGACGAGCCCGGTGCGATTCCCCTGCACAACGCCTGCTACGACTTCAACGACGCGATTCTGCCGCTCGGTGCACGCTACTTCGCGCAGATCGTGCGCGACAGTCTGCCGCGTTGATGTGCCGATCGCGGCGCGGCACCGGCCGCTCAGCGAACTTAGCGAACCGGTGCGAGCGGCACGGTCCCCGCGTTGACAACGGCCTCGGGCAACTCGCGCACGGCTTCGAGCGTCTTGCGAATGTGCGCCGCGAGCAGGGCCGACGCCCGGTCGGCATCGCGGGCGAGACAGGCGTCGAAGATGGCCTGATGTTCTTCGTGCACGTTGCGCGGCACCGGCTGGTGCGTGATCGACAAGCGCCGGTAGCGCTCGGACTGACGATAGAGAATCGCCAGAAAGTGATGCAGCCAGCGCGACGGGCACGCCCGGATCAGCACTTCATGAAACGCGCGGTTGCGCGCCTCCCATTGGGCGAACTGGCTGCCGTCGCCACGTTGTCCGTCCCCCAGCCGTTCTTCGGCGAGCGAGAGCAGGTGAAACGCGCTCGTCAGATCCGCTTCCCAGGTGTCATCCCCCAATGCGACCGACTGGCGTAGCGCCTCGGTCTCCAACTGCACGCGCGTCTCGGTGATGTCGATGAAGTCGGCCAGCGAGATGGGCGTCACCCGAAATCCCCGATGACCGTGCTGGACGACGAGCGCGTCGGCCACCAGCAGTGCCAGCGCCTCGCGCAGCGTTCCCGCGCCGACCTCGTAACGATCCTTCAGATGCTCGACGCGCAGCTTCTCGCCCGGCGCGAGCCGTCCCTCGACGATGTCGCTGCGCAGACGCATGTACGCGCTTTGCGCCAGCGTGGTGTCGGCAGTCTGGGCAGAAGACGGGGTCGGGCTGTGCATGCGTGAAGCGGTTCGGTGGGAGTGCCGAGATTATAAGCAGCTTCGCTTCGATTTTCGTAAAACCTAATAAAAATCGAGATAAATAAAAATTCTCGAGAAAATGTTGACGAGCACCCAGGAGCGCATTTATCGTGTGCTCCATGCTGCGGCTCCCCCCCGGAACGCAGGGGATGCCGAACGACGCTTTACGGCATACGGCACATGCAGCACGTACAGCATGTACGGGCAGTACGCGCCCCGGCAGGGCAACCCGCCCCGAAGCCACAGACAGAACAACTGACAAAACGAGAGTGAGACATGAAGGATTTCCAGAACTTCATTAACGGTGAGTGGGTGTCGAGCCCCCGCACCTTCGAGAACCGCAACCCGGTCGACAACAGCGTGATCGGCCATGTGCACGAAGCCGGGCGCGCCGAGGTTGACGCGGCGGTTCGTGCCGCCCGCGCGGCGCTGCAAGGCCCGTGGGGCAAGATGACGGTCGCGCAGCGCGTGGAGTTGCTGCATGCCGTGGCCGATGGCATCAACCGCCGCTTCGACGACTTCCTTGCCGCAGAGATCGCTGACACGGGCAAGCCGCACGGACTGGCGAGTCATCTGGACATTCCACGCGGTGCGGCGAACTTCAAGGTGTTCGCGGACATGATCAAGAACGTGCCGACCGAGTCGTTCGCGATGACGACACCCGACGGCGGCAACGCACTGAACTATGGCGTGCGCACACCTCGCGGCGTGATCGCCGTGGTGTGTCCGTGGAACCTGCCGCTGTTGCTCATGACGTGGAAGGTCGGCCCGGCGCTGGCGTTCGGCAACACGGTGGTGGTGAAGCCGTCGGAGGAAACGCCGGCCACGGCCACGCTGCTGGGCGAAGTGATGAACGAAGTCGGCGTGCCGCCGGGCGTCTATAACGTGGTGCACGGCTTCGGGCCCGAGTCTGCCGGGGCGTTCCTGACCGAGCACCCGGGGGTGAACGGCATTACGTTCACGGGCGAGACGCGCACGGGCGAAGCGATCATGAAGGCGGCCGCGAATGGCGTGCGTCCGGTGTCGTTCGAGCTGGGCGGCAAGAATCCCGGCATCGTGTTTGCAGACGCCGACTTCGACAAGGCCGTCGCGGGCATCACGCGTTCGAGCTTCGATAACAGCGGACAGGTGTGTCTGGGCACGGAGCGCGTGTATGTGCAGCGCCCGATCTTCGAGCGTTTCGTGGCCGCACTCAAGGAGCGCGCCGAGTCGCTGAAGCTGGGCGATCCGTACGCGCCAGGCACGAACTTCGGCCCGCTCGTCTCACAGGTGCATCGCGAGAAGGTGCTGTCGTACTACGCCAAGGCGCGCGAGGAAGGGGCGACGATCGTCACCGGCGGTGGCGTGCCCGATATGCCGGCGTCGATGAAGGACGGCGCTTGGGTGCAACCGACCATCTGGACCGGCTTGCCGGAGACGGCCTCGGTCATCCGCGAGGAAATCTTCGGGCCGTGCTGCCACATCGCACCGTTCGATACGGAGGAGGAAGTCATCGCGATGGCCAACGCCACGCCTTACGGTCTCGCTGCGACCGTGTGGACGTCGGACGTCAGTCGCGCCCATCGCATGGGCGCTGCGCTCGAAGTCGGCGTCTGCTGGATCAACGCGTGGTTCCTGCGCGATCTGCGCACGGCGTTCGGCGGTGCGAAGCAATCGGGCATCGGTCGCGAAGGCGGCGTTCACTCGCTCGAGTTCTACACCGAACTGCGCAACGTTTGCGTGAAGCTCTGAGCGTTAATCGCAAACGCCAAGGGCCTAGCTGACCCACCTTCAGGGGGACGGCCAGCGAGGCCCTCGTCATGCCCTCAGTCTCGTGGGGTTATTCCGCTGACGTTTCCGCTAACGTCTCGGCCGGCGTCTCTTATCCCGCCGTCTTGGCGGTCGCGTCCATCGCGCGAGCCAGTCGTGCCACGCCCTCTTCAATGGCGGTCACCGCCGGTGCCGCGAACGACAACCGCAGCGACGCCTCGTCCGCATTCTCGGCAAAGAACGCAGTGCCCGGCACGAACAGCACCTTCTCGGTAATCGCATGCGGCAGCAACTCGCTCGTCTTCACTGCCGCGAGACGCGCCCAAACGAACATCCCGCCCTGCGGTGCGTGGAACTGGATGGCATCGCCCAGCTTGTCGCGCAGCGCGCCGCACATGGCGTCGCACTTGCGTCGATACGCCTCGGTGATCTTTGGCAGATGCCGCGTCAATGCCCCGTCCGCGAGATACTCGGCCGCGACGGCTTGCGTCCACGGCACGCTGCACAGATCGACGGTCTGCTTGGCGACCACGCAGCGACGCGCGATCTCCGGCGGCGCGACCGTCCAGCCCACGCGCAGGCCCGGTGCGACGATCTTCGACAGGCTCGAGAAGTGCACCACCCAGTCGCGTGATCCCGGCACCTCGGCCGTCAGCCCGAGCAGCGTCGGCACGGCCTCGCCTGCGAATCGCAAGTCGCCGTACGGGTCGTCTTCCACGATCACGAAGCGGTACTCCACCGCCAGCTTGAGCAGCGCAATGCGGCGCTCGCGAGAGAGCGTGGCGCCAGTCGGATTGGCAAATGTCGGTACGGTGTAGAGCAGCTTCGGCACGGCGATCGTGCCGTCGCGCAGTCGTGCGCTCAGATGCTCGACGTTCAGGCCATCCGCATCGACGGGCACCGTCACGATGCTGGCCTGTTGCAGTCGCAACGCCTGC
>NZ_JAELTP010000496.1 GCF_016428915.1 Pandoraea sp. ASV26
GCTGTCAGGGTCTGCTGGTATTGTGCTCTCACCAGGTGGAGTGTCAGATGGCTCAATATTGTCAAACGACACTGACACAGAAGGACGGGGGGAAAAGTACGGCCATGCACCCTTTTCTAACCTCTGGTCTCGAATTGCGTTGGTAAGCTCGGACAGAGTTAAGAAATCCCTCTGGTTAGAGTCGTCGAGATTTTGGGACGAAACCATTGTTCGCTTGGGTATGAGTTTCGTTTCTTCTGGGGGGGTTCCCGCCTCAATCACTGTAGCGGACTTTGTTGCAACATGTGTCTCCTTGCAAAAGTCAAAGACATCTGCAGGGTCCATGTAAACAACATTTCTCAGGCTACTGGCTTCCACTTTGTAGTCTAGAATGTGGCCAGACCGGTTGACCTTGGCGCTAAACGTCAGAGCGGGTGCATCCTTCTGCAGTGAATATT
>NZ_JAELTP010000497.1 GCF_016428915.1 Pandoraea sp. ASV26
CTTAGAAGGTGGTACTTAGATTGAAACGGCTGCTTCTCAAATCTGTAACAACTCATAGTCCAAAGTTCAAGGTGTGAGTCTTAGCTAGTGTCAGAAGCGTTTATGTTCTCCATTGACTTCCAAATGTTGACTGTTGGGATACCGATTCAGGGCTAGCAGAAAGTATGAGGGCTAACACAGTTTTTACGGGGTAGGGATTCTGGCAGCAAACTAGCAAGCAAACTAGCATTTCCCAAAAGCCGCATTACAAGTAATTGCAGTTGCAGGCGCAGAAGCACCTGCTGTTGGTCCCCAAGTCGCACCAGCTGCTGCGTAACAAGGCATGACTACCGAAGCGCAGCCTGCCTGGCAGACACAATAAAGAGCGGGTCCGGCCGCAACCAAAGGCGCACATACGGCAAAACTGGTGTGTGTGGCTGTGATGCGCATGATTGCTT
>NZ_JAELTP010000498.1 GCF_016428915.1 Pandoraea sp. ASV26
GTATACCGGCACAGGCAGCTGAATGTGGCCAGCATGGCCGGGGCAAGATATTTGGTTAAGATTGCATGTTGTGCATCTGCTATATCGTCAGCAAATCATAAAACTTGATCATCGGCATGATACACACGGTGAATCGCCCCAGGATCCAAGCGCTGGGTCGTAAAGCCCACCCGGAACAGGATTGAGTAGATTGTCGAATGTGCTGTCGTTCTCGATGCGTTTAACTGAGATCGCTTGGATCTCCTCTGGCGAGAGAAACGTAAATTCGACGCTCTCCACCTCGGATGAAATTGGCTGGGCAATATTCATTTTGGCGACAACGGCCTACCAG
Source organism: Pandoraea sp. ASV26 (assembly GCF_016428915.1). Classification (GTDB taxonomy): domain Bacteria; phylum Pseudomonadota; class Gammaproteobacteria; order Burkholderiales; family Burkholderiaceae; genus Pandoraea. Next base: position 332 of record NZ_JAELTP010000498.1, read on the forward strand.
GCTTTAGAAACTGGACTTCGTAAACGCCTTGCGTTAGTTGTTGTCAACAGGCATATCTGGTTGGACCAGCCTCCGGTGTTGAATGCGACTTGAAAAGCTCCAACTC
>NZ_JAELTP010000499.1 GCF_016428915.1 Pandoraea sp. ASV26
GGTCTCATCCTGCTGGGCTGGCTCCATGTGGGCTTGGGGGGTCGTGGCGCAGTGACATATTCTGATGGCTTGTCTTTAAGGGGGGGAGGGATCAGATCGCAAAGGTGTCACAGAAAACGGCAAGAAAAGGATGGCAACGACTCCACTGAGGCGGCGTTAAGAAGTGCGTTGAGTAGTGTGAAGCTGAGAACTGGGACACTGCAAAGGAACAATGGGATGGCTACCAAACAGGTGTGTCCTTCGTGGTGGAGATGAGAGTGGTAGCATCAGGACCCTCTGCGTGGCGTGGCACGGGCAGGTTGCTGCCAATAATAGAGGTGGGAGGGGTACTGCCATGCGTCGACTTGCATATTCGCGCCTGGACAGAATACGAGCAGCTGTTTTCTGTCAGGTTGCCTGTTTACGAGTATTTCCATATTGTCCTGTACGAGTATGCC
>NZ_JAELTP010000500.1 GCF_016428915.1 Pandoraea sp. ASV26
TTACCAGACGGCGCACCGGAAAGATCTCAGGCGGGCGATATCAGCATTATTCAATCCGGATATACGACGTAAGATGTACATACATACATACGGTACGGAGTACATATGTGCACATACTCGTATCCGTCCACTGATAAGCTCAGACACTGAATGAAGCATAGTAGATAAGCTGTGAACCCGTCTCATTCCAAACACCTACAAGTGACTCAACAATTTTTTTTAAAAGTAAAACTAACAGCGTCAGACCGGGATTACTCGTACAGTAAAATAAAGCTGATACACAAAAAAGCAAGACACGAAAGTCTCAGACATGAACGCCGCGCCACTGCGTGGAACGCATCACCCGTGCCGATTACAGCCTATTCTAGCAAAACCGCTGAGCCAGGCGATTTTTTACTGAATTGAGCGCTTTTTTTTTTTTTGATTCCATCGAGATG
>NZ_JAELTP010000501.1 GCF_016428915.1 Pandoraea sp. ASV26
GTACCATACAGGTCGGTATACAGAGTCACTACCAGTACCATATCGAGGCTGGCGAGATCTCCTACCAAGGTACCACAGCATCCTTTTCAAGCAACAAGCCAATGCTCGAACCACGTACAAACAAAACCTCCACTACTAGTGATATAGTTAATAAAGACTTCAGTAAGTTAAGCTTTTTATCTTCTTATCTCTTTTCATTCTGCAATCTATCGCTTTGCAGCCGTCGTGTTGCAGGTATGGCGCAAATCAGATTCTATGCCTCCCAAGTCCCTGTCCGAAAAGTGCATGGCCAAGGTAATGCGCTGGCACATTGAAAGAGCATCTCATGCGCATAGATATATTTGTACTCAAATCGATAGAGGTGGTGAATGGTGGGCTTGGTACAATGTCAACATCAACCGCAAAAATCACCTAACACAGACAAATGGAGCCTGTTG
>NZ_JAELTP010000502.1 GCF_016428915.1 Pandoraea sp. ASV26
CATTTCAACAGTATTACGAGAAAGCCATTGATTCGGGTTACTAACCAAGTGGCTGAAAATAGCTTTTTCTCTTAACAAGCGCAAAAACCATCGACACTGATGATCTTCGCGAACTCTCGAGCAACGCCACTGCTCCACGGTGGCTCACCAGGGGTCAATACCAAAGCAACCAAGCCGCTCGCACAATAAGTAGGGCGGCAAACGCATGCACAATTAGCACCATGCGGATGTCCTCGTGGTTTCATGGTAGGCTCAGTGTGATGTCACAGTTGGCAACGCGATATTACCAGGTCTATTATAATACAGCAATCACCACGAGTGCATATCCCCACGGGGTTGGGCTGCCATGCATTCCTTCTTGCCCTGTGATAGCAGTTATTACTGTCCATGCTTGATGCTGCATAACCGTGCTGTAAGAGCATGGGGTATACTGGCAA
>NZ_JAELTP010000503.1 GCF_016428915.1 Pandoraea sp. ASV26
GAGTAGTGTATCTATAACAAAATAACAGTATATCTTTAATAAGTCTGGCAACAAAACAACTTAATTCTTATCAGAAACTGCCTGCAAAAATTTGGCAGAAGTGGCTGAGCAGCCAATTTCCCCAAAAGTGGTCTCGGATATCTGTGTTTTGTCGTGACGATAGAACCAATACCTCGAGAATCTGCAGGTGAATTTCAGTGGGCAGATCTGTCCAGGTTGCCATTTTCAAACTTATATTAGACGGCAGGTCGAACAATGATTTGACTGCATGAAGTGAGACGCAGGCAAGAGTTAAAAGTTTGATCTCGGGCTGCCAGAGGTGGAAAACAGGTAGCAAGAGACGGCAGGAGTGGCTGGATGCACACAACAGCCACAAACTGACAACGGTTTTTTTAACATGTTCGTATACACGCCTCATTTTCTTTGAAGATTTGGAG
>NZ_JAELTP010000504.1 GCF_016428915.1 Pandoraea sp. ASV26
TTCTTGAAGCACACATCTTCGAATGCCCTCTGGAAGAAACGGCCGAAACAGATTTAGGACTTGTCGACTATGCTATAGGTGTGCTCGACAAGATGAGCGAAGCATCCACAGTTATGGCAATGAAGAGAATGAATATCGTGGCGTCTGAGCTAGCTCGCCGTGCTCGGCTTGTCGTACAAGAAGCACGAGATAAGGCAGCTACAGATGGCGACGCCGCTTTGGCTTCTAATCCTAATTCTCGCAGATATTCAGAGCAAAATGATACTCTTTGCCATGTTTCATTTCAGAACCTGGAATGGAAGTGGAACAATGCTGGAGTAGAAGCGTGGCCAAGCATGGATGTTTCTTTGGTAAGTTTCTCAGGCTCCTAATTATGCTAGAGGGCCATTTTAACAGAGTCTAGCAGAGTGAGACAAATAAGACTCAGCAAATGGTC
>NZ_JAELTP010000505.1 GCF_016428915.1 Pandoraea sp. ASV26
TCCTTATTCACCTCACTCCATTTATAGGAATCCCTGTCCGTTGGATCACGAGTTGCTAACGATTTCTTGGCGCTTCGTGTCGACCTCCGGCGCTGGTTGTCTGGTGAGTTGCTATCGTCTTGACCATTGAAACTCTCAGCGACTACTTCAGCGGTGGCATTGCCTCTTGTCATCTTATCCTTGAGCTTCTCCCCTCTAGTTTCCGAGGTGGATTGTTTCTCCTTGCTTCCTCTGTTGACTTCAGGCTCATCAATATCCTCGCCAGGCGCAGCATCTCTTTGGCGTAGGACATCAGTTTTTCTGGCATCTTTCTGGCACTTCTTGGCATCGTTCCAGGCTATCTCTACCATTCTATCCATATGATCGGATGAGCATTCTATTGCCTGTCTCTTATACACATCTGACGCTGCCGACGAACCGTGTGGTGTGTGGGTGT
>NZ_JAELTP010000051.1 GCF_016428915.1 Pandoraea sp. ASV26
CACGGCATCGACGGCTACCTGCTGCGCATTGAGACACTGCTGCGTCAGCAGTACGACGTCGATTTCCAGAGCGGTCACATCGCGGTGCACACAGCGCACGTGGACGCCGAAGCGCCCGGTGATGGCTTGCGCAAGCTCATGGAGCGATGCGTCGATCATGGCTGAGCACACGTCACAGGGCGAGCGCGTGACGACCGGCTGGCGGTTGCGTCAGCGCGGTGTCGCACGTGGCCTGAGCCTGTTGCAATCGACCTTCACGCTCGGCCTCGGCGTGCTCGCGGTGGCCGCGCAGGTGCAGGCCATGCGTCTCGTATTGGGCAGCGATGCGGGAAGCGCCTCGATGCAGACGCCCGACGTGCCTGCCGCGTCGACATCGGTCGTGCTGATGGTGCTGGCGTGGCAAGCCGTCTCGGCGCTGCTGGCCGGTGGTTTCATGACGGGCGTGTTGCCGGCTAGCTATCGCGGGCGGCGCGACGCGTTCTGGCATATCGCGCTCATCACCTTTTTCTTGCCCGTCGCGGGTCTGGCGGTCGTGCTGGGCGTGCTGCTGATCGGCTACGTGTTTCCGCCGCCGCGCGAGGCGCTCACGGCCGGCCGCGTGAAGGCGCCAGGCTTTGTCTCCCATCTGATGGCGCGCGTGCGGCACGGCGGGGGCATGCGCCTGCGTGCGCGCCTGCGGAACTTGCATGGCGAACGCGACGACCGCGTGGCGGCACTGGTCTCGGTGCAGGCGCTGCCGTCGCGGGTGACCAGCGAAATCGCTCGCGACCTGCTGGCCGATCCCGTCGAAGAGGTGCGCCTGCTGGCGTACGGCATTCTCGACGGGATGGAGAAGCGCATCATGCAGCAGATTTACGCGATGCGTGACCGGCATGAGGCGGCGCAGGACGAAGACGAGCGTGCGCATGCCTGCCGGCGTCTCGCCCAACTGTATTGGGAACTGATCTACCAGAACCTCGTGCGTGGCGAAGTGCTGCGCTTCACGCTGGAGCGAGTGGAGCAGTTTGCGCGCGACGCGCTCGAACAGCACGAGGACGACGCCTCGATGTGGTACCTGCTGGGCCGCTGCGCGCTACTGCGCGAGACGCCCGAGGCTGCCGAGATGTACCTGCGTCACGCGCAGTTTCACAGCTTTCCGACGGAGCGCCTGTTGCCCTGGCTTGCGGAAGCGGCGTTCCAGAAGCGTCGCTACGACCGGGTGGCGCAACTGCTCGGCGGGTTGGGGGCGGGCGCCACGGGTGCCAAAGGCGCGGTGAGCGCGACGGCCTCGCCCGCGGTACAGCCGGTCGTACGATTCTGGACTCGCTAGCGCCTATGCCAATGCGTCCACCGGGCGATCGTCCGAACTCACAACCGTGCGCCGAGGGTGCGCGCGTCGCTGATGCCGCTGACGTTCCTGACATCGCCAATGTCCCCGATGCCGCCGATGTCGCGCTACTCCTTGAAGGCACGTTCCCGTATGTGCAGGGCGGTGTGTCGTCGTGGGTCGATCTGCTCATTCGCGCGTTCCCGACGCTGACCTTTGCGGTCGTGTTCATCGGTAGCCGCCGCGAAGACTACGGCGCGCCGGTCTATCCGATGCCGGACAACGTCGTCCACTTCGAGACGCATTACCTTTACGAGACGGCCGATACCGCGTCCGAGGCGTCGCACGACCCGGCGCAGACGCGCCAAGGCTCGGGCGACGCGGCGGCGTTCGCGCAAATTGGCCGGATGCACGATCTGTTCCGCCAGCGACACGAGGCCCGCGACGGTGCCACAGAAGCCATGGGTGACGACGATCTGCGGGCCATGCTCGCGCGGGTTCTGCCGATGTTGCGCGACGCTCAGGCGCTCGCACAGCCGGAATTCCTTCATAGCGAGCGCGCCTGGGACTTCATTACGCAGCGGTACGAGCGCTACTGCCACGACCCGTCGTTTACCGACTACTTCTGGACGATACGGGCGATGCACAAGCCGATCTGGCAGTTGGCCAGGATCGCCGGCGCATTGCCCCCGGCCCGCATGTATCACACCGTATCGACGGGATACGCGGGGCTGCTGGGGGCGATGCTGCGCATGAGCATCGGCCGGCCGTTGCTCGTCACCGAACACGGCAGCTATACGAAGGAGCGCAAGCTCGACCTGCTGCAAAGCGAATGGCTGCATGACAATCGCGGACCGTTCGAGCGCGACATTTCGCGCGTCGGATATTTCCAGAATCTGTGGATGCGGTTTTTCGAGGCCATCGGACGCGTGTGCTACGACGCGGCGGATGAGATTGTCTCGCTCTATGAAGGCAACCGCCAGCGTCAGATCAGCGATGGTGCGCCTGCGCACAAGACACGCATCATCGCCAACGGCGTGGGCATCGCGCGCTTTGCCGCGTTGCGCGTCGCCCGGCGCGAGACAGACGCGCAGACGGATCGCCCGGACATTGCCCCGGTCGTGGCGCTGGTGGGGCGTGTGGTGCCCGTCAAGGACATCAAGACGTTTCTGCGCGCTGTCTTCATCGCCTACCGGGCGCGGCCCGACGTACAGGGCTGGATCGTCGGGCCGGACACCGAGGACCCGGCCTATGCGCAAGAGTGCCGGGATCTCGCCGCGAGTCTGGGAATGGAGTATCAGGTGCGGTTCATGGGGTATCGCGCCATCGAATCGGTGTTGCCGCAGATCGGTGTGCTGGCGTTGTCGTCCGTCTCCGAAGCCTTGCCGCTGGTCATGCTCGAAGCGGCGGCGGCAGGCGTGCCGGTGGTGGCCACGGACGTCGGCGCATGCCGTCAGGTGATCGACGGCAATAGCCCGGAGGATCGCGCGCTCGGCCGCTCGGGACGCATCGTGCCAATGGCCGACCCGGAAGCGCTGGCGGCGGCCATCGTCGACGTGCTCGAGCCGCAGGCCTGGCATGCGGCGAGCCGCGCGGGCATTGCGCGTGTTGAGCGCTACTACCGGCTCGATGCCATGCGCGACGCCTATCGCACGCTATATCAGCGGTGGATGCAAGGAGGGAGCGACTGATGGCGGGTATCGGTTTCGAGTTGCGGCGTCTGCTGCGCAGTGACACGCTCTCCGGCACTTTCGCGGCGTACAGCTATGCGGGGATCATCAGTGCGGGGCCGCTGGTGTTGTCGATGGTCGGCGTGGTGCTGGTCGGCTTGATGAGCCTGACGCATGTCCATCCGCACGACGTGCTGACGCAGTTCCAGGTTTCGGTGACGTATCTGATTGCGTCGAGCGTGATGGCGACGGGGCTCATCCAACTGGCCTTCACCCGCTATCTGAGTGATCGGTTGTTCGCGGGCGAGCCGCAGGCGGTGATGCCGTCGTTCAACGCGGTAACGCTGGTCACGACCGTCGTGCTGGGGGGTATTGGCCTTGCCTTGTCGCAGACGCTGTTCTCGACGCTGCCGCTGACGTATCGCTGGTTGATGTGGATCGGCTTCGTGCTGCTCGGCAATCTGTGGATCGTGGTGCTGTTTCTCACGAGTGTGAAGCAGTACCGCGCGATTCTCGGCGTATTCTGCGCGGGCTACAGTCTGAGCGTGGTCTGCGCGGTGTTGCTGGGGCGTTTCGGACTCACGGGGCTGCTGGGCGGCTTCGTGATCGGTCACGCGTGCCTGCTGCTGGGACTGACGGCCATCGTCGTGCGCAACTACCGCACGACTACCTGGCTGTCGTGGTCGGTCTTCGTGCCGCGCAATCTGCGGCTATCGCTGGTCGCGGTGGGCGTGTGCTTCGGTCTTGGGGTTTGGATCGACAAGCTGATTTTCTGGGCGTCGCCTGCTACCGGCATGACCGTGATCGGGCCGCTGCGCGCGTCACCCATCTACGATCTGCCGGTTTTCCTCTCGTACCTTTGTGCCGTTCCAGGCATGGCGGTGTTCCTGCTGCGAATCGAGACGGATTTTGCCGAAGCCTATGACGGGTTTTTCGACGCCGTGCGGCACGGCGGCACACTGCGTCAGATTTCGACGGCGCGGGTATTGATGGTGCGTGCGGTGCGCACCGGGCTCTACGAGATCCTCAAGGTGCAGGCCGTGGTAACGCTCCTCGTCTTTGCGTTCGGCGACGACATGCTGCGGCTCGTGGGCGTGCCCGAAGCGTGGCAGTCGTTGCTGCGCATCGACGTCATCTCGGCGGGCCTCCAGGTGCTGCTGCTTGGCGTGCTCAATGTCCTGTTCTATCTGGATCGGCGCCGTGACGTGCTGGTCGTCACCACGCTGCTGGTTGTGCTCAATGCCGTCTTCACCTGGGCGAGCCTGCAATACGGGCCCGCGCTTTACGGCTATGGGTTTGCGCTGGCGCTGCTGTGCGTGCTGGGCATCGGTGCGTACCGGCTGACACGGCGTCTGGGCGCGCTCGAATACGATACTTATATGAGCCAGCGGGCATAGCGGTCAGGCCAATCCGTAGCATGGCGCGCGAACGGCGGCTGGAGTAATATCGCGGGTCTCGCACTTTCGGCCGTTTGGCTCGATTCTGGCGATATCGAAGACGCCACACGGGGCGTCGCCAAGGCATTTCATGAACAATCTGGGCACCATTCTCGTTACCGGCGGGGCCGGCTACATCGGCTCACATACGTGTGTCGAGCTTCTGACGGGCGGCTACGATGTCGTCATCGTCGATAACCTGTGCAACAGCCATCCCGACGCCGTTGCGCGCATCGAACGAATCGCAGGCCGGGCGCCCGCCTTCATCGAAGGGGACGTCTGTTCCCCGGCGGTCATGGACGATGTTTTCTCCCGGTACAAGATCGACGGCGTGATCCACTTTGCCGCCTTGAAGTCCATTGGCGAATCGCTCGAGAAGCCGTCGCTCTATTACCGCAACAATCTGGTGAGCCTGCTCACGCTGATCGAAACGATGGATCGCCACGACGTGCGGCATCTCGTGTTCAGTTCGTCGGCGGCCGTGTATGGCTTCCAGACATCCGTGCCGATCGACGAGACGGCGTCGCTCTCGACCGCCAATCCGTATGGCCATACCAAGCTGATGGCCGAGCAGATGCTCGCCGATCTGGTCAAATCCGATGCGCGCTGGCGCGTCGGGGTGTTGCGTTACTTCAACCCGGTGGGGGCGCACGAAAGCGGGCTGATCGGCGAGGATCCGGGCGGTGTGCCGAACAACCTGATGCCGTTTGTCGCGCAGGTTGCCGTGGGCAAGCTGCCGCAGCTCAAGATCTATGGCGGCGACTGGCCGACGCCCGATGGCACGGGCGTGCGTGACTACATTCACGTGGTGGATCTGGCGCGCGGTCACTTGGCGGCGCTCGCGGGCCTGCGCAAGCTGGGCGAGGGTTTTACCGTCAATCTTGGCACCGGACGAGGGCAAAGCGTGCTGGAGGTCGTGCGCGCGTTCGAGGCCGCCAGCGGCCGCAAAGTGCCGTACGAGATTGTCGAGCGTCGCTCGGGCGACGTGGGCGCCTCCTACGCCGACGCATCGCGCGCCAAGGCGCTGCTGGGCTGGTGCGCCGAGTACGATCTGGCGCGCATGTGTGCCGATCACTGGCGCTGGCAGCACCAGAATCCTGACGGCTATCAGTAATCTTGCCGCCACGCCCTGCGCGCCCTGACGGGACGAATGAAAGCAATTCGCAATTGGGGTAAAATAGTCGGGTTTTCCCGTCCATAACTGAAAGTGCGTACCTCTGATGCACTGGAGTCCGGGCATTGGGCCACTAAGGATGGTTCGCGCACAAGCATTTCAGGCGATTCGGGCCATCGGCCCTGCCGATGTGCCGCGCTGCCGCCGCCGTCAAACGTCAAGCCACTATGAGTACTCAGAATCAACAGACTGTGCTGGAAGTCCACCACTGGACTGATACGTTGTTCAGCTTCAAGACCACTCGCGACGCTTCGTTCCGTTACGTCAATGGCCAGTTCACGATGATCGGGCTGGAAGTGGAAGGCAAGCCGCTGCTGCGTGCTTACAGCATGGCAAGCGCGAATTACGAGGAAGAGCTGGAGTTCCTGAGCATCAAGGTGCAGGACGGTCCGTTGACCTCGCGTTTGCAGCATTTGAAGCCGGGCGACAAGGTCATCGTGGGTCGCAAGCCGACCGGCACGCTCATCAACGACAACCTGCTGCCGGGCAAGAACCTGTATCTGCTCTCGACGGGCACGGGGCTTGCGCCGTTCATGAGCATCATTCGCGATCCGGAAGTCTACGATCGCTACGAGCACATCATTCTGGTGCACGGCTGCCGCTTCGCGAGCGAACTGGCGTACCGCGACCTGATCACGCAGCATCTGCCCGAGCATGAATATCTGGGCGAGTACGTCCGCGACAAGCTGATCTACTACCCGACGGTCACGCGCGAAGAGTTCGAAAACCAGGGCCGTATCACGGAGCTGGTCGAATCGGGCAAGATGTTCACCGATATCGGTCTGCCGGAATTCTCGCCGGAGAACGACCGCGTCATGCTGTGCGGCAGCCCGGCCATGCTCAAGGACACCCGCGAGCTGCTCGAAAAGCGCGGCTTCGTCGAAGGCCACAACCACGCGCCGGGGCACTACCTCGTTGAGCGCGCGTTCGTGGGCTAAGCGTTTGTCGCCCTGAGTCAGCAAGGGAAGAAGGAAAGGCCGCTCGATCGAGCGGCCTTTTTCATTGTTGCGCTCAAACGCCGATCAGAAGTCCATCGTGGCGCTGGCGAGGAACGTGCGGGTCGAGCCCGGCAGCACGAAGCCGTTGTACGTCGTGGTCCAGTAGTGCTTGTCCGTCACGTTGTTGATGGCGGCACGGAACACGACCGACTTGCCGGCAACGCGCGTGGCGTACTTGGCCGACAGATCGATGGTGGTGTATGCCGGGATCGACAGCGTGTTGGCGGCATCGACTTCCTGCTGGCCCGTCACCTTGACGCCGGCGGCGAGCGTGAGGCCGCGCACGAACGGCGTGTCGTACTCGACGCGTCCCGTCACGACGTAGCGCGGCGTGGCGAAAATACGCTTGCCTGCCACGCTCGGGTCGTCGACGTCCACCGCCTTCGTGTTGAGCAGCAGCACGCCGCCCATCAGACGCCAGTCATGCGCCAGACGCACCCAGCCGCTGGCGTCGAGCCCCTGGAAGCGCTGCGTGCCGTCCTGCACGTAGTAGTTCGCCTGATTGGTGTAGCCATAGCCGCGCTCGACGCGAAACAGCGCGAGATTCGCGCCCCACGTCTGCTTGTCTGCCTTCCAGCCCACTTCATACTGCTTGCTCGTGAGCGGACCGAAGGTCTGCGGGAAGTTGACGTTGGTGATGCTCGCCGAGCCGCCCGGCTCCAGCGACTCGACGTAACTGACATACGCCGTTGAGTCGTTGTCGGTCTTGTACATCAGCGCGACCGTCGGCGACACCGGTTTCGCGCGATACGTCGTGTCGGTCTGACCGGCGGTGTCGTACAGCGTGTCGTTGAACTGCGTGTAGCGCAGGCCGGCCAGCACCGAGATGCGCGATGTAATGCCGACGGTGTCGCTCGCGAAGATCGCGCGTTGCGAAATCTTTTCGCTGCGGTAGGGCTGATAGTCCAGCCCGATGTCCTGATTCGGCAGCAGCGACGGGTTGTAGATGTTGCTCGTGCCCAGCGCAATGCCGTTACCGCCAATGCCATTGTCATTGAGCTTGACCTGGGTCTGATACGCCACGCCGAACACCACGTCATGCTTGAGCGGGCCGGTAGTGAATTTGCCTTGCACCATGCCGTCCCAGGCCTGGTAGTAGTAGGCCGTCTTCCACTTGTACTGCGTGTCGGCGTAGTCGCCCGCCGCATTGAGCACCGAGAGGAAGCTGTCGCCGTTCAGACGATTCAGGCGGGCAAAGCGATACTTGAAGTTCGCCTTCCACTGATCGTTGATGCGATAGTCGAGCGACGTGCCCGCGGTGAGCGAATCGGTCTCGTAGTACGTGAACGGCTGGGCGAGGTTGCGGGCGACCTTGTTCGCATCGGGCACGGCCTCTGCGAAGCTCATGCCGAACAACGTGCCGGTCGTCTGACGTTTCCAGTACGCGATGTCGGCCGACCACGTCAGGTCGGGCGTGACGCGAAAGTCCGTGGCAAGCGAGATCGTCTTGCGCCGCACGTGATTGTTCGGCTCGGCGGTGTTGCCTTCCTCGTTCACGATGTTCAGGCGATAGCCGAAGCGATTGTCGGGACCGAAGCGTCCGCCGAGATCGAGTTTTTCGCTCCACACATTGCTCGCTTCGTAGCCCACCGAGAATTGACGCAGCGGCTCGTCCGTCGGGCGCTTGAGCACGTAGTTCACGATGCCGCCGGGCGTACCGAATCCGTACATGAAGCCCGACAGGCCCTTGAGCAGCTCCACTTGCTCGAACGGCTCGAGCGGAATGTCGGCCTGCCACGAGACGAAGTTCTGACCGTCGATCTTGGTGCCGTCGAGCATGTCCACGCGCATGCCGCGCACGGCGAAATACGAGTTTTCGTTGCGCTTGTTTTCCGAGAGCGTGGTGACGGCCGGGTCGTACTTGAACGCATCCGTCGCGGTCTGCGCCATCTGGTTCTTGATCTGCTCGCTGTTGACGGCAACGACCGAGAACGGAGTGTCCACCGCACGCCGTGTGCCCAGGGCACCGCTCGACACGCGCTCGACCCGGATGTCGTCGTCGCGGCCTGCCGAGACCGAGGTCGTCGGCAGGACGGCAGTGCCTTGCGAGGCATTCGCGGCAGCTTGCGCGTCCGGGGCTTGCGCAGTCTGTGCGGTCTGCTGAGCATGAGCGCTACCCGACGCGAGCGTCAAAGAAGCTGCGCAAATCGCAAACACGCCCGCAACAGCGCGCGAGATGGAGGACGGCGAAAGGGTTGCGCAAAGGGACGAAGCGAGGCGGGGCGTGGGCTCATGCGCAGCGCGCGGGCGAGCGAAGCCGCGCCCTGCGAGGGGGCGGTGGTGCAACATCGGTGTGAATCTCCCAGTTTGTGATGCGTCGTGTGCCGACGAGTACGTCTAAAAATCGGTCTTCTTATGTGGGGGGGACGGTCGCGCAAGCGATGGACGCGACGTAAAGCCGACGCCCCTCGCTTGCGTACGCCGTCAGGTTCGCGCCGGGTCCGGCTGCTCGGGCAGCGTTGTTGTCATTGGGGTGTTGTCCGCACGGGCGTCGGTGGCGCGCTCCGTCGTGCTTGCCGTGTCAGTGTCTCGCAGCGTCTGACCATTCGCCGGGGCCGGCCGCGCCCACACGCTGTTCGGATCACCGCGACGGGCGCGTTGCCACGTTGCGCGGGCAAACAGCGCAAAGATCACGGCGCACACGACGGCGATGAGATCGACACCGGCGAGTACCCCATCGCCCGACGCCAGCGAGCGCACGAGATTGTCCGGCGTGACGGCTGCATCCACGACCGGAATGGCGACGCACACGAGGGCGGTCGCCACGAGCAGTCCCGTGGCGGCGACCGCCGGTGCGGTGAGTGCGGCGAACATGACGGAAACAGCGAGCGTCGCGACGAAGATCGAGAGCGCCGTCATGCCCGGTGCCACGAGCGCACCGACGAAGGCCACGGCAATGCCCAGGCAGGTGCCGAGGAACACGCCGGCGGTGGCTTTGGCCATCCAGCGCAGATTGGACGGCTGAAGGGCCGCGTTACGCTTGCGACGCGATTCGAGCCAGAGCAGATTGCCGCTATAGACAAGCACCGCGCCCATCAGGCCGAGCACGAAGTACACCCAGCGCATGGCGTCGCCCGCGAAGTTACCGAAGTGCGCGCCGTAGACCATGCTCATCACGGCATGGTTCGTGTCCCGCGCCCCCGGACTGTGCTGACCGACGATCTCGCCATCGTTCAGGCGCAAGGCCACGGCCGCGAAGACCCCGAGGGAATTGTTGGCTTCGCCGTAGACTTCGGCCACGGCGTCCGGCTTGCCGTAACCGGTCCATGCCACGGCAGTCGCCTCCATGTTGGGCGCCGCATGTTCGGCACGTGCGAGTATCGCTTGCAGATCGAGCGGCTTGCCGTCGACCGGGGCAACCTTGGCCGGCACCGCCCCCGTCGCCTGCGGAATCTCCGACATCAGCTTGCCTTCGAACGTCACGACGTTGAACGCCATCATCAGCGGCAGGCTCAGGCACAACAGCGCGCCGGTGAGTGCGAAAACGATGTGAAACGGCAGACTCAGCACGCCGATGGCGTTGTGGGCGTCTTGCCAGAAACGCTTGAGGTTGCGCCCCGGGCGCAGCGCGAAGATGTCGCGTGTCACGCGCGGCAAATGCACGATGACGCCAGAGATCAGCGCCATGCCGTAGAACAGCGACACCACTCCCATCAGATACAGGCCGTACGTCGGGATCGAGAGCGAGTAATGCAGGGCGTTGAGCGTGCTCGACAGACCGGGACGGGCGTTGCCAATCACCAGCGAGGGCTCGGCCCCCGCAGCGCTCGGGCCCAGACGGGCCTGCATCCAGTCGCCATTGGTCGCTTGCCAGTAAGCGAATGGCGTGGACGAGTGACTGGGCAGCACCACGCCCATTTGCTCACGCGCGGCCGGGTACTTCGCGCGAACCATCTCGGCGAGTTGTTCCGTCTGCGCAAGCGTCATCGGGGCGTGACGCGTTGCCGGTTGCTCCCAGCGCTCGATCTCGTGATGAAAGACGGTCAGGGCACCGCCGAGCATGGCGATGAACAGGGCGAAGCCGGCAACGATGCCGGCCCACGTATGAACACTCAGATATTGACGCAGGGTTTGGGCGCGCATCGGACGATCCTTACCAGACGGCGCGCGCCAACAGCAGCGCGGCCCAGGCGACGGCGGTGGTGGCGCCAAGGCCAATCCACGCACGTGTGGCGGTGCGGCTCGCGTAGACGGCGGCGAACAGGCCGAGCCACACGAGCGGGAAGAGGGCGATGACAGGAATGATGGCGGTCTTCCACCCGGCGGGTGTCATGTAGGCGATGGCGCCACACAACGCCATGGCGGCGAAGAAGCCGAGCACGAGGCCCGCGAACGTTCTACTCCACATGCGCGTCTCCCCGCAGCCAGTGCCAGCCGAGCGCCGCATAAGGCCAGAAGAGCAGGCCGAAACACAGCGACATGAACGCCGCCGCGATACCGGCCGACGGACCGGCCGCCAGCCACCAGCACACGAGGCAGGTCATGGCAGCCGCCAGCGAGAGCGCCCGCGCGGGTTGCGATGCCAGACGCTGTGCTCGTAGGCGCTGGTGTTCCGAGGTGAGGTAGCAGGCACCGCCTGCCAGCCATGCCAGTGCAATGGCCAGTGCAATCAACATGCTTGGGAATCGCTGAAAAATGAGGCTCCGCAAGCAAAAACGCCGCCCTTGGGGCGACGTGGCTGGCGAAGCAAATCCACAAACGTTTGGCGTCCGACGTTCCGCCCGGACGCTCGTGCTCATCAAAACGCAAACGTTAACGAAAACGATTCGCATTTATATCATGATTCGGACGAATTCCGAAGCCATCTGACGCGTATGTGTTAGGCGATGGGGGTTTTGCGTGGCGAACTGACAACGGCGCACAGCGCGCCGTTGTCCTTCAGGGGGAGGGAGGTCGACCGACGGTGAGGGGGCGGGACGCCCTTGCCTACGGCATGCAGACTGCGTTCCTCGTCAGCGTGCTGGCCGGCAATGGGCCGTCGAATTGACGAAAGACGGCGCGCCAGTAGGGAATCGTCGGCCCGCCGGTCGGTTGGGCGGCATCGATTTGCGGCAGCAGATGCCAGGGGGCCGTGGGGTACTGATGGTGGACGCGATGCAGGTGCTGATTGAGCAGCAGTGCGCGAACGGGGGCAGGCGCCTTGAAGTTGCGTGCGCGTGCCGGTTCGTCCATCGTCACGCCGTAGTGCGGCAGGTTGTCGGCGATCGACAGCCAGATGCCGCGCGCGGCGAACGTCGCCAGAAACACCGGCCACCATGGGCCGTACGCCCACAGGGCCAGCGCCAGCGCGACGAGCAAGACGAGGAAGTCGCGCTGAATCCGGCGGCGACGGACCGGATCGGAGGCGAACATGATGACGCGGCGGCGCACGTCTTCATCTTCCGGATCGCCGCCCAGCGCGCTGACGGCGAGCGTGGGCAAACGCCGCACCGGCAGCCACGCGATGACCGGGGCAAAGACTTCCGCGAGCCACATGCCACCCAGCAGCCGCGACTGATAGCCGAGCCACTGTCGAGCGCGACGCGCGAGCGGCGCATTGTCGGGCAGCGTCGAAATATCGGGGCGGTCGAAGGGCTGGCGTGTAAAGCGGTGATGCATCAGATGCCCGAAGCGCATGATCTCGAACGGCAGCCCGAGCAGCAGCGCGAGTGCACGACCGGTGCGTTCGTTGGCGCGAGACTTCAGGCGCAACTGGCCGTGGATGGATTCGTGAATCAGGCCCCAGTGCATCGGCGTGAGCAGTAGCACGGGAATGATCGACCAGGCAGCGACCTCTCCCCAGTGGCGCAGCGCCCAGCCCAGTCCCAGCCATTGCCAGAGTCCGGTGAGGCCCGTGAGTCCGATGAGCCACGGATTCCAGCGCGACGGACGGGCATGACGCCATAAGGCCGGCGACGCGACGGACTCGCTGGTGAGCGATACGGGGTGTTCTAGCGATTCGGGGGCAACAGCAACAGCGGTGGACGTGGCGGTATCGATCTCTGCCGGACGCGCAACGACATTCTCCATGGGGGCTCCGTGACGTGAGGGCCGTGTGCTGGACGCCATCATACGCAGGTATGGGATGACCAGACACAGTGGCGACGAGTGTAAGTCGCATCTCGGGATGGAAATATGTCAGTCGTGTTGCAGCGCCTTACTTGCGGAACCTTTCCGGGTGCCCGGTTCAGCCCCTCAGGCTATCGCACTGGGCCATGCCGGCGTCGGTGAGGCGAGCGAGGCGCAGCCCGCGCTCGCCCTCTTCGAGCGAGATCCAGCCGGCCTGCGTGAGCACGCTGAGATAGCGCAGCAGCGCGCTCATGGGCAACGCGCTGCGCTTGGCCAGGCGCGCAAGCGAGAGCGACTCGCGGCCCTCCCGGTGGCCTTCAGCCAAGGTCGCGAGCAGGCGTGCGAGATCCTGCTCGGCTTGCGCGAGACTGGTGTCATCGCCGGCGGCCTCGTCAGGCATGGCGACGCTCCAGCAGCACGGGAATGGACTTGGACGTTGGCGTGCCTGCGCCGTCGGCGGTGGCGTCGAGCGGCACCAGCCCGTTGGTTTCGGGATAGTAGGCAGCGATGCAGCCGCGCGGAATGTCATAGGCGACGAGCAGGAAGTCATCGGCACGACGCGCAATGCCGTCATTCCAGACGCCTACGAGGTCGATGCGCTCGCCGGCACGAAAGCCGAGTGCATCCAGATCCTCGATATTCGCGAAGACCACGCGGCGTTGTCCGAACACACCGCGGTAACGGTCGTTCAGGCCATAGATCGTGGTGTTGTATTGATCGTGCGAACGGATGGTCGCGAGT
The DNA here is from genome assembly GCF_016428915.1 of Pandoraea sp. ASV26. GTDB lineage: Bacteria > Pseudomonadota > Gammaproteobacteria > Burkholderiales > Burkholderiaceae > Pandoraea. The sequence goes on from NZ_JAELTP010000051.1 coordinate 13,374, forward strand.
TGCAGCACGTCGGCGCCGCGCTCGCCGGCCTGACGGCGCGCCACGTCGATCGGCAACTCGCGCGGCAACGCATGCGTGGTGAAGTTCGCACGTGCGTTGGCGGTGAGCCACTGACGCTGCGACGGCGGCACGGCCAGCCGGAAGCCGCCCGGATGACGCACGCGCCGGTTGAAGTCTGCGAAGTCGTCGAAGGTGGCCGCGATGGCGTCGCGAATGCGGTCGTAATCTTCCACGTACCAGTGCCAGTCGTCGTGGCCGGCGAGGGCGCGGCCCATGGTCGCCTGCGCCATGCCTGCCACGATGGCGGGTTCCGAGCGCAGATGCTCTGACGCCGGGGCATTGATGCCGTACGACAGGTGCACCATGCTCATCGAGTCTTCGACGGTGACACCCTGCACCACCCCATTCTGCATGTCGATCTCGGTACGCCCGAGGCAAGGCAGAATCAGCGCATCGCGTCCGTGGATGAGATGGCTGCGATTGAGTTTGGTCGCCACGTGCACGGTCAGATGGCACTGACGCAAACCTTCCCAGGTGCGCGGCGTATCGGGCGTGGCCATGGCGAAGTTGCCGCCCATGCCGATGAAGACCTTGATGCGGCCATCGAGCATCGCCGAGATCGTATCGACGACGCCGAGCCCTTCGCGTTGCGGCGGCGTGAAGCCGAAGACCTTGCCCAGCCGGTCGAGGAAGGCGGCGGACGGCTTTTCATTGATGCCGACGGTGCGATCGCCTTGCACATTGCTGTGGCCGCGCACGGGGCACAGGCCGGCGCCCGGGCGTCCGATATTGCCGCGCAGGAGCATCAGGTTGACGATCATCTGAATGGTCGCCACGGCCTGCTTGTGCTGGGTGATGCCCATGCCCCACGTGGCGATGACACGCTCGCCACGCAGATAGACGTCGGCAATCTGGCACATCTGCGCTTGCGAGACGCCGGACGCACGTTCGAGATCGTCCCAGCGCTCGGCGCGCACATCGGCCGCGAAGTCCTCGAAGCCGTGCGTGTGTTCCGCGATGAAGGCGTCGTCGAGCAGGGCGGGCTCGCCGTTGGCGCGTGCTTCGGCATCGCGCTCCAGCACGTGTTTGATGACGCCCTTCACGAAGGCGAAGTCGCCGCCGCTCGACGGCGTGACGTAATGGCCGCTGATCGCGGTGCCCCCCAGGCTCAGCATCTCGGCCGGGCTTTGCGGGTCGGCGAAGCGTTCGAGCCCGCGCTCGTGCAGCAGATTGACCGATACGATGGTCGCGCCGCGCCGGGCCGCCTCGCGCAGCTCGCCGAGCATGCGCGGGTGATTGGTGCCCGGGTTCTGACCGAACAGCAGGAGCGTGTCGGCCAGCTCGAAGTCTTCGAGCGTAACCGTGCCCTTGCCGATGCCCACGACCGGGGGCAGCCCCACGCTCGTCGGCTCGTGGCACATGTTCGAGCAGTCGGGGAAGTTGTTCGTTCCGTACTGGCGAACGAAGAGCTGATAGAGGAAGGCGGCCTCGTTGCTCGTGCGCCCGGACGTGTAGAAGGCCGCCTGATTGGGGTCGGGCAGGGCGCGCAGGTGTTCGCCGATCAGGGCGAAGGCGTCGTCCCAGGCGATCGGCGTGTAGCGATCCGTGGCGGCGTCGTAGCGCATGGGGTGCGTGAGACGACCATAGCCTTCGAGCGTGTAGTCGTCGAGGGCGAGCAGGTCGGTCACGCTATGCTCGGCAAAAAAGGCGGGGGTCACGCGCCGCTTCGTCGCCTCGGCCGCGACCGCCTTGGCCCCGTTCTCGCAGAACTCGAACGTCGAGGCGTGCTCCCGGTCCGGCCACGCGCAGCCAGGGCAGTCGAAGCCGCTGGGCTGGTTCGCGCTGAGCAGCGTGCGCGCGCCTTTGAGGGGAATGCCTTGGGTGACGAGTTGAATGGCGACGTTCTTGAGTGCGCCCCAGCCACCGGCGGGACGATCATACGGAGCAATTTTCGGGGCAGACATGACGCGATTTCAGGCAAGAGTAGCTGGCGCGCTGCGTCGACATGGGGGAACGCCTCGGCCAAGGACAAACGTTAACGTCAAATAGGCAAAGTGATGCATAATTGCGATGCATCGCAGTGGTGTTTCCGTATGGATGTCGATGCGAAAAACCCTGCTAATTCGGCGTTTGCAGGCATCTTATCAGGATTTTGCATAAATTGATTTATGCAATGAATAGCATATAAGGTGGGTCAATGAAGCGAATCTCTATCGCCCCGCAGCTCCGGTTTCGCCATGACGGCAACGATCTCCCGCTCGACAAGGTGTTGTCGCTGCTCACCGAAGTGCAGGCGCACGGCAACTTGCAGGCGGCCAGTCAGGTCCTCGGCCAGTCGTACCGGGGGGCGTGGGGGCATGTGAAGGAAGTCGAGTCGCTCATGGGCGCGCCCTTGCTGACCATGGCGCGCGGACGCGGTGCGGTGCTCACGCCGCTGGCGCAGCGTCTGCTGTGGGGACAAAAACGCTTGCAGGCACGGCTGGGGCCGCTGCTGGAGACGATGGCGTCGGAGTTGCAGACCGAACTGGACGACCTGCTGTTGCAGGAGAGCGACCAACTGCGGCTTTTCGCGAGTCACGGGCTGGCGGTCGCGGCGCTGGTGGACTTCGCGGGACGCGCTGGTCTGCCCATCGACGTGAGCTATCGCGGCAGCATCGAAGCCATCGCCGCGCTGGCGAAACACGAGTGCGAAGTCGCGAGCTTTCATGTGCCGATCGGCGCGCTCGCGGAACCCGTGCTGGATCACTACGTGCCACTGCTCAAGGGCAAGGCGTATCGGGTGGCCGATGTGGCGTCTCGCCGTCTCGGGCTGATCGTGGCGCGCGGCAACCCGCTCGGTATCCACTCGCTCGCCGACTTGCCTCGCACTGGCGCGCGGTTCGCCAATCGGGAGCGCGGGTCGGGCACGCGCATCATCTTCGACCTCCTGCTCGCGCGCGAAGGGATCGATCCGTCCGCCATCGCGGGGGCGGAGAACATCGAGTTCACCCATGCCGCCGTTGCTGCCTATATCGCGAGTGGCCGCGCAGATGCCGGGCTTGCCATCGAAGCGGCGGCGAGCCAGTTCGGCCTCGACTTCCTGCCGATCCTGACCGAGCGCTACTGCCTGATGTTCCCTGAGAGCGGCAGCGACTCTACGCATTTGCAGGGACTTCTGGAGATTCTGCAAAGCGGGGAATACCGACAGGCTGTGCATGCCATTCCCGGTTACAGCGAGGCGGCGACGGGCCGTGTCACGCCGCTGGCGGAGGCGTTCCCGTCATTGGGATGATGATTCATATGTAGTGTTGTGCATATGATCTGCACAATGTTTGATGGCGGCAGACGTCCGGCCGGTGCGGCTTGTGGCGGGCACGGCATGTTGCTGTGCAGCGAGGGCCGCAAAATTGAACCATCGGTGTTTCCACGAGGCTTGTTGCGCGGGGGTGTTTGGACTAATGTCCTAAGTGCCGAGCCCCCAGAAACGTGCGGTCATCATATGCAATGAAGAACATATGAGACGCCGTTTTGCCTCAGGAGACATTCGAGATGGTGCCCACACCTCATGCGGCGCTTGCGCCGTTGCTGGCTCGCTACGCGGGCCGTGCGCACGAGTTGTTACCGCTGCTGCATGACTTGCAGGACCGCGACGGCTACGTCGACCCGGCGCATGTGCCGGCGATCGCCAGCGCCCTGAATCTTTCCCGCGCCGAAGTGCACGGCGTCATCACCTTCTATCACCACTTCCGCAGCGCGCCGCCACCGCCAAGCGTCGTGCAGATCTGCCGTGCGGAAGCGTGTCGCAGCCGCGGCGGCGAAGCGCTCGTCGCTCACGTCGAGGCGTGCACGGGAGCGCACATCGATGGCGACCCGTGTCAGGGCGTGGGCGTCGAGTCCGTGTATTGCCTCGGGCAATGTGCGTTGTCCCCCGCCGTGACGATCAACGGCGAACTGCATGCCCGCGTGAGCCCGTCGCGGTTCGACGCGTTACTGGCAGGCGCGTTGGTGCGCGAGGAGGGCGGCCATGTCTGAGTTCTCGTCCGAGCCCTCGTCCATGCTCTCGATGCGCGCTCCTGCTCCGGCTCCGGTTCCCACGTCCACCCCCGCGCCGTACCGCATCTACATTCCGCGAGACTCGGCTGCCCTTGCGTTAGGCGCGGATCGGCTGGCGGCGGCCGTGGCAATGGAAGCCGCCCGGCGCGGTGTTGCGCTCGACATCGTTCGCAACGGCTCGCGCGGGCTGTTCTGGCTGGAGCCGCTCGTGGAGGTCGCGACGCCGGCCGGTCGCGTCGGCTATAGCAACGTGCAGGCGGCGCAGGTCGCGGCGCTGTTCGATAGCGGATGGCCGGCGTGTGCCGCGCAAGACGTTGAGCGCGAACCCATCACTGAAGACCCTGACGGCAGTTGGGACGCACCGATGCCCTCATGCGTCGGACGGGTCGATGCCATTCCGTATCTCGCGCGCCAGCAGCGCCTGACGTTCGCACGTGTGGGCGTGACCGATCCGCTCGACCCGGCGGACTATGAAGCGCATGGCGGTCTGGCGGGCTTGCGCGCGTGTTTGGCGCTCGACGCCGAGGCGGCCTGCCAGACCGTGCTGGACTCGGGGCTGCGCGGACGCGGCGGCGCGGCCTTTCCGGCGGGCATCAAATGGCGCACGGTCAGCCGCGCGCAGTCGGCGTGCAAATACGTGGTTTGCAATGCCGACGAGGGCGACTCGGGCACGTTTGCCGACCGGCTCATCATGGAGAGCGATCCGTTCGTGCTCATCGAGGGGATGCTCATCGCCGCGCTGTCCGTCGGCGCGAGCGAGGGCATCGTCTACGTGCGCAGCGAGTATCCGCATGCCATCGCGACGCTCGAGGCCGCCATCGCCGTCGCACGCCGGCAAGGCTGGCTCGGAGCGGATGTGCTGGGGTCGGGACGCGCGTGCGAACTGCGCGTGGCCAAGGCCGCCGGGGCGTATATCTGCGGCGAGGAGACGGCGCTGCTTGAGAGTCTCGAGGGCAAGCGCGGCGTAGTGCGGGCGAAGCCGCCGATTCCTGCGCTGGCCGGGCTCTTCGGGCAACCGACACTCATCAACAACGTCATCACCCTGGCGAGCGTGCCGTTCATCTTCGCGCACGGCGCCGCCGCTTATCGCGAGTACGGCATGGGCCGCTCGCAGGGCACGCTGCCGGTCCAGCTGGCGGGCAACATCCGTCGCGGCGGGCTCGTGGAACTGGCGTTCGGCGTGACGCTGCGCACGTTGCTCGACGACTTTGGCGGCGGCACTGCGAGCGGACGTCCCGCCAAGGCGATTCAGGTCGGTGGCCCGCTGGGGGCGTATCTGCCGAGTGCACAGTGGGACGTGCCGATGGATTACGAGGCGTATGCGGCGCTGGGGGCGGTCGTGGGCCACGGCGGCGTGGTCGTGCACGACGACACGGCGGATCTGTCGGCGCTTGCCAGCTACGCGATGCAGTTCTGCGCTCACGAGTCGTGCGGCAAATGCACGCCGTGCCGGATCGGGTCGACGCGCGGTGTCGAAGTGATCGAGCGGATTCGGCGTGGCGATGCGTCTGCACGGCAGGTGCAACTGCTGCACGATCTCTGCGACACGATGGTGGCGGGGTCGCTTTGCGCAATGGGCGGCATGACGCCGTTCCCGGTGCGCTCCGCGCTTGAACATTTCCCGGCGGACTTCGGTCTGCCCGATGGCGCCGGGTGCGCCGAAGCCGCCTGACGCGCACGCGCCGGGCAGGGAGGACAACACATGATCCATCCGAACGCACAAGTCACCCCGGGCCACGGCCCGGACATGGGCACGCCGCTGCGCGAGAGCGAGGTCGGTGTCACGCTCGAGATCGACGGTCTGAGCGTGACCGTGCCGGCCGGCACGTCGATCATGCGCGCCGCCGCCGGTCGCGACGTCAACATTCCCAAGCTCTGTGCGACGGATTCACTCGAGCCCTTCGGGTCCTGCCGGTTGTGTCTGGTCGAGATCGAGGGGCGGCGAGGATTTCCCGCCTCGTGCACGACACCCGTCGAGCCGGGCATGAAGGTGCGCACCCAGTCGCCCAAGCTGCAAGATCTGCGTCGCAACGTGATGGAGCTCTACATCTCCGATCACCCGCTCGACTGCCTGACGTGCGCGGCCAACGGCGATTGCGAGTTGCAGGACATGGCGGGCGTCACCGGGCTGCGCGAGGTGCGCTACGGCTTCGAGGGCGAGAACCATATCAAGAGCGCAAAGGACGAGTCGAACCCGTATTTCACGTATGACCCGTCGAAATGCATCGTCTGCAACCGCTGCGTGCGGGCTTGCGAGGAGACGCAGGGCACCTTTGCGCTGACGATCTCCGGGCGTGGCTTCGACGCACGCGTCTCGGCCGGGCAGGATCAGCCGTTCATGGACTCGGCGTGCGTGTCGTGCGGCGCGTGCGTTGCGGCGTGCCCGACGGCGACACTTCAGGAGAAAAGCGTCATCGAGATGGGACAGCCCGAGCATGCGGTCGTGACGACGTGTGCGTATTGCGGCGTGGGTTGCGCGTTCAAGGCGGAAATGAAGGGCGGGGAAGTCGTGCGCATGACGCCCTACAAGGACGGTCTTGCGAACGAGGGGCACGCCTGCGTGAAGGGGCGCTTCGCCTGGGGGTACGCCACGCACAAGGAGCGCATCACCAAGCCGATGATCCGCAGCAAGATCACCGACCCGTGGCGCGAAGTGTCATGGGACGAAGCGCTGGATTACGCGGCGTCGGAGTTCCGGCGGATTCAGGCGAAGTATGGGCGTGACGCCATCGGCGGCATCACCTCATCGCGCTGCACGAACGAAGAGACGTATCTCGTACAGAAGCTCGTGCGCGCGGCGTTCGGCAACAACAACGTCGATACCTGCGCACGCGTGTGTCATTCACCGACGGGCTACGGCCTGAAGCAGACGCTCGGCGAGTCTGCCGGCACGCAGACGTTCAAGTCGATCGAGCATGCCGACGTCATTCTGGTGATGGGGGCCAACCCCACCGACGGGCATCCGGTTTTCGCGTCGCGGCTCAAGCGCCGCGTGCGCGAGGGGGCGAAGCTGATCGTGATCGATCCGCGTCGCATCGATATCGTCGACGGGCCGCATGTGAAGGCGGCGTATCACCTGCCGCTGCGCCCCGGCACGAATGTCGCGATGGTCAATGCGCTCGCGCATGTGATCGTGACCGAAGGGCTGCTGGCCGGGGCGTTCATCGCCGAGCGGTGCGAAGACCGCGCGTTTGCGCAGTGGCGCGACTTCGTGGCGCTGCCGGAGAATTCGCCGGAGGCGGTGTCGGTCGTCACCGGTGTGCCTGCCGGGCAGATTCGCGGCGCGGCACGGCTTTACGCGACGGGCGGCAATGCGGCGATCTATTACGGGCTGGGGGTGACGGAGCACGCGCAAGGCTCGACCACGGTCATGGGCATTGCCAATCTGGCGATGGCCACGGGCAACGTCGGGCGCGAGGGCGTGGGCGTGAACCCGCTTCGCGGACAGAACAACGTGCAGGGATCGTGCGACATGGGGTCGTTCCCCCACGAGTTGCCGGGCTATCGGCATGTCTCCGACACGTGGGTGCGCGAGCAGTTCGAGGCGGCGTGGGGCGTTACGCTGCAAGCCGAGCCGGGGCTGCGCATTCCCAATATGTTCGACGCCGCGATTCACGGCAGCTTCAAGGGGCTCTACTGCCAGGGCGAAGACATTGTGCAGTCGGACCCGAACACCCAGCATGTAGCGGCCGCCATGGAGGCGATGGAGTGCATCGTCGTGCAGGACATCTTCCTGAACGAGACGGCGAAATACGCGCATGTGCTGCTGCCGGGCACCACGTTCCTGGAAAAGGACGGGACATTCACGAACGCCGAGCGGCGTATCTCGCGCGTGCGCCGCGTGATGGCGCCGCTGCCGGGCATGGCCGACTGGGAAGTGACGATTGCGCTCGCGAAGCGGCTGGGCTACGAGATGCCTTACGCGCATCCGTCGCAGATCATGGACGAGATCGCCCGGCTCACGCCGACGTTCCGCGGGGTGAGCTACGCGCGTCTCGATGAGGCCGGCAGCCTGCAATGGCCGTGCAACGACGAAGCGCCGGACGGCACGCCGATCATGCACGTCGACGGGTTCGTGCGTGGCAAGGGGCGCTTCATCATCACGCGCTACGTGCCCACGGACGAGAAGGTCACGCCGCGCTACCCGCTGCTGCTCACCACGGGACGCATCCTCTCGCAATACAATGTCGGTGCGCAGACACGCCGTACGCATAACGTTCTCTGGCACGATGAAGACCGGCTCGAAATCCACCCGCACGACGCGCAGGAGCGGGGCATCAAGGACAACGACTGGGTCGGCATTCGCAGCCGGGCGGGCGAGACGGTCCTGCGCGCGGTGCTCAGCGAGCGCATGCAACCGGGCGTGGTGTACACGACGTTCCATTTCCCGGAGTCGGGGGCGAACGTCATCACGACCGACAACTCGGACTGGGCGACCAATTGTCCCGAGTACAAGGTGACGGCCGTGCAGGTGCTGCCCGTGGCGCAGCCTTCGGCGTGGCAGGCCAGGTATTCGACGTTCAACCGCACGCAGCTTGAGCTGCTCGATGCGGCCCGCACGTCTTCCGAGCCAGTGCCGGCGAAGTAGGCGGCGATCAATGAATAGCAGTGGAGTCAGCGTTTGACGATGTCCAACCTTTTAAGCGGCCGGGAACGTGACCGGGAAAGTGGCGGTGACGACCGGCAATCCGCGCACGAATCGCATGGCAAAGACGCGGAAGTCATTGCCGCGCCCGTGTGCGACGTGGCGCCTGCCGCGATCGACCCGGAAGCCCTGACGCCGCACGCGACCTTCGCCGTGCGGCGTTTTCGTCAGGCTGGCTGGCAGCAGGCGAGTGACGAACTGGCGGAGGAGGTGCCCGTCGCGCTGGAGTTCAACGGCATCTCCCATGTGGTGATGCTCGCGACCCCGGCCGATATCGAAGACTTTGCGCTCGGCTTCGCGCTGTCCGAGGGCATTCTCAACGACCGGCGCGAGTGCTACGGCGTCGACGTGACGGCGACGCCGCTCGGGATCACCGCGCATCTCGACGTCTCGTCGCGGGCGTTCGCCGGGCTCAAGGAGCGTCGTCGCAACCTCACGGGACGCACCGGTTGTGGACTGTGCGGCACGGAAAGTCTCGATCAGGTGCTGCGTGCGTTGCCGGCCGCCGGCCAGCCGCTGCGCGTGTCTCACGCCGCGCTGGCCGCCGCGCATGCGGGCCTCGCGCGGCATCAGCCGCTCAACGGGGTGACGGGCGCGGTGCACGGTGCGGCCTGGTGTTCACCGCAGGGCGACATTCTCTGCTTGCGGGAAGACGTCGGCCGGCACAACGCGCTCGACAAGCTGATCGGCGCACTCGCGCGCGATGGACAGGCGTTCGATAGCGGCTTTGTGTTGATGACGAGCCGTGCAAGCGTCGAAATCGTGCAAAAGGCGGCGCAAGTCGGCATTCCGATGGTCGCGGCCGTCTCGGCGGCCACCGCGCTGGCGGTGCGAACGGCGCAGGCGGCGGGCGTCGCGCTGGTGGGCTTCGTGCGGGGCGAGCAGTGTGTCATCTACACCGGCGGGGCGGCGCTCGACGACAGCGTCTGACGCCAATGGCAGAGCGGGAGATCCTGGATGGACGGTAATAACCTCGTGCGGATGGCCAATCGCATCGCAGACTTCTTCGAATCGTTGCCCGATCGAGAGGAAGCGCTCGGTGAAGTGGCCACGCATCTGCACAAGTTCTGGGATCCGCGCATGCGTGCCCAGATTCTGGCGTTGGTCGACACGCCCGCCGCCGAGGAGATGCACTCGCTCGTGCGCGAAGCGCTGGTCCGTCATCGCGCGCGGCTCATGCCGCCTGGCTGATTCCGTCGAACTGGTTCCGTCAAGCTGCTGCCCGGGTCGCCGCAGCCATACGCTGCTAGCGGTATAGTAGGGAGAACGGTCGTGCACCTGCGCGGCTTTACCAGCGGAGGACGTGATGAGCGATACCCCTACGCGCAAGCCCAGCCCACAGCAACCTCACAAGGAAGACCATGTGGAGCGCGACCTCGACGAAGCGCTCGACGAGACCTTCCCGGCGAGTGACCCCGTTTCCATCGGCATCGACAAGCCGAGACGCACTCCGGCGCCGAAAACGGCCGCGACAAAGCGTCTCGATGAAGGACTGGAAGAGACTTTCCCTGCAAGCGATCCGGTATCGATCGATACCGGCAAGGCATCGAAGCCCTGACGTTTGCGATCGATACGCGATAGGTGGCAGTGGGTTTTCGATAGCTTTGCGCTCGGTTGCCGTGTAATGCCGACGGATTGCGTGCCAATCCGGTATGTTGGGCGCGCAGCCCCGTCTGACGGGGCCGCTGGGCGAAAATAAATGTCCGTCCCGGTGCGGGTTTGCCGCCCGGCCGGGGCGAATTCATGGCAAAATGCCGCGCCTGACTCTCTCAGGCTGGGACTGTAGGAAATCAATGGCGGCAGGTACGGTAAAAAAAGTTCGACGCTACGCGCTGGAAACCATCGACGTGATGGGACAGAGCGGGTTGGGCGTCGTCGAGCGCCCGGATGGGCGTTTCGTCATGTATCCGGAGTACTGGACGCAGACGCAGGCGCTCAGCCAAAAAATGCGCACGTTGTACCGCCGTAATTGCCAGCTCGAATATCAATTGGCGAAGCTCACGCGCGAACTCGACCGTCTGCGCAGCGTGGTCGACACGCCGCGCCCGACGGGGAATCCGCAAGCGTCGCTGCCGGGCACCGACGTGCCGCAGCCCGAGCCCAAGCTCGAGCGCAAGCCCGCCGCTGAATTGCCGCCACGACGACGCAAGCGCGCCGCCTGAGGGCTGCTGCCGCGACTGCAACGTCCCGGCCAATGCCGCGCCAGTCCTTCCGATTGACCCAGTTACGTAGCGAATCTCCCCCCAACATTCAGCTTTCTGTCAGCTTCGCCGACCATCATGGCGCTTACCGCATCGCAGCTCGAAACCTTCCGTAACGACGGTTATCTGATCCTTCCGCGCTATGTGGCGCAGGCCGACTGCGAGGCGATTCTGGCCGATGTGCGAGCGCAGTTGGCGGCGGCCACACCACCGCTCGAGTTCGAAGCCGATGTCGGCTATGAGGGCGCGCCGCAATCGCGCGACGCGGAGGGCGGCCAGACGGTACGTCGTCTGCTCAAGGCCTACGATCGGGGCGATGCACTGCGTCGCTGGGCGACCCGCCCGGACCTGATCGAGTCGCTCGCGCAGATCTTCGGCGAAGACGTGGTGCTCACGCTGGCACATCACAATTGCGTGATGACCAAGCACCCGCACTTCGGCACGGCTACCGGTTGGCATCGCGATATCCGCTACTGGTCGTTCCCGGAAAATTCGCTGGTCTCCGTGTGGCTCGCATTGGGGCCGGAAACGCGTGAGAACGGCGCGCTTCGCTTCATCCCCGGCTCGCATCGCGCGCAGCTCAAGCCGCACCAACTCGACTCGCTCGACTTCCTGCGCCCCGACGAGCCGGACAACCAGCCGCTCGTCGAGCGCGGTCAGCAGGTGGAGTTGGCACAAGGCGATGTGGTGTTGTTCCACAGCGGCCTGTTCCACGCCGCCGGTCGCAACGAGGGCGATATCACGAAATTCTCGGTGGTGTTTGCGTATCGCGGCGAGAGCAACCCGCCCAAGCCGGGCACGCGCTCGGCGTCTGCCGGCGAAGTGGCGCTCGGCCACTGACGTACGCTCGGGCTGTCGGGGATGCGAGTCCCCGGCGCCACCTCCGGTTTGGGCGATTTCCTAAAGCGATACGCGCCTCTTCCCGCGTAGACTCTCGGGCCACCCTTGTGGCGTCGCGCGCTGGCGCACGCGTACCGTATTGCCGGGAAGGCGATGCCGTGCTGCGCCAGTAATCTGCCTGACGCCATTCCATGACAAGTGTCGTGTCGCGCCAGCGGATGCCGTTCCGTGGGGCGCGTACGGCCGCTTCCGGAGGAGATACGTGTCCCATTCGCCCATTACGCCATCTGCACCGCCTGCCGCCGCGACGTCGGCGCACGCCGGCGCTCCTGCTACCGCGGGTCGTGCCACCTGGGGCTCGCGCCTGGGCTTCGTACTGGCGGCTGCCGGTTCCGCCGTGGGGCTTGGTGCCGTCTGGAAATTCCCCTACGTCGTGGGTATGCACGGCGGCGGCGCGTTTCTGATCGTGTATCTCGGTTGCGTACTCTCGTTGGGCGTTGCGCTGTTGCTTGCCGAGATGACCATCGGCCGGTTGACGGGCAAGTCCGTCACGACGGCATTGCGTGAATTGGGCGGACGCCGCTGGGCATGGGTTGGACGCGTCGCCACCTTCAACGCCTTTGCGATCCTGTCGTTTTACGTCGTGGTCGGCGGCTGGACGGTGGCGTATCTGCAACGTGCGATCACCGGCACGGTGCTGGCTGCCGACACGGAACGTCTGGTCAGCGAGTTCTCGGCCTTCATCGCGGACCCGGTCGCGTCGCTCGTGAGCATGGGGGTGTTTCTGTGGCTGACGGGCATCATCGTCGCCGCCGGGGTGCAGAAGGGCATCGAGCGTGCAGGCAAGTGGCTCATGCCCGCGCTGTTCATCCTGATGCTGCTGGTCATCGCCCGCGCGCTTACGTTGCCGGGGGCCATGGCCGGTGTCGCGTGGTTTCTCACGCCGGACTTCTCTGCCATTTCGGGCAGTACCTTGCTCGAAGCACTGGGGTTGGCGTTCTTCTCGCTGTCGTTAGGGGCCGGCATGATCGTGGTCTACGGCTCGTATCTGCCCAAGGACGCGCGACTGGCGGGCTCGGCCGTCTGGGTGGCAACCCTCGCAACGCTGGCCTGCTTTCTCGCCGGCCTGATGATTCTGCCGGCCGTGTTCGCCTTCGGGGTGGCGCCGAATGCCGGACCGGGCCTGACCTTCATCACGATGCCTGCGATTTTCGCGCAGATGCCCTTCGGTCATCTCGTGGCGATCGCGTTCTTCCTGTTGCTGCTGTTTGCGGCGCTGACGTCGGCGGTCTCGCTGTTCGAGCCGGTCACGGCGTTCCTCATCGATGAGTACCAATGGCGTCGCGGACCGGCCGTGCTCGCCGTGCTGCTGGCGACGTTCGCCTTCGGCGCACCGGCCGCGCTGTCGTTCGGTGTGTGGTCGGACGTGCGTCTCTTCGACCGTACGATCTTCGATCTGATGGACTTCGTGACCGTCAATCTGCTCATGCCGGCGGGCGGATTGTGCGTAGCGCTCTTCGTTGGCGCACGCATCTGGCCGTCGGCACGTACCGTACTCGAGGGCACGCGCGCTCAGTGGTTCGTGCCGGTGTGGCGCGGGTTGTTGCTCGTTCTCACGCCCGTCGCGATCTTCGGCGTCTGGTATCAGAGCCTCTGAGGCGAGCGCGGACGGGCCATCGTGTCCGTCCGTGATGCTGCGATGCCGACGGATCGGGAGGGAACCACGGGTGAATCTCCGGCGAATCCCCTCCCGCATCCGAATAACCCGTGAAGCGCCCGTGAATCACTGACCGATCACGAGACCGGCGTTCGCATCGTCACCCACTCTTCGGCGGCCGTCGGGTGTACCGCGAGCGTGCGGTCGAAGTCGGCCTTGGTCGCCCCCATCGACAGCGCCACACCGAGTAGTTGCACTTGCTCGCCCGCGTGATCGCCCACCATGTGCGCGCCGACGATCTTGTCGGTGGCGCCGTCGACCAGCAGCTTCATCAGAATCTTCTCCTGACGGCCCGACAGCGTTGCCTTGAGCGGGCGGAACGACGCCTTGTAAACCTTCAGTTGCGAATACTGCGCGCGCGCGTCGCTCTCGGTCAGGCCCACGACACCGATCTCGGGGGTGCTGAATACGGCCGTCGGAATCAGCTTGTGGTCGACCCGTGTCGTGCGCTCGCCGAACACCGTATCGGCAAACGCCTGACCCTCGCGAATCGCCATCGGCGTGAGGTTGACCCGGTCGGTCACGTCGCCGACTGCAAAGATCGACGGCACGTTGGTCCGCGAGAATTCATCGACGATCACGGCGCCTTTTTCGTTCAGTGCCACACCGCTCGCCGCGAGGCCAAGCCCTTGGGTGTAAGGCACGCGTCCGGCTGCGCTCAGCAGTACGTCGGCGTCGTGCGTGCTGCCGTCGGACAGCGTGATGCGCAAGTGGTCCTGCGCCTTGTCCGCGCGCGCAACGGTGCGCTCCAGCAAGACCTCGATGCCGCGCTCCCGATAGGCGGCTTCGAGGGCGGTGCGCACTTCCTCGTCGAAGCCGCGCAGCAGGTGCGGGCCGCGATGCACGAGCGTGACTTTCGAGCCGAGTCCGGCGAACACGCCCGCGAACTCCACGGCGATGTAGCCGCCGCCGATGATCGTAATGCGCTCGGGGAGCGATTCGAGATGAAACACTTCGTTCGACGAGATGGCATGCTCACGACCGATGAAGTGAGGTTGATCCGCCGGTTTGCCACCGGTGGCGATCAGAATGTTGCGGGCGGTGATGCGCTCGCCCGTGGCGGGCAACACCACCGTGTGCGGACCTTCCACCACGGCACGCGCCGCGATGAGCTCGGCGCCTGCGCGCTCCAGATTGGCCCGGTAGATGCCTTCGAGCCGGGCGATTTCGGTGTCTTTGCGCGAGATGAGCGTCTTCCAGTCGAACCTGGGGGAGGGCACTTGCCACCCGAAGCCCGCGGCATCTTCGAACTCGTCGGCGAAGCGGCTCGCGTAGACCAGCAACTTCTTCGGCACGCACCCTCGAATGACGCAGGTGCCGCCGACACGAAACTCCTCGGCCACTTTCACGCGTGCGCCATATTGGGCCGCGACGCGCGCTGCGCGCACACCGCCGGAACCGGCACCGATCACGAAAAGATCCACATCGAACTGGGGCATTACTGACTCCTTGATGACATGCGGCGCGTCGAGCTGACAGGCTCATTCGGACAGCCGAACAGCCCGACAGCCCGGCAGCCCGGCAGCATTACGACGACCATCGCTTCTGGCGTTGAGCGATTGTGCCAGAGACCCGCTCGGAACGTCGTCGTCTCCCCCGTGCTTTCAGAGTCATCCGAGACCGAATTCAGCGACCGCCTCATATCCGCGCGTCACACGGCGGGCGACTCGTCAATCCGGGTTTTCGCACGGTCGTGCGCTTCCTTTGATTCACATCAATGCGCCAGATGAAACGCAGGACGACAATCGAAGGCGTCGAGAGTCGAACAATGCTTCAACGGCGCGTGGCGGCCGGCCTGCAACGGGGTCGGGAAACGTTTCGCCGGTGATTCAATCGCGGCTGCCGGATGTTTCTGAAATGAAACACTTCTTCGGGATCGTCTTGGTATTACGCGAATGGTGGGAATAGAAGTGCATAAGAATCAAAAGGTTATTGATCGTGGTGCGAAATTTGCTGTGACTTTGTCAGGACAGGCGGAGTTGACCGCCGACACGCGAGGATGTCATGACGAAGTCGCTCCCCCGCCTGATGGGCGCCACGATGGCGTTGGCGCTGTGGTCTTGCTTCTGGATACCGGCATCGGCACATGCCGCGAGTCCGTCGAGCATCGGCAGGCATGCCGATGCTTCGGCAAGCGAGAAGACCTTAGCCGCCAATGCCAGACAGGGCACCCGGCCGTCGCGGGCCGCACGTGTAAAACGTGCGGCCCGAGCGCCGGCTTTCTCACCGCCGGGCTCACCCCCGCCGGCACTCGTCGGCGCAGCGCCGGCGCCGTGGCACGACGTGTTCGCACAGGCGGGTGCCTGGGCGTCCGAACCGATCGTCGTCAGCGGACGGACCTTGGGCGACACGCTTGGCAACGCCGGGCTGACGAAGGGTTCGACGGGCATGATTACCGGGCCTCGCGCCGGGTTGACGGGGCTGTATCAAACCGTCTGGCATCGTGCGCTTTCCAGTCCCGTGCTGAGCACCCAGCTCTTCGCCGGTTCTCCGGAATACTTCGGACTGCATTTCTAAACTGGCGGCCATCGCGGCAGGCATTGCGGCGGGACACGCTCGCGTGTCTCGTTCGATGGATTCGACGCGCATGTTTCGTTCATCGCAGGATTGATCGTCTGCCGACGCATCGTGTGTATCCGGACGGCGGCTACACGCGATCTCCCGACCCGGCTCAACGCGCGTCCCCCCCGTTTTTCGGAGGGGCTGGCCGTGGCGTGAGCCGTTCTCCCTTGCTTGCCTCGTCAAGATCAATGCGGTTAGGATTAACCCGCAGTTCAAGCGTGGCAGTTCCTCAAGACATGCCGACTGCCGGCATGCCATTCCGTTCTGGAGCCCCCTTATGAGCACGCCTGACGTTTCTGTGCAAAGTCATCCCCAGAAGAAAGCGGTTCCCATCGGATTGATCGCCGGCGTGATCGTGATGATCGCCGTGCTCCTGATTCCCATGCCCGATGACCTGCCGGTCGCCGGTCACCGCATGCTGGCAATTCTCGCGTTCGCCGTGGTCGTGTGGATCACCGAAGCGGTGTCGTATGAAGCGAGCGCCATCATCATTACGTCGTTGATGGCATTCCTCGTGGGGACCGCCCCCACCGTGCAGGACCCCAGCGTCGAGTACGGCACGTCGCGTGCCATCAGCATGGCGCTCGCCGGCTTCTCGAACTCGGCGCTCGCGCTCGTGGCCGGGGCGCTGTTCATCGCGGCGGCCATGACGCTGACCGGACTCGACCGGCGCATCGCACTGGTCACGCTCTCGAAGATCGGCACCAGTACACGTCGTGTGATGATCGGTGCGGTTGCGGTCACGATCCTGCTCTCGCTCGTGGTGCCGAGTGCCACGGCACGCAGCGCCTGTGTGGTGCCGATCATGATGGGGGTGATTGCCGCCTTCGGCGTCGACAAGCGCTCGAACATCGCGGCCGGGGTCATGATTATCGTGGCGCAGGCGACGAGTATCTGGAACGTCGGCATCCAGACGGCCGCCGCGCAAAACCTGCTGACCGTGGGCTTCATGGACAAGATGCTCGGCGATCGCATCACGTGGGCCGAGTGGCTGGTGGCAGGCGCGCCGTGGGCCATCATCATGTCGGTGATTCTCGTGGTGCTCGTGCTCAGGATGATGCCGCCCGAGGCCGATGCCATCGCCGGTGGCAAGGAAGCGGTGGAAGCACAACTGCGTCAAATGGGGCCGATGACGAGTGCGCAGAAGCGTCTGCTTGCCGTGTCGATCGGGCTGCTGCTGTTCTGGGCGACGGAAGGCAAGTTGCATCGCTTTGACACCACATCGGTGACTTATGTCGGTCTGGTGGTGCTGATGCTGCCGCGCTTCGGCGTGATGACCTGGAAGGATGTGCAATCGCGCATTCCCTGGGGCACGGTGATCGTGTTCGGTGTGGGTATCAGTCTGGGTACCGCGCTCCTCACCACGCAGGCGGGTCAATGGCTGGGCAATCACGTGGTCGCGGCGACGGGGCTCGACTCGCTACCGACGCTGTGGGTCTTCGCGATTCTGGCCGCGTTCCTGATCCTGATTCATCTGGGTTTTGCCAGCGCGACGGCGCTCACCTCGGCCATGCTGCCGATTCT
This sequence comes from Pandoraea sp. ASV26, assembly GCF_016428915.1. GTDB lineage: Bacteria > Pseudomonadota > Gammaproteobacteria > Burkholderiales > Burkholderiaceae > Pandoraea. Next base: position 30,895 of record NZ_JAELTP010000051.1, read on the forward strand.
GATCGCGGTGCTGCAAACATTGCCGGGCGACTTCAACCGGTTGGGCATGACCATGCTGCTTGGCTTCACGGTGAGCTTCGGCTTCATCCTGCCGATCAACGCGCCGCAGAACATGGTGTGTCTGGGCACCGATACCTTTACCGCAAAGCAGTTCGCGAAAGTCGGCATCGTGGTCACGGTCGTGGGTTACGCGCTGCTGCTGTGCTTCGCTGCAACCTACTGGCGCTGGCTGGGCTGGTTGTAATCCGTGCCGATCGAACAAGGAGTCACAATGCGAATCCCCCTGAACGACGCGACCGACTTCGGCCGGCAACTGCTGCTCGCACAAGGTGTGCCCGACGATATTGCGCTCGACGTTGCGCAGCATCTGGTCGAATCGGATCGGGTCGGTTATGCGAGCCATGGGCTCTCGATTTTGCCGACGTACCGCAAGGTGCTGGAGGACGGTCAGGTCAACCCGAGCGGGCGACCGAGCGTGCTCACCGATCACGGCAACCTGCTGCTGTATGAGGGCAATCGCGGCTTCGGCCAGCACGTGGGCAAGTTGGTGGTCGAGCATGCCATCGCGCGAGCCTTCGAGAAGGGCGTGTCGATCCTCACGTTGCGCAACAGTCACCATCTGGGCCGGATGGGGCAGTATGGCGAGATGGCGGCGCACCAGGGGCTGGTGTTCATGGCGTTCACCAACGTGACGAACCGCCAGCCGATGGTGGCCCCCTATGGGGGAAGCGAGCCGCGCCTGACGACGAACCCGCTATGCTTTGCCGGGCCGCTGCCGAACAGCCGTCCGCCGCTCGTGGTGGACATGGCGACCAGCGCCATCGCGATCAACAAGGCGCGTGTGCTGGCCGCCGAGGGCAAGCCGGCACCGCCGGGCTCGTTGATCGACGGTCACGGGAATCCGTCGACCGATCCGAGTGCGCTTTTCAACGAACCGTTCGGGGCATTGCTGCCGTTCGGCGGCCATAAGGGCTATGCCTTGGGCATCGTGACGGAACTGCTCGCCGGCGTGCTCTCGGGCGGCGGCACGATTCAGCCGGAGCACCCGCGTGCGGGCGTGGCGACGAACAACATGTTCGCCATCGTGCTCAATCCGCAGGTCGATTTTTCGGCGACGTGGCGCTCGCACGAGGTCGAGGCGTTCATCGATTATCTGACGTCCTGCCCGCCGCAACCGGGTTTCGACCGTGTGCAGTATCCGGGGGAATACGAGGCCGAGAACCGCAAGAAACATCACGACCACGTCGATCTCACGCCTACGATCTGGGCGTCGTTGATGACGATGGCCGGGGAGCTTGGTGTTGCGCCGCCGCGCACGTTATAAGTCTCGCGAAGGAAACGCGTCCTCGCGTCGCCCTTTGTGCGACGATGGCAATACCGAAAAAATGCAGGGATTTGAGCGATGCCGTTGGCATTGCAGGGAGAAGTGAAAGGCATGGCATTACTCAAGGTCGACGTGGTGAGTACCGAGCGGGCAATATTTTCGGGCGAGGCACGCTTCGTCGCGGTGCCGGGAACCTCGGGAGAGTTGGGCGTGCTTCCCGGGCACACACCGTTGCTCACGGCGGTCCGCCCCGGCACCGTTCGGATTGAAACGGACGACGGCGCGGATACTTTCCTGTACATCGCCGGGGGGTTCGTCGAAATTCAACCCGATCGGGTGACGATTCTTGCCGACACCGCCATGCGTGCCGAAAATCTCGACGAAGCGCGCGCGCAGCGGGCTCGCGAAGAGGCCAAGGCGCTGCTCGAGACGCAGGCGAGCAATATCGATTACGCCAAGGCACAGGCAGAACTGACCGAAGCCGTGGCGCAGTTGCAGGCGATCCGGCGCCTGCGCAAACAGAAGGAGTCTCGCTGAGACGGCAACACCCATCCAGTCACACGCGCCAACGCCGGTACCGGCGTCGCGTCATCGCCGTCCCGCGATAGCAGGTAAGACGGGCAGTCCTCACGGGCTGCCCGTTTTTTTTCGTCTCACGAGGTGCAACCGCCTGAGGTAAACCCCGAGGCGATTCAACTTGCGTCATTTTTTTGAAGTCACTATATTTCTTTCAAATAACTGTTATTGCACTGAGATAACTGTTTATGAGAAGTGTGGTGGCCGCCTTGTCGCCATCTCAATGCACGCGTGATGTCACGCGTCGGTGCCCTTGGAGTTCAAATGAGCGAGACAGCAAAGCAAACGGAACAGGAAGTTCTCTTCACGCAGGTCGGCCGCGTTGCGGTGATTACGTTGAACCGCCCGCAGGCGCTCAACGCGTGGACCATCGCCATGCGCGAACTGATCATCGATGCGCTCGAGCGCTTCAATGCCGACGAGAACGTGGCAGCCGTCATCATGACCGGCGCGGGACGTGCCTTCTCGGCCGGACAGGATCTGGCGGAAGCGAAGCACTTCGACGGTGACACCGCCATCGAGTGGATCAAGGGTTGGGAGCATTACTACGACGTGATTCGCAGCCTGAAGAAGCCGCTGGTCATGGCGCTGAACGGCACGGCGGCCGGCTCGGCCTTCCAGGTGTCGCTGCTGGGCGATATTCGCGTGGGTCATCCGGGCGTGCGCATGGGGCAGCCGGAGATCAACGCGGGGATCGCCAGCACGACCGGCCCGTGGATCATGAATCACATGCTCGGTCTGTCGCGCACCATCGAGCTCACGCTCACGGGCCGACTGATGGAAGCCGACGAATGTCACCGTCTGGGCCTGATCCATCACCTCGTGCCGGAAGAGAAGGTGTTCGAGAAGGCGCTGGAGATCGCGTCCGACCTGGCTGAAAAGCCGCCGGTGGCCATGCGTCTGGACAAGCAGCGTTTCCGTGAGATGACCGAGGCCACGTTCCAGGACGCCATCGCGGCCGGCATGCGCATTCAGCGCGAATCGTACGAATCGGGCGAACCGGCGCGCATGATGGCCGCGTTCTTTGCCAAGCGTGCCGCCAAGGCCGAGGCCGCCAAGGCCTGAGCGATACGGGCCGCCGTTAAATGAAGTCCCGCCACCCGGCGGCATGCGCAGAGGCGCAGTGGTGCAGGGGTGGCGATCGTTACAGGACATGCGCGTCGCGTCTGTCCACACGCTAGCGGAGTTTCCCATGTCTCACCCGCACGACCCGCAAAACCCGTCCCGCCGCCGCCTCCTGCAAGTGGCCGGCACTGCTGCGCTGGCAAGCGCCTTGCCGTTGGCTGCGTCGCGCACCGCGTATGCACAGGCACGTCAGTTGATCGTCTCCGATCCGGGGGGGCCGTACACCGTGGCCTATCGCCGCGCGTTCTACGACCCGTTCGAGAAGGCCACCGGCATCAAGGTGGTCAGCGTGGCGCGCGATTCGCAGCCGGTGGCGCAGTTTGCGGCAATGGTGCAGACCCGGAACTACGTGTGGGACGTGACGACGCTCACGCTCTCAGCCGACATTCCCTATCTCGAGTCGAAGGGCTTTCTCGAGCCCGTCGGCATGAAGGTCAGCGACTTTCCCGGCATCATGCCCGAGGCCGTGACGGCCGATTGGCTGGGTGTCGACGTGTACTCGACGGTGCTGGCCTATCGCACCGACAAGTTTCAGAAGGAAGCCCCGCAGACGTGGGCGGATTTTTGGGATGTGAAGCGCTTTCCGGGCCGCCGCTCGCTGCGCCGTAGTCCGCTCGACACGCTTGAGCAGGCCCTCATGGCCGACGGCGTACCGATCGACAAGCTGTATCCGCTCGATCTCGACCGTGCCTTCAAGTCGCTCGACAAGATCAAGCCGCACATCAACCTGTGGTGGACGTCCGGTGCACAGGCCATGCAGGCGATTCAGAGTGGCGACGTCGACATGATGTCGACGTGGAACGGTCGCGCGCAGGCGGCCATCGACAACAAGGCGCCGGTGAAGATCGTCTGGAATCAGGGGCTTTATTCTATCGAAGGGTGGGGCATTCCAAAGGGCACGCCGCGTGCCGATTTCGCACGGCAGTTCGTGCGGTTCTGCGGCGATCCGGGCCGTCAGGCGCTCATCACGCAGGATCTCGCGTATGGCCCGACCAACCTCAAGGCATTCGACGGTATCTCAAAGGACCGCGCGCCGTTGTTGCCGACGGCACCGGCCAACCTCAAGGGCATGCGTCTGCCGAGCCCGCAGTGGTGGGCCGAGAACCGCACGAAGGCCACCGAGCGTTTCAACGCATGGCTGTTGTCGTAAGTTCTCAGAGGCAGCGCAGCAGGGATGAGGCAAACATGAGTACCAAACTGGAAACCATCGGTCTTGCCAAGACGTATCGCGAGACCCCCGCGCTCTTGCCGACCGACCTGCGGGTCGCGGCAGGAGAATTTCTCACCTTGCTCGGGCCGTCGGGCTCGGGCAAGACCACGCTGTTGCAGATGATCTCGGGGCTCGTCGAGCCCAGTGCCGGGCAACTCCTCATCGATGGGCGCGACGCCACGCACGACGCACCGGGCAAACGCGGCATCGGGATGGTGTTCCAGAGCTACGCGCTCTTTCCGCACATGACCGTCTGGGACAACGTGGCCTACGGCCTGCGCATGCGCAAGCTGCCGCGCGCGGAGCTGGCCCCGGCCGTCGACGCCGCACTGGCGATGGTCAAGATGCAGTCCTTTGCCCAGCGTCTGCCCTCGGAGTTGTCGGGCGGGCAGCAGCAGCGCATCGCGCTCGCCCGCTGCTTTGCGTTCCGACCTTCGGTCATCCTGCTCGACGAGCCGCTGGGCGCGCTCGACAAGAAGTTGCGCGAGCACATGCAGATGGAGATCCGGCGCCTGCATCAGGAGTTGGGCGCCACGTTCATTTACGTCACGCACGATCAGGACGAGGCGCTCACGCTGTCCGATCGGATCTGTCTGATGAATCAGGCGCGCATCGAGCAGATCGGCACGCCGGCGCAGTTGTACGACCGTCCGGCGACGCGCTTTGCCGCCGATTTCCTCGGTCATTCCAATTTGCTCGACGGCGTGGTCGAGCGCGCGGCTGACGGCCGCGTCGCGCTGCGTGTGGGCAACCGTCTGGTGCCCGTCGGCCCGGGTCCCGAACTGCCGGCGGCGGGCGAGGCGAGTCTGCTGGTGCGGCCGGAAGCGGCGCGTCTGACCTCGCCGGAAGACGGGACGCTCGCGGGCACGATTCGCGAAGTCGTCTTTCTGGGGGCGGACACGCGCGCGATCGTGTCGCTGGGGCAGGGGGAGGGGGCCGGGCATGACGACGGCGCCGACTTCACCGTGCGTTGCCCACGCGATCTCACGCCGCGTGTCGGCCAGCGTGTCGGGCTGGCGTGGGATCACAGCCGCGCGACGTTGCTCACGCGCTGAGCCCTTCACCCGACGCCCGAGTCATCCGCTTCAGGAGTATTTGCCATGTGGCTTGTTCAACGCCTGCCTCAGGCGGGGTCGCGTATTGCCTGGCCGCAGCATCTGGCCAGGTGGCTGCCGGCCTTGCCTGCGTTGCTGTTCCTCGCAGTGTTCTTCATCGTGCCGGTCGTCGAGATTCTGCAAGGCGGCCTTTACGATGGCGACGGTGTTCTGTCCGTCGCGCAGTTCGCCCGCATGACGCACTCGGCCGTGTACGTCAAAGTGCTGGCCTCGACGTTCTGGATTGCGTTCCTCACTGCCGCGCTCTCGGTGGTGCTCGGCTATCCGGTGGCGTATCTGTTGGCGCGTCTGTCGGCGCGCGCTCGAGAGCGCTGGCTGCTGTGGATCGTGCTGCCGTTCTGGACGAGCTATCTCGTCAAGACGTATGCATGGATGCTGCTGCTCTCCAAGACCGGTCTGCTCACGGTCGTGGCCACGCATCTCGGGCTGATCGACAGCGCGAGCACGCTCGCCCCGTCGCTCACCGGGGTGCTGATCGGCATGGTGCACGCCATGTTGCCGCTCGCCGTGATGACGATGCTGCCGATCATGCGCGGCATCAACATGCAACTGGTGCAGGCCGCGCAGACGCTCGGCGCCGACCGCGCGACGGGTTTCTTCACCGTGTTCCTGCCGCTGTCGGGGGCGGGCGCGGCTGCGGCCGGGCTGCTGGTCTTCATCTCGAGCCTGGGCTTCTTCATCGTGCCCGCGCTGCTGGGTTCGCCGCGTGAGTCGATGGTGGCGCAACTCGTCATCTCGTCGGTGCTTGATCTATTCGACCTGCGCTTCGCCGGTGCGCTCTCGACCGTGCTGCTGCTGTGCTCGATCGTCGTGTTCTATGTGTACGACCGGGTGGTGGGACTCTCGTCGCTGGCGGGCGAGGCACCCGAGCGTCGCGCCGGGTCGGGCGGACGTGCGTTGCCGGTACTCATCGCGATCGGGCGACTCGCGGGCAAGCTCTCGCTGTCGCGGGGGCGCGAGCGTGCGGGAGGCAGCTTCGGCCTGAAGGCTTATACCTGGGCGGTGGTGCTGGCGCTCGTGCTGCCGATCGCCTTCGTGGTACCGCTCGCTTTCACCAAGCAGTCGTTCGTGGCCTTCCCGCCCGAACTCTTCACGATGAAATGGTTCGTGACGTTCCTCGAATCCAGCGTCTGGCAGGCGGCGTTGCTGCGCTCGCTCGGCGTGGGCTTTGCCACGGCGGCCCTGGCACTGGCGCTCGGCTTCGGCGCGAGTCTTGCGCTCGTGCGTTTGCCCTCGCGCTGGCGCAAGCCGCTGTTCGCCCTGTTCATCGCGCCGCTGATCGTGCCGCGCATCGTGGTGGCCGTCGGCCTGCTGTATCTGTTTGCGCGTTGGGAACTCGCGGGCACCAACGCCGGCCTCGTCATCGGCCACACGGTGCTCGCGATTCCGTACGTCGTGGTCACGCTGTCGGCGAGTTTCAAGCGCTTTGACTGGCGACTCGACGATGCCGCCAAGATGCTCGGCGCTTCGGCCTTCACCCGCGTGCGCACCGTGTTGCTGCCGCTGATGGCCGCGAGTCTGGGCTCGGCATTCCTGTTCGCTTTCATCGTGTCGTTCGACGACCTGACGATTGCCATCTTCGTGTCCGGCGGTATCAACACGACATTGCCCAAGCAGATGTGGGACGACATCCAGTTGGCGGTCACGCCGACGCTGGCGGCTGTCGCGACTTCGCTCGTGTTCCTGATGGTGTTCATCGTCTGGCTGTCTTCGATTTTCAAACGCAAGAGCTATTGATATCTGCGGATTTCCGTATGTCCATGTCCAACGTTGCCCGAGTCGCACCCGTGAATACGCAGTCGTTCTCTTCTTCTCCTCCGGCGTTGCCTACGGCTTCGCACGCTTATACGCAGTACTTTCCCCAGCGGGCCGAGGGCGACCGGCTCGATGTCGTGCCGCTGCTGATGGCGGGCCTTCACGGCGCGTCGGCCAAGCCGGTCGTCGTGTTCGAGGGTGAAGCCATCGATCGTGCCCGGATGGCCGCGCGTGTCGGCGCCATGCAGGCGTGGCTCGCCGCGCAGGGCCTCGTGCCGGGCGATCGGGTGGCCGTCATGCTGGGCAACAGTGCCGCGCAGGTTGCCCTGATCTATGCGCTCATGCTGTCCGGGCTGGTGTGGGTGCCGGTCAACACGCGTCTGAAGGGCGATGGAATCGAATATCTGCTCGGCCATGCCAAGCCGAAGCTGCTCATCGCCGAGCCAGCCTTTGCCGACGTGCTGGACGCTGGCGTGGCGCTCGCCGCGCAGCAGCCGGGGCATCACGCGCCGCGCGTCGTGCGTTGCCTGTTGGCCGACGTGATGGCGCAAGCCGCGGCCTACGATGGCGCCAAGCCAGAGCCGGCGGCCGTCACGCCTGCGTCGGTACTTTGCATCATCTACACGTCGGGCACCACGGGCGCACCCAAGGGCGTGCTGTTCACGCACCGCATGATGCGCATCGCCAGCGAAGCCGCGCTGCTGGTGGCAGACGCGAACGACGGCGACCGGCTGTTCCTGTGGGAGCCGCTGTGCCACATCGGCGGCGCGCAAATGTTGTTGCTGCCGTTCCTCGCCGATGTCGAGATGCACGTAGTGGAGCGATTCTCGGCGAGTCGCTTCTGGCAGCAATGTGCCGCCGCGCAGGCGACCCATCTGCATTACCTCGGCGGCATCCTCGACATCCTGATGCAACTGCCGCGCGACGCCCAGCCGGCGCAGAATTCACTGCGCGTGGCGTGGGGCGCGGGCGTCTCCGCAAGTGCCTGGCAGGCGACGCGAGAGCGCCTGCAATGCACCTTGCGCGAGTGCTACGGCATGACGGAGTGTTCGAGCTTCGCTACCCTCAACGACGCGGACATGCCGGGCTCCATCGGCCATGCGTTGCCCTGGCTGACGCTGGAGTTGCTCGACGATGACGGGCAGCCGGTACCCGATGGCGAGCCGGGCGAAATCGTGCTGTCGAGCGACGTGGAAGGCGTGTTCCTGCCGGGTTATCTCGACAATCCCGAGGCGACGTCGAAGGCTTTGCGTGACGGCAAGCTCTTCACGGGAGACAGCGCGCGGCGCAGTGCCGACGGCAGTCTGGTCTTCATCGGCCGTCGCACGGACAGCATGCGCGTGCGTGGCGAGAACGTATCGGCTTGGGAGATCGAGCGTGTGTTCGCGCGGCACCCGGCGGTAGCGGCGTGTGCGGCCATCGGCATCGCGAGCGACATCGGTGAGCAGGACGTGATGCTGTACGTGCAGTTCCGTGACGGTCAGGCCATCGACTGGCCGGTGCTCGCGCAATGGGCTGCCGACAAGCTCGCCAGCTACCAGCGGCCACGCTACTATCGCGAGACGGCGCACTTCGAGACCACACCGTCAGAGCGCATCCGCAAGCATCTGCTCTCACGCGATACCGGTGGGGCTTGGGAGATGACGGCGGCAAAGTGATGTGTGCATGCGGGCAGGGCGGCGGCACCGTCATGCAAT
>NZ_JAELTP010000506.1 GCF_016428915.1 Pandoraea sp. ASV26
GTGTAGTCCGGGCCAGAGCGTACATGATTTGCGATGGATGGCTGCATGGTTGTTTGGCTAATAAGTCCGTGTTTACTCTAGTTAAAATGAGGGTCTTTCAAGCAGTCATATCATGCTTACAAGGCAAGTCTACGAATAAAGCAAGTATGGTATGGTGTCGTCGACAGCTTAAGTACCCCCGGTCCCCAACATGGCTTTCGACCCTCGGCACATGTCGGCAACTGCCCGCTGTGCTTTTCCAGATCTTTGGGTACCCGGACAGGGCAGGACTGGCGCTACAAGTACAGATCCAGGCAGCCCCGCCCTTATTAAAAATCGCCGCCGTCACCAAGGGCCGCCTGGGGGACGGGGACATGATGATGACGGCAGCAAGTTATACGCATGACTTTTTATTTATGTCTATTTATTTTTCCTAATCGAAACCACGAAGCAGGAT
>NZ_JAELTP010000507.1 GCF_016428915.1 Pandoraea sp. ASV26
GTTACGTCATATCTCTACATTTTTGCCCACACAAAGTGCCGGAGTGCCGATATGGCTCCGAAAGCCCGAACACCAACAATTATCGATATTTTCCCATACGAATATATACAATAGCCACCGTTGCGGCTAGTGTCGCACTCGCCTGAAATACGATACTTTAATTCACTCCCATATTACACGCGTGGTATGGCCTTCGTTACGCGTCAAGAACCGAAATACAAGACGCGCTTCTGTAAAACATTAGCCGCAAACAGAAAGCACAATCGTTTCCGTCAACATGAGTGACGGCACTCCCACTCGTGCAAAGGATTACGCTAAAGCAGTACGCCGGAGCTTGGATAGAACAAACGGACGCGAGAGCGCAATCGACGACATTAGTCTGGAGAGCCTGCACAGCGAGTCGACGGATCTAAACGATGCCGACAAAGAATACTAT
>NZ_JAELTP010000508.1 GCF_016428915.1 Pandoraea sp. ASV26
GCCGTGGCCAACCAGAATCTGTCTGTCTACGCATACCGAAGCCCGGGATACGGCCAGAGCTGCCCTCGAGTCAAACCACATCATACATATCAAGGACTTGCCCTTTAACTGCGGCAGATATCCATTAGTGAAGAGAATCGGATGATATTGATCGACATGCAAATAGAATACTTAGATGTCCACCGTGATTGCAAATGCTTTTATTGCTCTCGGATATGGAGTGCTCGGTCAGGGATCACTTGTTAACTGGTTAGGGTGCGTGCACAAAATCGGCGCCCGCCCAATTACGTCCTGTTTGAGAGCAGCTGACAAGCTTTATGTAAGGCTGGGGCATCAGCTACAAATATAATACAAGCACAAGCGGCTAAATCACACCTTAACGGGTGCCTTCCTTGGGGCCTTCTGAAGCGGCACCAAAATGGAGTCAGGGCAGGAT
>NZ_JAELTP010000509.1 GCF_016428915.1 Pandoraea sp. ASV26
GCAGTTTCCTCATATCGCATTGTAGCAGGCATCAGTCCAGGGCTCATCTGGTCGCCCCCGGCTGCGCTACCAGGCGTCGCAGCGACCGAGTTGGCCGAGGGCGGAACTCGTTGGCTGTGAAAGTAGTTGGACGGGTCGATGGCTGCGGGCGGGTAACCGCCCACGTTGGCCTGGCTCGATCGAGACGCTGAGCTGTCTTGCCGAGTCAGCGGCACGGGAGGCGGCGGTCGAGGAAAGTGCGTTCCACGATTTTCATAGGATGACGAGGGAAGGCCGTGGCCTTGGGATGTAGCGGAGGATGTGCGGTGATGACGGCGGGTGGTTGGGATAGAAAAGCCGGCGCCTGATAAAAGAGACGCGTCGCCGATTGGTTCGTGGGTAGAGTTGCTTGCTGACGCAGACGAGGCGTTGGATGCTGCAGAGGCATTGTGAGCGG
>NZ_JAELTP010000510.1 GCF_016428915.1 Pandoraea sp. ASV26
GTTTGACGGCGCTTACTGGGCTTATTTTCATTCAAGTGTTTGCGCAGAATGTCGAGACGCTGTTTGTTGGCCAGCTGCTTTGTGGTATTCCGTGGGGTATCTTTACGACCATGGCGCCGGCGTTTGCGTCTGAAGTTGCACCAATGGTGCTGCGGAGTTACTTGGAAACATGGATTGTGTGCTGTTGGGGAATAGGCCAATTCTTATCGTATGCCGTGCTGTTTAGTCTGCACGATTGGCAAGGCGAGTGGGCATATCGCATCCCGTTTGCCCTGCAGTGGATGTGGCCCGTCATCATCATGCCGCTTGCCGCATTCTGTCCCGAGTCGCCCTGGTGGCTAGTCCGCAACGGCGAGGTAGACAAGGCCGAGTCTTCTGTGCGAAGGCTCATTTCGGCGCCAACCAAACAAGTGGCTGAAGACCAGGCGAAAAAGAC
>NZ_JAELTP010000511.1 GCF_016428915.1 Pandoraea sp. ASV26
GCCAGAGACTTGCGAAAGCGCACTGGAGATGACCGATGGCTCGCTCCAAGCGAAAAGGCCCAAAAGTCTGTCATCCGCGCGGTCGGACTTTCGCTCCTGCGACCCTTTCAACTCCTCATGTTTGAGCCCATGTGCCTCAACCTGTGCCTCTTATCCGCCATCGTACTGGGCATCTTGTACCTCTTTTTCGGCGCCTTCCCTCTTGTGTATAGCACAAACTACGGTTTCAACCTGTGGCAGACAGGTCTATCATTTGTCCCCATCAGCGTCGGCCTCTTCTTCGCCACGCTCTCCGACCCCATTTGGCACCGCATACGCAGCAAGCTAGTTGCGAAGCTAGAGAAAGAGACGGGTATCAAGGGCAGGACGGAGCCGGAGCTCAGGCTTCCACCAGCCGTCTGCGGCGCTGTACTCGCACCCGTGGGCGTCTTCATCT
>NZ_JAELTP010000512.1 GCF_016428915.1 Pandoraea sp. ASV26
CTTCTATAAGCCGTTGACATTGCAACTTGGATGCTTTTGACAACCGAACCTTGGCACATGCACACACACTTATAAGCTAATAAGCTAGCCTGGAGTAACACCGGAGCAAGTCTGTATTCAAGGCACATCATGGGTCTAGAAGCCCATTTCTCATTTTACCAATTACAATGATATTTTCCGTAAACGTTTTCAAATGGGTATGCATACTACATACATTAAACATCCCTTGTAGCTAGCAAACGGCCCATGGTCCATGCCGGGCTTCCGATACGCATAAGCACCAGTCTCCCACACAACACCCGGGCTGCGCTTGACGTCCCGAAGGTCTCCTTGGACTAGGAATATTTCCTCGACATAGTCGTGAACGTAGTTTTCTTTGGTGTTTTCTGTATTTGGCTCCCATCGCTGCAGAATTGTTTCTGTCTCTTATACACA
>NZ_JAELTP010000513.1 GCF_016428915.1 Pandoraea sp. ASV26
GGAGGTGGTGGCTCGGCGTGCGGTGTAAATGGCTTGGGGCGACGGATTCGGCGGTTGGTGCCGGGCATTGGAGCTGTGATTTGCGAGTCGACCTGCTCCATGTCGACGGACAGGAGGAACAGACGGCCTGTTGCGTCACCGATGGCCAGCTGTGAGCAGTTTGGCGAAAAGGTACCGCAGGAGATTGGGCCTGGCGCGTGGAGCAAGTTACGCACAAATGGCTTACGTCTGTTGCGAATGTTCCATACCTTGACCACGCCGTCGCTGGAGCCTGTGTACAGCCGATCGACGCTGCTCCCCCAAGCGACAAACTTGACGCCCGTGTCCTCACGCTCCCGGTCCCCGTAAAACTCATCGAGCGGGTAGCCGTGCTTGAGAACGTGGATTGGCTTGTCGCTATGGGCTGTGTCCCAGATGTACACTTTGCCGTCTGTG
>NZ_JAELTP010000514.1 GCF_016428915.1 Pandoraea sp. ASV26
GGAGCACTGCGCTTGTGCGGCGGCGCCGATGGCCAAAAAGAGTTGGGCGCCAGAGACGAAATGGTTCGGGGAGGGGCGTTTAAAGAGCAAGATCGGTTGACTTGTCGTGCGGGAGTCTGAGCATGGCCGAATCCGCAGGGAAAATCAAGCAAAATCAGCGCCGGTGACTAGGAATCGCAGATACAAGCTGTTGAGCGAGGAAGAAATCGTGAGGTGAGGGAAAGACGAAGCGTGGTGGTTGGAGGTTTTGGTGATGGCCGAAGAGAAGCGCCGTTAGACGCGGGGGGTCCGGCTGGTTTTGAGAAACGTCAAGGGCAACACCGTAGGCTATGAATGGCTTAAACAGAGTCTAGCAATGGCGAATGCTGGCGAGAATCAAGCGACGAGAGTTGTGAAATGTGTGTGAGAGAGAAAAAGAGAATGTGAGAGAGGAAG
>NZ_JAELTP010000052.1 GCF_016428915.1 Pandoraea sp. ASV26
GCCTTGAGCCAATGTTTAACTAATTTCGCAACAGCTTGTTAGCCCTTGTCGAAGCGCAGTTTTAACAGCCGCTTACCGACGAAAAAGATCAGGGCGAGTTCGAGGATCAGAAGGGCACCATACTTGAGTGCGTCAGCGATGCCGCCCTTGCGAAGCTTGGCCGTATCCACTTCGACGCCTCGCTGAAAGCCAGCCTTCATCGGCTCGTAAACCGTCTTGAAGTTCTCGTAATTCTCAATGTGACAACCGGTCGGCGTCGGGGTCAGCACCACCTTGCCGCTGAACTTCGGCATGGTGTAGGTCTGGCCAATGTACAAGTTGTTGAATTGGTCCTTCTGGCAGGCGAAATGCAGGTAATCTTGCAACTGGCCGGGCTTAACGTACGGAATGTACTTCACCATATCAGCACTCGACGGTTGGGCACAGTCGTGCGCGCAGCGATTCGCAAGTTGCTCGACGATGGCCGGGTTCGCAATGAATGTCTTGGCCTTGTCGACGAAAAGCGATCTCGCAAACTCAGGCGTCACGCCATTGGTGATGGGCGCTTCCGGTGCATTGATGAACTCCGGCGGGAAATCCAGATAGCCGGGCGCAGCCTGATATGACTGCCCCGAGCGAACGGCGCCGACTACGAACGCGTGGTACGTCTTATAGACCGTGTAGGCAAACAGGCAAACTATCCCCGCGAGAATGACTATCTTGAGGCCGAGAATGGCATTTGCGCCATCCGAAAAGTCATCACCGCCTGCGGAGCCAACTGAAGTGGGCTGCCGATTGAAACCGTCAAAGAAGACTTTCGAGGTGGCGGAATCGACGGTATCGCTGTAGTTGACGCCGGCACGCACCTGTTGAGCTTCAGTCCCGACCCCAAGATCGGGATTAGTGAAGGCCCCATTGCTGCTTCTCGAATGACCGTCGCTATCTCTCACCGCACCCCCCCTATTCAATGCGCTTAACATATTCAATTTGCGCACTATACACGCGATAGAGCGTCATGGTATCCCAACGATTCGACGTGCAATAAGTCAGGCTATCCGGCACCCGGGCCATCTCGTCCTCTGTGCGTCGCGCCCAGTGCTCCGCGTACTTTTTCAGTCGGAACGTCTTCGCGTTGGTCGGAAAACCAGCCTTCCGAATGACGGCTATCCACGTGCCAGACGCGTTCTTGACGATCGTTGCCATGGATACTCGGACGTGTGCTCGGATCTCCTCACCGTAATGAAGAGGCAATTTAGCCCTGTGCCGTACCGCCGCCAGCGCTCGCGCGACATCGAAAAACGCACATTTTCAGAGCCCCTCACACAAATCATTGACGAAAACGCAAAAAGCCCCTGACGTCACCGTCAGGGGCTTTCTTACTTCTTTGGTAGGCCGTGCTGGGTTCGAACCAGCGACCAAGGGATTATGAGTCCCCTGCTCTAACCGCTGAGCTAACGGCCCTCAACTACCGGCGCTCGCTCAGCAGCAATCAATTGCCTTCGAGGAACGACTTGAGCTTGTCGGAACGGCTCGGGTGACGCAGCTTGCGCAGCGCCTTGGCTTCGATCTGACGAATACGCTCACGCGTCACGTCAAACTGCTTGCCCACTTCCTCGAGCGTATGGTCCGTGCTCATCTCGATACCGAAACGCATGCGCAGCACCTTGGCCTCGCGCGGCGTCAGCGAATCAAGCACGTCCTTCACGACGTCGCGCATACTACCATGCAATGCAGCGTCAGCAGGTGCTACGGTGCCCGTATCTTCGATGAAATCACCCAAGTGCGAATCGTCGTCGTCACCGATCGGCGTTTCCATGGAGATCGGCTCCTTCGCGATCTTCATGATCTTGCGGATCTTGTCCTCCGGCATTTCCATCTTCTCGGCCAGCGTCGCCGGATCCGGCTCAACACCGGTTTCCTGCAGAATCTGACGCGAAATCCGGTTCATCTTGTTGATCGTTTCGATCATGTGCACCGGAATACGGATGGTACGCGCCTGGTCAGCGATCGAACGCGTAATGGCCTGACGGATCCACCACGTTGCGTACGTCGAGAACTTGTAACCACGACGATATTCGAACTTGTCCACCGCCTTCATCAGGCCAATGTTGCCTTCCTGAATCAGATCCAGGAACTGCAAGCCACGGTTCGTGTATTTCTTCGCGATCGAAATCACCAGACGCAAGTTCGCTTCGGTCATCTCACGCTTGGCCTTGCGAGCACGGCGCTCACCTTCCGCCATCTTGCGATTGACGTCCTTGAGCTCCGAGAGCGGCAACACCACGCGTGCCTGCAAGTCGATCAACTTCTGCTGAAGTTCCCGCACGGCCGGCACGTTACGTTCCACCACCGAGCTGTAAGGCTTGTTGTCGGCCACAACGGTGTAGATCCAGTCGACATTGGTTTCGTTGCCCGGGAAACGCTGCACGAAATCCGCGCGCGGCATGCCGCACTTGTCCACCACGATATTCAGAATCGCACGCTCGATGTTACGCACTTCGTCCACTTGCGAACGCAGCGTGTCGCACAGACGCTCAACCGTACGCGCCGTGAAGCGAATCGTCATCAGTTCCGCCTGGATGGCTTCGCCAGCCTTCACATACGGCTTCGACTGATACCCTTCCTTCTCGAACGCACGGCGCATCTTGCCGAACCATTCGGCGATCGAGGCGAACTTGGCGAGCGCGTCGCGCTTGAGCTGCTCGACCTGCGCCGCCGAAGCGCCGCCGCCGCTGCTGCTGTCGTCGTCATCGTCGGAAGCTTCTTCCTCTTCTTCCGCGTCTTCCACCGCATCCGCGTCGAAATCTTCGTCTTCAGAGGCGCCAGCCGCCACCGAATCCGCATTCGGATCGATCAGGCCGTCAACCACTTCGTCGATACGCATTTCTTCGCGCTCGACCTTCTCGGCCATCGCCAGAATCTCGGCAATCGTCGTCGGGCACGCGGAAATGGCCTGCACCATGTGCTTCAGGCCTTCCTCGATGCGCTTGGCGATCTCGATTTCACCCTCGCGCGTCAGCAGCTCGACCGTCCCCATTTCGCGCATATACATACGCACCGGATCGGTCGTGCGGCCAAACTCGGAATCCACCGTCGACAGGGCCGCTTCCGCTTGCTCCTCGACTTCGTCATCCGTTGCAGCGTTCGGTGCATTGTCGTTGAGCAACAGCGTCTCGGCATCCGGCGCCTGCTCATAGACGGCCACGCCCATGTCGTTAAACGTGGCGATCACGCCTTCCAGCGCGTCGCCCTCCACCACGTCATCGGGCAGGTGGTCGTTGATCTCAGCAAAGGTCAGGAAGCCACGTTCCTTGCCCAGCTTGATCAGTGTCCTCAGTTTGCCGCGACGTTCCTCAAGTTCCTCGGCCGTACCGGGCTGGTGCGAGGAAAATGCGTCCTTGAGCAGTGCTTTCTCTTTTGCCCGGCGATCACGCGCCTTCTGCTTTTCCACTTTGGTCTGATCTTCGTTCACGGGTTGATCACTAGTATTCGCTGCGACGTTCTGCTCTGCCGAGGCGGCGGTCTTCGCGGCCTTGCCACGCGTCTTGGACACGGGCGGCTCGATTGCTGCCGGCGTGACCTCCACGACCTCAGGTTTGCTTGGAACCCCGGTCTTGCGTGGGGCTCGCGTCGCAGGTGTACTGCGGCCCGCCAAGGTCGATGCCTTGGCGGTAGTTGCGCTCTTCGCGCTTTTTTCAGCGGGTTGTCGGGCCTGCGGTTTCCCGCCTGCCGTCGCCTTCGCGGTCATTGCCGTCTTCGTCGCTTTGACGGGCGGCTCGGACTTCACCGTCGGCTTGGCCGCTCTCGCAGCCCCCACCGTCGCGGCGGTCGCACTCTTGCGCTTGGTGACATCGGTCACCTTCGCAGCCGTCTTGCCGGTCGTCTTGGTTGCGCCGGCGGCTGCCTTAACTTGCGTAGTACGTTTCGCCGAACTTGCCTGGCTGGCCGTTTTCTTCGTGGCTTGCGCAACCGCACCAGCTTTTACGGCAACGCCAGCTTTTGCAGAACGAGACGCCCCCCTTCCACCAGATGCCGCCGCCGCGCTTGCCGCGCGCTTTGCCTTCGGTGAAGGGATAACCGTCTTTTTTCCGCTGGTCGTTGTCATCTTTGCCATAGCGATCTCGCTTGCCAGAAAACAGCCCACTGAAAACTTTCCATTATAGCACGCGGGCTTACCTCAACTTCGCGCGCCTCCTGTGCCAGCCGAAGCCAGCAGCCGCTTCAATTCGTCGCGTTGCCGCGACAGCGCCTGAGCGTGGCGCAATTCATCGGACGTCAATGACGGCCGCTTGAAAATCGTCTCCAATGCTTCGCACAGCCCGTCGTACTGCAAGCGCCGAATCGCGCTTCGCAGCTCCGTGAGCCGCAGTGCTTTTTGTTCCTCGCGACGCTCCGCCTGCGCCTCATCGGCCGGATCGAACAGCAGCAAGTCGCGGGCGTTCTCCTCGAAGGAGAGAATTTCGCGGATGATGTCATCGAAACTCGCCCAGTTCGGCGATGTGCGCAACCGATCCGACATGAAGCGGAAATCGGCCTGCGCCCCCATCTCGCGACAATGCGCCAGCACCTCCGAGAAAATCTCGGCATGGTGGCGCCCCTCCTGCAAAATCTTGGTCTCTTCTTCGGTCAATTCGTTTCCAAGCACCGGAAACATCAGCAGGTTCTGCAATGCCCGATGCTCGGTGCCCACCACACGGCGCTTCTCGCGCTTGGCGGGCGCCTTGTCCCACGTGTTCTGACGGCGCGCCGCGCTGATCTGCAACTCGCACAACTCGGCCACTTCCTCGACCGAACTGCCCACCCGCTCGGCCAGCGCATGCAGGATCTGCCCCCGCAGGGCGTTCGCCGGCATCTGCTGCAACAGCGGCTTCGCCTCGAACAGCGCTCGGGCCCGGCCTTCGGGCTGATGCATCTCTTTACCGGCCGTCACTTCGCCAATCAGGAACTGCGACAACGGCATGGCTCGCGACACCTCGTCGGCAAACGCCTGCGCGCCGAGCTCGCGCACGAAGCTGTCCGGATCGTGCTCGCTCGGCAAAAACAGGAACTTGAAGCTCCGGTTATCGTCCGCGTGCGGCAAGCACGCTTCCAGCGCCCGACGCGCCGCCCTGCGGCCCGCAGCATCGCCATCGAAGCTGAACACCACCGTCTCGGTCTGGCGCAACAGCTTCTGCACATGCATCGGCGTACACGCCGTGCCCAACGTGGCCACCGCCTGCGGGAAGCCAAGCTGCGCCAGCGCGACTACGTCCATATACCCTTCCACCACGAGCACGTAACCTGCGTCGCGAATGCCGATGCGCGCCTCAAACAGTCCGTACAGCTCGCTGCCCTTGCTGAACAGCGGCGTTTCGGGCGAGTTCAGATACTTGGGCTCACCCTTGTCGAGCACCCGTCCGCCGAAAGCAATCACCTGGCCCTTCGTATTTCGGATCGGGAACATGATCCGGTCGCGAAAACGGTCATAACGACGCTTGGGGCCGCCCGCCTCGCCCTTCTCACTTTCGATGACGAGACCGGCGTCGAGCAACTGGTCGTCGCGGTAGTCCTGGAACACGGCTTCGAGGTTCTGCCAGCCATCCGGGGCATAACCCAAGCCGAAATGCGCGGCGATTTCGCCCGTCAATCCACGTCGTTTCAAATAGTCGATGGCGACCGGCGCCACCCGCAGTTGCTTGCGGTAGTAGTCGCAGGCACGCGTCATTACGTCGACCAGACCGAGGGTTTGTGCACGTTGCACGGCCGGTGCCGGCGCGCCGGGCAACGGCGCCTCTCGCGGCACATCCAGCCCGACATTCCGGGCCAACTCCTCAACAGCTTCGACAAATCCGAGTCCGGCATGCTCCATCAGGAAGCTGATCGCGCTGCCGTGCGCGCCGCACCCGAAGCAGTGATAGAACTGCTTGGTGGGACTTACGGTAAATGAGGGCGACTTCTCGTTATGAAAGGGGCATAGCCCCATGAAGTTCGCCCCACCTTTCTTCAACTGCACGTAGCGACCCACCACCTCGACGATATCGACGCGGTTGAGGAGGTCTTGCAGGAACGACTGGGGAATCACTGGATCGATGCCATCGCGGTGCAGCGCCGCGCCGTCGCCAGAGCAACGGTAGCCTGCCGCACCACCGGATTACGCAGCCAACGCCGCCTTCACTTGCGCGGACACGGCCGTCATGTCGGCACGACCGGCCAACAGGCCCTTGAGCACGCCCATCACTTTGCCCATGTCCTGCGGACCTGCTGCGCCCGTTTGCGCCACTGCGGCCTTGACCGCTTGCGCGACTTCATCTGCCGAGAGCTGCTGCGGCATGTAGACCTGAAGCACTTCGAGTTCAGCAGCCTCCTTGTCGGCCAGATCGGTGCGGCCGGCAGCCTGGAACTGACTGATGGAATCTTTGCGTTGTTTGATCAGCTTGTCGACGATGGCGACGACAGCGGCGTCATCATCGAGAGAGACGCGCTCGTCGACTTCCTTTTGTTTGATTGCCGCGAGCAGCAGCCGGATGGTCCCCAATTTGTCGGCGGCCTTGGCACGCATGGCCGCCTTCATGTCTTCGTTGATGCGTTCTTTCAGACTCATGAGCAGGGATTCCGGAATTCGATTACGTTTCAGTGTAGTGCATGCCGCCCCAAAGAAAAGGACGACCGCCGTCAGGCACTCACCGCGCTCGGCCGCGGCCGGTAAGCTGGCGCAAGGTCGAACGGGAGGCAGAAAGCACAAAAACCCGCTTGGGGAGACGATCGCACAAGCGATCACAAGCGGGCTCGCCGGAGACCCGGGCCCGCCCCGCCTCAGGCGCTCAAACGCGCCATTGGCCATTGACGTGCCGAACGCAAACCACCCGGAAATGCTTCGGATGCGTCGTGAACTGCCGTTACAAACGTCCCGAAAACTACCATTGATGCGCCGTCTCCACGAAGGTGGGAGCGTATCACAGCGTGGGAGGGGCCGTCTATGACAGCGCGTCCTCTCCCGCCCGATCGGCGCGGACGCTTTCGGACATCGCCCGGGCACAGGCGACAGCAGACGCCCACGCCCACTGGAAGTTGTAGCCGCCAAGCCATCCCGTCACGTCCACAACCTCCCCGACGAAATGCAACCCCGGCTGAGTGCGGGCCTCCATCGTGGTAGAGGACAACGCCCGCGTATCGACCCCGCCGCGCGTGACTTCCGCCTTGCGCCAGCCCTCGGAGCCGCATGGCTTGAGTGTCCAGCCCGAAAACGCCTGGGCAAGCGAGCGCAGCGCCTTGTCCGGCAACTCCTGCACACGCGCTTGCGGCGAGAGCCCGCTGTTGGCCACCCAGGCATCCGCCAGACGGGCCGGCACCCATTGCGCCAGCAAGTTCGCCAACTGACGCTTCGACGACGCCTTCGCCTCGAACAATGCCGCCTCGATGTCCGACGATGGCGCCAGATCCAGGGTGATCGGCTGCCCCGGCGTCCAGAAGCTGGAGATCTGAAGAATGGCCGGCCCCGACAACCCTCGGTGCGTGAACAGCAGATCCTCGACGAAGCTTCCCGCGTCCTTTCCCTTGCCCGTGCTGACTTCGACTTCCAGCGACAACCCCGACAGGCCGGCAAACGGCGCCCACGTCGACGCATCGAACATGAGCGGCACCAGCGCCGGCCGTGGCTCGATGATCTCCAGACCGAACTGACGGGCGATGCGATAACCCCAGTCCGTCGCACCAATTTTCGGGATGGACAGACCACCCGTCGCGATCACCAGCCGTTTGGCCGCGATATACCCCGCATCTGTCGTCAAATGATAGCGATGCGCACCACCCGCCTCAGCATAGGCAACCGTGTGCACGGCGCAGGGCATCCGCCAGTGCACATGGCCTGCCTCACACTCCTTGCGGAGCATGTCGATGACGTCCTCGGCGCTCTCGTCGCAAAAGAGTTGCCCGCGGTGCTTTTCGTGCCACGCAATACCGTGGCGCTTGAGCAAATCCAGAAAATCGCGCGGCGTATAGCGTGCCAGCGCAGAGCGGCAGAACCGCGGATTCTCGGACAGGTAGTTGGCCGGTCCGGCATTGATATTGGTGAAATTGCAGCGCCCGCCGCCTGAAATTCGGATTTTCTCCGCCAGACGCGTCGCATGATCGATGAGCACCACGCGCAGCCCCAACTGCCCGGCCACCGCCGCGCACATCAGGCCGGCGGCGCCGGCACCCACGATCGCTACATCGAACTTTTCCATGGCGCGCATTGTAACCGGCGGGCGATGAGGTCGACTGGTATACTTCCGGGTTGTCCCTTTTGTTGACGCTCCGCGCCTCCCCTCCCGCCATGCTGGTTCTAGGCATTGAAAGCTCCTGCGACGAAACCGGGCTCGCCCTCTATGACACCGAGGCTGGCCTGCTCTCGCACGCACTGCATTCGCAGATTGCCATGCACCGCGAATATGGTGGCGTGGTGCCCGAACTGGCCTCGCGCGACCATATTCGTCGCGCACTGCCACTGGCAGAGGAAGTGCTCGCCCAGGCCGGTAAGCCGCTCAGCGCAATCGACGCCATCGCCTACACGCAAGGCCCCGGCCTTGCCGGAGCGCTGCTCGTAGGCGCAAGCGTCGCGAACGCGCTCGCTTTCGCACTCGATCGTCCGGTCGTCGGCGTGCATCATCTGGAAGGGCACCTGCTCTCGCCCCTGCTCGCCCAGGACGCCCCTGACTTCCCGTTCGTCGCCCTGCTGGTCTCCGGCGGCCACACGCAGTTGATGGAAGTCCGCGCCTTCGGACAGTACGCCATGCTCGGCGAGACACTGGACGACGCCGCAGGCGAAGCCTTCGACAAGACGGCCAAGCTGCTGGGACTGGGCTACCCGGGCGGCCCGGCCGTCTCGCATCTGGCCGAGTCCGGCACGCCGGGACGCTACGACTTGCCACGTCCGATGAAGCATTCGGGCAATCTCGACTTCAGCTTCAGCGGCCTGAAAACCGCCGTACTCACGCAAGTGCGCAACCTTGCCGGTAATGTGAGCGAGCAGGAAAAGGCCGACCTCGCACGAGGATTTGTCGATGCCATCGTCGACGTGCTCGTCTCCAAGTCGATGGCCGCCCTCAAGCAAACCGGCATGAAAACGCTGGTCGTCGCCGGCGGTGTCGGCGCCAATGCACAACTTCGCGCGGGACTCAACGAAGCCGCACGGCGTCGCGGCTATCGCGTGCACTATCCCGATCTGGCCTTCTGCACGGATAACGGCGCGATGATCGCCTTCGCCGGCGCCATGCGCCTCAAGCATTGGCCGGACGAAGCGGATAGCGAGTATGCCTACACCGTCCGCCCGCGCTGGGATCTGGCCGACATTGTGCGCAGCACCTGATGCATCTCCCGGCCGGCGCTCAATAAAAAACCGCTCCGAGGAGCGGTTTTTTCATGCATGCACCCGAAAGCGCCACAACATCAAGCCGTCACGCGCTTGTCGCGCTCGATCACGGCGTAGGCGCTGTGATTGTGAATCGACTCGAAGTTCTCTGCCTGAAGCACGTAGGCCACAACGCGCGGCTCATCGTTCAGACGCGTTGCCACATCGCGCACCAGATCCTCGACGAACTTGGGATTTTCGTAAGCACGCTCAGTCACATACTTCTCATCGGGCCGCTTGAGCAACCCCCACAATTCGCAGGACGCTTCCTCTTCCGCCATCCGCACCAGTTCTTCAACGGCGATATCGCCCACGATTTCGGCGTCGATGGTGATATGCGAGCGCTGATTGTGCGCGCCGTATTGCGAGATCTTCTTCGAGCACGGGCACAGGCTAGTGACCGGCACGAGCACCTTGAGCCACACACGCGTCTGGCCGTTGCGCACGTCACCGGTCAACGTCACCTCGTAGTCCATCAGGCTTTGCACGCCCGAGACGGGTGCCGTCTTGTTGATGAAATACGGGAACGTCACTTCGATTCGACCGGCCTCGGCTTCGAGCTTATCCAGCATGCTGTCTAGCATGGCGCGAAATCCCGCAACGTCCAGCGGCGCACGATGCGCCTCGAGCAGCGCCACGAAACGCGACATATGCGTGCCCTTCTGATCGGCAGGCAGATGCACGTCGAGATTGAACAAGCCCACGGTGGCTTGCGCGTCGCCATCGGCCAGACGCACCGACAACGGATGACGCACACCGCGCACACCAACGCGTTGAATCGGAATCTGCCGGGTATCGACGGTGCTCTGCACGTCCGGCATGACGAAAGCGGGGTTCATCTGATTCATCTAAATTTCCTTCTTTGCCGGCGAGCCGACTTGGGGGGAAGCAATGGGCAAACCTATCCGACGCACGGCTCGCGAGCCATTGACGCGTGTCATCGGGAACGTGCCGAAGAACCTCGGCACGGGATGGAAAAGGCGCAACACAAAACGAAACGATCCGGCTTGCAAGCCGGATCGTTCGGAGATTCAGGACTACCGGACGCTCAGGCGACGAGCTTCGTCGTGGCCTTGCCCGCCGCCTCAGAGGCTTCCAGCGGCTTGAGGTCGAAGCGCGCACAGATCGACTTCGCAATGCCCGCCGCGTCGAGACCTTCGGCCGCCAGCAGCGCTGCCGGATCACCATGATCGATGAAGCGATCGGGCAGGCCCAATTGTAGTACGGGCCGAGTAACCCCACCGGCGAGCAGGGATTCCGCCACCGCCGAACCCGCGCCCCCCATGATGCTGCCCTCTTCCACCGTCACGAGGTAATCGTGCGTCTGCGCGAGTCGTGCGATCAGCTCATCGTCGATCGGCTTGACGAAGCGCATGTCCGCCACCGTGGCGTCCAGTTGCGCAGCGGCGGCAAGCGCCGGAGCGACCATGCTGCCGAACGCCAGGATCGCCACTCGGCGTCCCGCCTCGGCCTGACCTTCACGGCGCACGACGCCCTTGCCGATCGGCAGTGCGGTCATGGTTTGCTCGATCGCCGCGCCCGTGCCCGCACCGCGCGGATAGCGCACGGCCGACGGGCCGTCGATCTGCACACCGGTGTAGAGCATCTGACGGCATTCGTTCTCGTCCGACGGCGCCATCACGACCATGTTCGGGATGCATCGCAGGTAAGCGATGTCGTAGGCACCCGCGTGCGTTGCACCGTCCGCGCCAACGAGGCCCGAACGATCCAGCGCGAAGAGGACCGGCAGATTCTGCAAAGCCACGTCGTGAATCAACTGATCGTAGCCGCGTTGCAGGAACGTCGAGTAGATGGCAACGACCGGCCTGAGACCTTCGGTCGCCATGCCGCCCGCGAACGTCACGGCATGTTGCTCGGCAATGCCGACGTCGTAATAACGCTCCGGGAAACGCTTCTCGAACTCGACCATGCCCGAGCCTTCGCGCATGGCCGGGGTGATACCCACGACACGCTTGTCAGCGGCGGCCATATCGCACAACCAGTCGCCGAACACCTGCGTGTACGTCTTCTTGCTGCTCGTGCTCGGCTTGATGCCCTCGGCCGGATTGAACTTGCCCGGGCCGTGATAGAGCACCGGATCGGCCTCAGCCAGCTTGTAGCCGTAACCCTTGCGCGTTACCACGTGTAGGAATTGCGGGCCCTTCAGATTCTTGATGTTCTCGAGCGTCGGGATCAGCGAGTCGAGGTCGTGACCGTCGATCGGGCCGATGTAGTTGAAGCCGAATTCCTCGAACATCGTTGCGGGCACGACCATGCCCTTGGCATGCTCTTCGAACTTGCGCGCCAGTTCCAGCACCGGCGGCGCCACGCTCAGCACCTTCTCCACGCCCTTCTTCGCGGCGGCGTAGAAACGCCCCGACATCAGACGGGCGAGATAGCGGTTGAGCGCGCCGACTGGCGGCGAAATCGACATGTCGTTGTCATTGAGGATGACCAGCAGCGGCACGTCTTCGTGAACGCCCGCGTTGTTCATCGCCTCGAACGCCATCCCCGCCGTCATTGCACCGTCGCCGATCACCGCGATGCCGAAGCGGTTCTCACCCTTCGTGCGCGCGCCGAGCGCCATGCCCAGCGCCGCCGAGATCGACGTGCTCGAGTGCGCCGTGCCAAACGTGTCGTACGGCGATTCGTCGCGCTTCGGGAAGCCCGAAATGCCGCCGAGCTGACGCAGCGAGCTCATCGCTTCGCGACGGCCGGTCAGGATCTTGTGCGGGTAGCTCTGGTGGCCAACGTCCCAGACGATGCGATCCTCCGGCGTGTTGAACACGTAGTGCAGCGCAATCGTCAACTCGACCGTGCCGAGGTTGGACGACAAGTGGCCGCCCGTGCGCGAGACGCTCTCGAGCACAAAGGCGCGCAGCTCTTCGGCCAACGGCACAAGTTGGCGACGCTCCAGACGCCGCAATGCGGCCGGGTCGTCGATAGTGTTTAGAAGTTCGTACATCGTCGTTCCATATATAGGCGTTTTTATCGGGCAGCACCCCCTGTGAGCTGTCCCGATCTCCTGCCGGTGCGTTCTGTGGGGAGATCGCGCCGACCCTCCTTGCCCCTTGCTTGTGTCTACTGCAAACCGCCCCCGAATCCCGTGATCCTGTCCTGCTCGGGGGCCGTATCGAAACTTGCCTGCCCGGCGATTCGCCGCTCAGTTGATGCGATCGACCACGAAATCGGCCAAAGCACGCAACCGATCCGCATTGCCGAGCGACGCGCTCGCCGCATGGGCGTCGGCGCGCAACTTTTCCGCGTATTCGCGTGCGCCTTCGAGGCCCATCAACGAAACGTAGGTCGGCTTGTCGTTGGCGGCATCCTTGCCCGCCGTCTTGCCGAGCGTAGCCGAATCGGCCGTGGCGTCGAGAATGTCGTCCACGACCTGGAAGGCCAGCCCCACCGCTGCCGCGTAGGCATCCAGCGCAACCGATTCGTCGTCCGACAACGCACGGCCGCAGATCGCGCCCATACGCAACGAGGCACGCAGCAGCGCCCCCGTCTTCAAACGATGCATGTTTTCCAGTTGCGACTGCGTAAGCTTGATGCCGACGCTCTCCAGATCGATTGCCTGGCCGCCCGCCATGCCGAGCGCGCCCGAGGCCAACGCCAGTTCGCGCACCAATGCGAGCGACTGTGCGGCGCTAAGGTCGCTCGAGGCTTCGCCGAGCAACGCGAATGCCTGCGTTTGCAGACCGTCGCCCGCGAGCAGGCCCGTCGCTTCGTCATATTGCACGTGTACTGTCGGCTTGCCGCGGCGCAGATCGTCATCGTCCATGCACGGCAGATCATCGTGCACCAGCGAATAGGCGTGAATCATTTCCACGGCACTCGCCGCACGGTCCAGCGCCGTCTCGCTGGCTTGCGTGACTTCGCCAGCCGCAAAGCACAACAGCGGGCGCACCCGCTTGCCGCCGCCGAGGACTGCGTAACGCATCGATTCATTGAGTCGCGCCGACCCGCCATCGGCTGCCTTGGGCAGCGCGGCGTCGAGCGCCTGTTCCACACGGGCCTGCACCGCCTGCATCCAGGCCTTGATATTCTGATCCGCCATCGTCTTCATCCTGCACGTACCCTTCAGGCCGTGCGTGTTATTGAGTCGCCCCGGGGCCATCTGGGACGCTTTGGGTCGTGGGCCCGCCTCGCCATGGCACCGCGGTGCCGGGCGCTGATTAAAAGTCGTCGCGCGCCGCCTCGAGCGGCTTGAGCGTCTCGCCTTCGAGCACCTTGACCTGCTGCTCAACCTTCTCGAGCAGGCCCTGGCAGTATTTCACCAGCACGGCACCGCGCCGGTAGGCGCTGAGCGATTCCTCCAGCCCCAGCTCGCCGCCCTCCATGCGTCCCACCAGCTTTTCCAGCTCGGCGAGCGCAGCCTCATAGGTCTCGGGCAGGTCCTGCGGCACCTCGGGCGCCGCGTCTTGCGACTTTGCAGTCTTGGCCATAAACGCAAAATTCAGGTCGAATGTTCCATTTTACGGCAAAAGCACGCCAGCTCGCAGAGCGTAAATTGCCTCAAAACCGATGCCGGTGACAATTTTCGAACATTATTTAACGCAAATCATGGACTTAGCGGCCCCCGAGGACACATAACAGGTATAATCTCGGGTTCCCTAAATCGATTCTTCGATGGTTGGGTAGTTCACTGCTTTCAAGCTCGACGGGAGTGGGAATGTCCAATCTAAGCAGCGCTTTGCAATTGAAACCGGCCTCGAGCCAATTGCCGGTCTACACGTATTTCGACGAGGCGCTCCTTGCCCGCGAACGTGAAGTCCTATTCAAACACGGGCCTCGCTACGTAGGTCATGAACTGATGGTGCCGGAAGCGGGCGACTATTTCGCACTGCCGGCTGAGCAGGAAGGTCGCATACTGGTCCGCAATGGCGCGGGCGAGCATGGCGGCATCGAACTGCTCTCGAACGTCTGCCGCCACCGCCAGGCGGTTATGCTCAATGGGCGCGGCAATGCTCGCAACATCGTGTGCCCGCTCCATCGCTGGACTTACGACACGAAGGGCGAACTGCTCGGCGCGCCGCATTTCCCGGAGAAGCCCTGCCTGAACCTCGGCAAGTTCCCGCTGCAACGCTGGAACGGGCTGCTGTTCGAAGCAGAAGGCCGCGACGTGCAAGCCGATCTCGCTCGCCTGGGCGTGAAGCACCATCTCGACTTTTCGAACTTCATGTTCGATCACGTCGAAGTGCACGAATGTAACTACAACTGGAAGACGTTCATCGAGGTTTACCTCGAGGACTATCACGTCGTGCCGTTCCACCCGGGACTGGGCAGCTTCGTTTCGTGCGAAGACCTGCGCTGGGAGTTCGGCGACTGGTACAGCGTTCAGACGGTGGGCGTGCATGAGGGTCTCGCCAAGCCGGGCAGCCCGATCTACCGCGATTGGCACGACGTGCTGCTGCGTTACCGCGAAGGTGTTCCGCCGGACTTCGGCGCGATCTGGATGGTGTACTACCCGCATCTGATGATCGAGTGGTATCCGCATGTGCTGGTCGTGTCGTGGCTGATTCCGCGCGGTACGCAGAAAACGACGAACATCGTCGAGTTCTATTACCCCGAGGAAATTGCGCTCTTCGAACGCGAGTTCATCGAGGCCGAGCGTGCCGCCTACATGGAAACGGCCCGCGAAGACGATGAAATCGCCGAACGCATGGACGCCGGCCGTCGCGCACTGTTCGAGCGGGGCGTGTCGGAAGTCGGCCCCTATCAGAGCCCGATGGAAGATGGCATGCAGCATTTCCATGAGTTCCTGCGTCGTCAGATGGGTGACTTCTGAGCGCCTGGCGCCGGAAACCTCTCACTCGATGAGAACGCAGGAACCTCTGGTTGGAGTGCCGCCGGACGGCAATGTGGTGCCAGCGAGACTGAATTAAATATTTGCCGAATTTTCACGGAGCGGCGGGCCATCGGCCCGCCGTTTTCGTTAGAATCGTTGCCATGCTTCAGACATGACCGCGCGGCAACCCCTCATGCCGCCCAAGTCGCCCGCGTTCAGCACAAAACGCGCTTATTCGCCGTCAATCGGCCACAATTCGCCATGCAATCGCTCTGGATGTTGGTCTCCGCCTTCATGTTTACGTTGATGGGGCTCTTCATCAAACTGGCGGCAAACGAATACAACACCGGCGAAATCGTTCTCTATCGCAGCCTTATCGGCGTCATCGTCCTGCTGGTCATTGCCGGCGTACGAGGTCAGACGATCCGCACTCGCCACCTTGGCTCTCACGTCAAACGCAGCGCCGCCGGGGTCGTCTCGCTCGGCCTCTGGTTCTATTCGCTCACGCAATTGCCGCTATCCACGGCGATGACGCTCAACTACATGTCGCCGATCTGGATTTCGCTGATAGTGATGGCGACAGCGGCAATGCGCGGCAGCTTGCGGACCGACCTCCGCCTCGTCTCCGCGATCTTTGCGGGCTTCGTCGGTGTGGCGTTGCTGCTGCAACCGACCATCGACAGTCAGGCGTGGGGCGGCGGGGTCGCGGGCGTTGTCTCGGGCGTGTTCTCGGCGGTCGCATACATGCAGGTGAAGGAGCTTGGCGCAGCGGGCGAGCCGGACTGGCGCATCGTCTTCTATTTCTCGCTGGGTGGCGTGCTGCTTGGTCTTGGTTGGGTCGCCGTCGAAGGCATGCACCCCCTGACGTGGCGCGGCACGGGGCTCATGCTCGGCATCGGCATGGCTGCGCTCATCGCCCAGACCGCGCTTACCCGGGCCTTCAGTCTGGGCAACACCCTCGTCACTGCGAATCTGCAATATTCCGGCGTAATCTTCGCTACACTGATCAGCATACTTGTCTGGGGCGATTGGCCTGCGATGGCTGGCTGGATCGGCATGCTGCTCATTGTGGCGAGCGGCATGACCGCGTTGCGCCGGCCGTCGGCACCCGCCTGATTTCAGCCGCCGCGCGCCATGGCGCAGCGTCGAAACGCCAACGCGTTTTCGGTAGCGATACCGGCAGCGCTGCCGGCAGCGTTATCGGCTGTCGACGGCCCTGGCGGCGCGCGCCATCCGCCCGGCAAGCAGCTCGGTCAGTTCCCGCTGAACGAATATTCCCCCACGCCCGTCTGCGGAGACGTCATGATTCACACGCACTTCACCACGCTCATCAGTCCGCAAAATCTCGACGCGCTGATGCAAACCGCCGCCGGTGGCGGCGCCCCGGTGGTCATCTTCGATTGCCGCTTTGAGCTCGCCAATCCGGCAGCCGGCGAAGCGGCCTATGTCAACGGCCACATCTTCGGTGCGTTCTACGCCCACCTCGAGCGCGATCTGTCCGGGAAGCCCACTGGCAAGAATGGCCGCCATCCGCTGCCCGATCGCGACGCGCTCGTGCGCCACCTCGCCGACTGCGGATTGTCGAAGGGGCAGCAGGCCGTTGCGTACGACGCACAAGGTGGCATCTACGCCGCCCGTCTGTGGTGGCTGCTGCGCTGGCTGGGCCATGAGTCGGTCGCAGTGCTCGACGGCGGCCTGCAAGCCTGGGAAGCGGCCGGCTTCAAGCTCGACGCCGCCCCGCCCGAGACCCCGCCGACCGGCGACTTCAGCACGGGCGAGCCGCTGGCCACCACCGCTGACGCTGCGGCCATCGAGCGTAATCTGACGTCGCACGAACGCCTGGTGATCGATGCCCGCGCACCGGATCGCTATCGTGGCGAGAACGAAACCATCGACCCGATCGGCGGCCACATTCCCGGCGCAGCCAATCGCTTCTTCAAGGACAACCTCGGCCCTGACGGCCGCTTCAAGCCGGCAGCCACGCTTCGCGAAGAATTCACGCAAGTCATCGGCAAGGATCGCCAGCCCGAGCGCGTGATCTCGCAATGCGGCTCGGGCGTGACGGCTTGCCACAACCTGCTCGCGATGGAGGTCGCCGGGCTTCACGGCGCAAGCCTCTACCCCGGATCGTGGAGCGAATGGTGCGCCGACAAGCGGCGCCCGATCGCCACCGGCGCACAACCGTAAGCCACGCAGCATCTGTCCTGATGCATGCAGCAGCGGCAATGACAAAGGGCGTCCCTCAGGACGCCCTCTTTGCTCGCTTCGCAGCCCGACGTCAAACGCCGGGAAGCCGTATTCCGCCCCGATGATCCCCGATCAATGCGGCGACTTGCCGGTCGCAGCAACGCCGCTGCCGTCACCCGCATCGACGACCGACATCGCCAGGGCACTGCCGCCGTCCTTATGGTCATGTCCGTGGTCGTGCTCATGATCGTGACCGTTGAGCCACACGACCAACGCGAGCCCGACGGCAATCAGCAGAATCTGGGGCAACGCGTCGCGCGGTGACGTACGACGCTGCATCTGCGGCATCAGATCCGACACGGCGATGTAGATGAAGCTGCTTGCCGCGAGCGCCAGCAAGTACGGGATCAGACTTTGCAGACGGTCGAGCATGAAGTACCCGAGCACGCCGCCGGCCAGCGCCGTCAGGCTCGAGGCCAGCGTCAGCACCAACGCTTTGCGGCGCTTGAAGCCTGCATTGAGCAGCACCATGAAGTCGCCAAGCTTATGCGCCACTTCATGGACGGTGATCGACACCGTCGCGGCCACGCCAAGGCGCGGATCGGTCAGAAACGCCGCTGCGATCACAACACCATCGGCAAAGTTGTGAATCGCACTGCCGACCAGAATCATCCAGCCGCCCTTGCCCGCCTCATGAGCATCGTGCCCATGCTCGTGATGATGCCCGTCGCCCTCGTGATGATGACTGTGACGCAGCAGCGCCAGCTTCTCCAGGAGGAAGAACCCAAGCAACCCGCCCAGCAGCCAGCGCGTGATGACGTGCGCGTCGACGTGTGACTCCAGGCTCTCCGGCAGCAGATGCAACAGCGCCGTGCCGAGCAGCACCCCCGCCGAGAAGCTCACCATCCTGTCGATGAGCCTCGAGAGCAGGCCGAGCGACAGCGAAGCCGCCCCGGCAAGGCTCAGCACGCCGGAAGCCAGCGTGGCGATAACGATGAATAGAAAGATGGCGTCGATGGTGATTCTCCCGCAGGCAAGCCGGCGATTTAACCAGCTTTTACCGTTACAGGCAAACCGTCGGCCCGTAGCACGCAAAGACGCTCAATACGCTTGATTCGCCAAATGCACCCGATTGCCTCAATAGCCCCGACGGCCCGCCCGCGGCATCAACAACTCAAACCACGCCGTGCTTGCGGAACCATGCC
This sequence comes from Pandoraea sp. ASV26, assembly GCF_016428915.1. Taxonomy (GTDB): domain Bacteria; phylum Pseudomonadota; class Gammaproteobacteria; order Burkholderiales; family Burkholderiaceae; genus Pandoraea. The sequence goes on from NZ_JAELTP010000052.1 coordinate 18,530, forward strand.
AACGCCAGCGTCCAGCCTTCCTTCGCATCGGCCTCGACATAGCTCGCGCGGTAGTCTGCGAAGAACGCATGGCCCGAATTGGGGAACACTTTGAGCTCCGAGCCCTTTGACGCCGCGTTGCCCTTGGCAAGCGCCTCGCGTGCCTGTTCGACACTCGCCACCGGAATGCCAGTGTCCTTGCCGCCATACAGACCGAGCAGTGGCCCATACAGCTTGCCCGCGATATCGATCGGATTCTCCGGGAAGTTGGCGCTCTTGTCGCCGACGATGCGTCCGTACCACGCCACTGCGGCCTTCACGTTGGGGTTGTGAGCGTCATAAAGCCACGCCACGCGGCCGCCCCAGCAGAAACCGGTAATCCCCAGACGCTTCTCGTCGCCGCCATTGGCCATCGCCCATTTGACCGTCGCGTCGATGTCGCTCAGCACCTGTTTGTCCGGCGTCTTCGAGACGATCTGCGACTGAATCTCGGCAATCGTGCCCAGCGATTGCGGATCGCCCGCGCGGGCGAACAGCTCCGGCGCCAGCGCCAGATAGCCAAGTTTGGCGAAGCGACGGCAAATGTCGGCAATGTGCTGATGCACGCCGAAGATCTCCGAGACCACGATCACGGTCGGCAGATGCGTCTTGCCCGCGGGCTTCGCGTAGTAGACCGGCATCTTGATGCCGGGCACGTCGAGCATGACCTCGCCCGCGTCGAGCCCTTGCGTGTCGGTGGTGATGGTTTCAGCCGCAACCGGCAGCACCGCCAGCGCAAACGCCGAGCCAACGGCGGTCTTCAGAAAATCGCGTCGATTACGCGGCGCCACTTCGGGCACGAGACTATCCAGATCCGCTTGCGACATGTCGCACTCCAGAGAAAAGAGTCGGTAGAAGAATTGCCAGGAAGACTGTCAACGCAGCTAATGGAAAAGGCGGGCGAGCCGCCGGTCCGAGGCCGGTCGTTCGGATATTACTAGAGCGGGCAGGCACTTGCACTCGGACACCGGCGCGCTGAGGATCGGATCTATCCGAAACCCCAAGCGCCCGGCAAAGGCAGACCACCGGTCGGCAGGCGGCAGCGCGCGCTCCCCCGGCGGCAAACGTCAATGCAGCTTGATGCGCGGCACGGTGGAGCGCCGCAGACGATTGGCCACGGTATCGAGCATCATGCGCCAGACACCATGCAGCGCCGCCACGTGCATGCGATAGAGCGACGTGTACATCACCCGCGCGAAGAGCCCTTCGATGAACATGCTACCGCCGATCAGCCCCCCCATCAGACTGCCCACCGCGCTGAACCTGCCCAGAGAGACGAGCGAGCCGAAATCCCGATAGGTGAATGTTGGCAGGCTCCGCCCTTTGAGGCGGGCGTCGATCGCCTTGACCAGAAAACTCGCCTGCTGGTGTGCGGCTTGCGCACGCGGCGGCACGAAACCGTGCTCCGGCCATTCGCAGCTTGCGCAATCGCCGAAGGCGAAAATGTCCGGATCGGTCTTGCTTTGCAACGTCGGCAACACTTCGATCTGATTCAAACGGTTGACGGCGAGCCCGAGTGTGCCGAGTACCGGCGGTGCCGTAATCCCCGCCGACCAGACCGTGATGTCCGCCGGCAGCACTTTCCCGCCGGTAGTCGTGACTTCGTTCTTGCGCACTTCGGCGACCGAATCGCCGCACAGAATGTCGACGTCCAGCTTGCCAAGCAACCCGGCGACAGCGCCCGACACACGCTCAGGCAACGCTTTCAGAATGCGCGGACTCGATTCGATGATGGTAATGCCCACGTCCTTGCGCGGATCGAGCTTCAGGCCGTAAGAGCGAAGCACTTCCGCCGTGTTGCGCAACTCTGCCGACAACTCGACGCCCGTCGCTCCTGCCCCGACCACCACGAGATTGACCTTGCGACGTCTCGGTGTCGACAGCAGCGCACCGCGCTGCGCGCCTTCGCTCCCTTCGCTCCCCTCGCTGATGGTGGCAGGCGGCACCGGCACTTCCGCCTCATTCTGCGCGCGCACACAGGCCGCCATCAGGCGACGCCGAAAGCGCTCGGCCTGCTCGACCGTGTCCAGTGCGATGGTGTTTTCCTGCGCCCCGGGCACGCCAAAGAAGTTGGTGGTGCTGCCCATGGCGAGGACCAGGGTGTCGTAGGGCAAGGTACGCTCGGGCAGCAGATCGCCCTCGCCTTCGTCCGTTGCCGCGGGCACGGCAGCCAGGCGGATCGTCTTGGCGGCCCGGTCCAGCCCGATCATCTCGCCCGCAGCGAACTCGAAGTGATGCCAGGTGGCCTGCGCAACATACGAGAGCTGATGCGTCGCGGTGTCCATGACCCCCGCTGCGACCTCATGCAGCAGCGGCTTCCAGATGTGCGACATCGAACGGTCGACCAGCGTAATTTGAACGTCCTTACCACGCCCATACTTGTCGCCCAACCGGGTGACAAGCTCCAGACCGCCGGCGCCGCCGCCGACCACTACGATGCGATGCACACTCACGATAACTCCCCGTGCTTGGAAAACCGTCCGGCCGGTCGGCAACTGCCCGCCCGGCGATAGCGATTACCTTACCGCAGAGTGCGGACTTCGGGTATGCCTACGTCCCTATTCCCGCTATTGCGTGACTTCGATCGACGCAGCGGCAAAGGCGTGCTGCGACCTCTGCCGCGCACGCACTTTGGGAGTCAACCCACCCCGTCGCCTCAGTGCCGCCTTAGTGCCGCCTCAGTGCCGCCTTAGTGCGCTTGCTCCCAATTCTCTCCAACGCCGACTTCGGCGACGAGTGGCACACGCAGCTTCGCCACACCGCACATCAGTTCCGGCAGACGCTTACGAACCACGGCCAGTTCGTGATCCGGCACTTCCAGCACCAGTTCATCGTGCACCTGCATGATCTGGCGCGTCTGCAAACCGCTCTCGTCCAGCCAGCGCTGCACGGCGATCATCGATAGCTTGATGAGATCGGCAGCCGTGCCCTGCATCGGCGCGTTGATGGCGGCCCGCTCGGCAGCCTGACGGCGCGGACCGTTACCGCCGTTGATATCCGGCAGCCACAGGCGACGGCCGAACACCGTCTCGACAAAACCGCGCGCCTTGGCGCTCTTGCGCGTCTCGTCCATGTAGCGCGCCACGCCGGGATAGCGCATGAAGTAGCGGTCGATGTACTGTTTGGCGGCGTCGCGCTCGATCCCGAGGTTCGCGGCCAGACCGAACGCGCTCATGCCGTAGATCAGACCGAAGTTGATGACCTTGGCGTAACGACGCTGTTCGGACGAGACTTCCAGCGGCGTGACGGCAAAGATTTCCGCCGCCGTTGCACGGTGAATGTCTTCCCCGTTGGCGAACGCGCGCAGCAGGCTTTCGTCGCCCGAGATATGCGCCATGATGCGCAACTCGATCTGCGAATAGTCGGCCGATACGAGTTGGCTGCCCGGCGGGGCGATGAATGCTTCGCGAATGCGGCGCCCCTCGACCGTGCGCACCGGAATGTTCTGCAAATTCGGATCGTTCGACGCCAGACGTCCCGTGATCGCCACGGCTTGCGCGTAGTTCGTGTGTACTCGTCCCGTCGACGGATTGACCATCTTCGGCAGCTTGTCGGTGTAGGTCGACTTGAGCTTGGCGAGGCCCCGATAGTCGAGCAGCACCTTCGGCAGCGGATAGTCCTCGGCCAGCTTCTGGAGCACTTCCTCGTCGGTCGACGGGGCGCCGCTCGCCGTCTTCTTGACGACCGGCAGTTGCAGTTGGGTGAAGAAGATGTCGCCGATCTGCTTGGGCGAATTCAGATTGAATTGCTGCCCGGCCAGCGCATAGGCTTCGCTTTCAAGCGTCATCAGCTTGCGGCCGATTTCATCGCTTTGCGCGGCGAGCCGGGCGGTGTCGACAAGCACGCCGTTGCGTTCGATACGCTGAAGTACCCGCGCCGTCGGCATTTCGATGGTGCTGTAGACAAATTCCAACGTGGCCTCGCGCGCCACGTCGGGATAAAGCGCGCGGTGCAGACGCAAGGTGATGTCGGCATCTTCAGCCGCGTAGGCCGTGGCCTGTTCGATGCCGACCTCATCGAAGCCGATCTGCTTGGCGCCCTTGCCGCATACGTCTTCGTATTTGATCGTCGCCACGCCGAGATGGCGCAGCGCCAGGCTGTCCATGTCATGGCTGCGATGCGATTCGACCACGTAAGACTCGAGCATCGTGTCGTGGGCGATGCCGCCCAGCGAGATACCGTAATTCTCGAGCACATGCGAGTCGTACTTGAGGTTCTGCCCGACCTTCTTGTGGTCCGCACTCTCGAGCCACGGCTTCAGGCGCGCGAGGACTTCGTCACGCGGCAATTGCTCGACTTCGCCCGGCGCGCGGTGCGCTACCGGGATGTACGCGGCACGCCCCGGCTCGCACGAGAACGACAGGCCCACGATTTGCGCCTGCATCGCGTCGAGCGACGTGGTCTCCGTATCGAAGGCCGTGAGTTCGGCGGCTTCGATGATCTTCAGCCATGCGTCGAATTGCTCCCACGTCAGCACGGCTTCGTACTGACGCTCGATCGTGTCGGCAACCGCCGCCGGCGCCGGCTCACCGGCTTGCGTCGCGACGGCCGTCTCGGCTTCGCGCAACAGCGTCTTGAAGCCGTGACGGGCGAAGAAATCACGCAGCGCCTCGGTGTCTTCGGGTTGCGTCTGCAAGCTGGCTTCGATGGACGTGACCTGCGGCGTGAGATCGCAATCGAGTGCGACCGTCACGAGCTTGCGTCCCATCGGCAGCCAGTCGAGCGCGCGGCGCAAATTCTCGCCAACCGCGCCTTTCACTTGCTCGGCGTTCGCGACGAGATTGTCGAGATCGCCGTACTGCGTGAGCCACTTGACGGCCGTCTTCGGCCCGCACTTGTCCACGCCCGGCACGTTGTCGACCGTATCGCCCACGAGGGTCAGGTAATCGACGATGCGCTCGGGCGGCACACCGAACTTGGCGGTGACGGCATCGGCATCGAGCGTTTCATTGGTCATCGTGTTGACGAGCGTCACGCGATCGTTCACGAGTTGGGCCAGATCCTTGTCGCCGGTGGAGATGACCACGCGCATGCCGCGCTCAGCCGCATGCTTGGCCAACGTGCCGATCACGTCGTCGGCTTCCACGCCGTCGATCATCAGCAGCGGCCAGCCCATGGCCCGTACGGCTTCGTGAATCGGTTCGATCTGCGCGCGCAAATCTTCGGGCATCGACGGACGATTCGCCTTGTATTCGGGGTACCAATCGTCGCGGAAGGTCTTGCCCTTGGCGTCGAAAACGCAGGCGCTATACTCTGCTTGTACGTCTTTACGCATGCGGCGCAGCATATTGACGATGCCGTGCAGCGCCCCCGTGGGTTCGCCGTTGGGGCCGCGCAAATCCGGCAGGGCGTGATAGGCTCGGTAAAGATAACTCGAACCATCGACCAATAAGAGCGTCTTACCTTCCAGACTTTGCTGTTCCGACATATGACCAAGAGAAGAAAAGAGATACCCAGTCTGCGCATGCTGGCAGACCATGAACGCGCCACTGCAAAAAAGGCGCGCGCATCGTGGCAGATGTTCACGATTATGGCAGAGTTCATCGAGGCGACCGAGTACCTGTCCGAGATCCGGCCGGCCGTGAGCATCTACGGCAGCGCGCGCATCAAGCCGAAATCGCCGTTCTACAAACTGACGATGACCATCGCCCGGAAATTCTCCGACAATGGCTTTGCGGTGATCTCCGGCGGCGGCCCCGGCATCATGGAAGCGGCCAACAAAGGCGCGCATGGCGGCGCGTCGCCGACCGTCGGTCTGAACATTGAATTGCCGCACGAACAGAAGGGCAACCAGTACCAGGACATCTCGCTGCGCTTTCGTCACTTCTTCACGCGCAAAGTCACTTTCGTGAAGAACTCGGATGCCTTCGTGATCATGCCCGGCGGCTTCGGCACGCTCGACGAACTGTCCGAAGTCCTCACCCTCATCCAGACGCAGAAGTCGCGCCACGTGCCCGTGATTCTCGTCGGCACGGAATTCTGGAAGGGGTTGCTCGACTGGGTGCGCACGACGATGCTGCCGATGGGGCTCATCAGCGAGAAGGATCTCGACCTGGTGCAGGTCATCGACGACCCCGACGAAATCCTCAAGGCCGTGTTCGATTTCTACGACGGCCACATCGAGCCCGAGACCGAAACCAGCGAGAAGATGTTCTACCTCTGATCGCGACCGTCGTCTCGCATGAAAAAGCCCCCAAGGGTTGGATGGATGTCCAACTCTTGGGGGTCAGTTCATGGGATCGCTGGCGCCGTTTCCCGTTTCTTTGAGCAGCCGCAGACGCAGACGCTGCCCGATGGCTACGTCGATCAGCAGCCGGTTTCGCGCGGCGTGGTTTCCACTTCCAGACCGAACAGCGGGCGCAGACGTGTGCCGAACACGTTGCCGAAGAACGCCGCCACCAGCCACAGCCAGCCGTGAAGGCTGCCCGAGATGATGCCGCTGAAGTACGCACCGATGTTGCAGCCGTACGCGAGACGGGCGCCATAACCGAGCAGCAACCCGCCCACGACGGCCGCGAGCAGCGAGCGCACGGGAATCTTCCACACAGGCGCGAACTTGCCCGCAATGGACGCGGCGGCCAGCGCACCGAGAATGATGCCGATGTCCATCACGGTCGTGACGTCCTGCGTGACCGGGGCATTGAGCACATTGACCTGCTTCGCCCAATACGGCCACGAGGCCACGTCCACACCGAGCGCCATGAACGCCTTGGCGCCCCAGAGCGCAAACGCCGACGTCACCCCCCACGGACGGCCAGCCAGCGCCAGCGTTGCGTAATTGAGCAACACGAGTGCCAGTGCCCCCCACAGCAGCGGCCACGGGCCACGCAGCAAGGCGGGCGAGCCTTTCGCACTGCGCGTCATCGGCACGCCGACGACACGGCCGTGACGGCGCTTCTCCGCCCACAGCGTGAAAGCACCGATCGCCGCGAACAGCACGAGGTTGGCGATGAGCGCGGGCCACAGGCCCCACGCCTTGACCAGCGAGACCGGCTTGATATGCGGCAGCGCTTCCCACCAGGGCAGATGCGCGGTGGCGACCACCGAACCGACGATGAAGGCCACAAGCGTGACGATCATCCGCGTGCTGCCGCCACCCACGGTGTAAAGCGTGCCCGACGCGCACCCGCCGCCGAGCTGCATCCCGATACCGAAAATGAAAGCGCCGAACGCCACCGACACGCCCACAGGCGAGACGAGGCCGACGACTTTATTGCCGAACAGCGTTCCGTCGGCCAGCGCGGGGAAGAACAGCACGACGCCAACGGCGAGCATGACCATTTGTGCACGCAGCCCCGCACCGCGACGATCCGCAATGAATACGCGCCAGGCCGACGTAAAGCCGAACGCTGCGTGATAAAGCGCGACGCCCAGAAGCGCGCCGACACCGGCCAACGCGGCTTGCTTCGGGCCCACGGTGGCTTGCAAATAGACGATGCCGATGGCAATCAGCGCCAGCGCAACGACAAGCGGCCGGGCGTTGTAAGAGGATGGCGAAGGCGGGGCCGTCTTGATGGCGGCCGAGGCGGCGGATGAGGACATGACTTGCGGACTCCAGAATGCAGATGGGTGGCACGCGGCCACCCATGAAGACAACGGTGAAGGATGCCAGATTGAGGCAACGACGAAAACGACCGTTTCGTGATTCGCTTATAACTCAAAGGAATATCAATATCAGAATTCTCACGGTCGCAGCCCGACGATCCATCGGCGCACAGCGTCATGAAATGGTCATCCGAAACACGTCGCCGGGCCGCAGGCAAGTAACCACGGTGCATTCAACGCGATTTCACGATGCGAAGCGGGGCACGTTTGATAGAATGGACATATTGGAACCCACTTCGCCTGCCCGGCCTGCCCGGCTTGCCTCGCATGTCGCGGATGCGTTCCCGCCCTCGGAGAATAATGATGACAATGCGCCTTTCCCGTGCCCTGCCCCTGCTGTTCAGTGCCGGCCTGCTGCTCGCCGGCCATGCATTCGCTCAGGATGACAAGGAGACCGCCGCGCAGGCCGCCAAACGCGAGGCCGACGCCCGCGCCGCCGCCACCAGCACCTCCTCGGTAGACGTCAACCAGGAACGCAAGCCGAGCTATTACGTCAACGACCAAGGCACCACCGTGACCGAGTACCGCGATCGCGGCAAGCCGACGGAAATCGACGTCCACTCCCGTTTCGGTACCAACTACCAGTTGACCACGCCGCCGGACAACTCGCCGCGCACGCGTGACAACACGTCGCAAAACGACCGTTTGCCGTCCGTCGGCCTGAAATTCTGACGTCTCTGGTAATCTGACTCACCCGCGCGCGCCGCTTGGCGGCGCGCCTGCTTCCTGTATGTCTCGAATCAGCGGCCCGCTGCACGTGCACGGGCCGTTTGTCTGAGGCACCTCCACTCAACGCAAGCATGGCCGTTTTCACTTCCGTCTCGCCCGAGCAGCTCCAGCAATGGCTGCAACGCTACGATTTGGGGAATGTTCTCGATTTTCGGGGTATCAGCTCCGGCATCGAAAACACCAACTACTTCCTGACGACCGAGCGCGGCGAGTTCGTACTGACGCTGTTCGAGAAGCTCACGGCGACGCAGTTGCCGTTCTATCTCCAGTTGATGGGCCATCTCGCCCATCACGCCGTGCCGGTGCCCGATCCGGTTCCCGATCGCACGGGCGAAATTCTGAGCGAGTTGAACGGCAAGCCCACGACGATCGTCACCAAGCTGGCGGGACGCTCCGAACTGGCCCCCACGCCGCAGCACTGCGCCCATGTCGGCGCCATGCTCGCACGCATGCATCTGGCCGGACGCGATTTCACGCTGGAGCAGGCCAACCTGCGCAGCCTGCCGTGGTGGCGCGAAGCGGCCCCGGAAGTCATGCCGTTCCTGAGCGATGCGGAGCGTGCGTTGCTGCAAAGCGAGATGGCGCATCAGGAAGCGTTTTTCGCTTCGAGCGACTACCGTGCCATGCAGGGTGGACCGTGCCACTGCGATCTGTTCCGCGACAACGTGTTGTTCGACAAGGCCGAAGACGGCTCGCCCCGTTTGGGCGGCTTCTTCGATTTCTATTTCGCTGGTTGCGACAAATGGCTGTTCGATCTGGCCGTGACGGTCAACGACTGGTGTTGCGACCTGTCGAGCGGCGTGCTGGACGAGGCGCGCACGCACGCCATGCTGCGCGCCTACGAGACCGTGCGCCCGCTCACGGACATCGAGGCGTCGCACTGGCGCGACATGCTTCGGGCGGGCGCGCTGCGCTTCTGGGTGTCGCGCCTGTATGATTTTCACTTGCCGCGAGCGGCCGAGATGCTCAAGCCGCACGATCCGGGGCATTTCGAACGAATCCTGCGCCAGCGCATCGAAGCCGTTTCCATTCCCTGGCTGTAACCTGACGTCCCATCGGAGTCATTCGAACCCTATGCAATTGCTTGAAGTCCCGCCGAAAAGTGGCTATGTGTGGCTGCGCCAGGGCATCTGGCTGTTCCGCAAGAACCCGCTCGCCATTCTGACGCTGCTCTTCGCCTATTTGTTTGGCGTCATGCTGCTATCGATCCCGCCGGTCGTGGGTGCGTTTCTGCCGCTGCTGTTCATCCCCGGCCTGTCGGTCGGCTTCATGGCGGCGTGCCGCGACATCATCAAGAGCAAGCAGGTGTTGCCGAACGTGCTGCTCGACGGCTTTCGCGGTCATGGCAAGGGGGTCTCGCGCCGGCTGCTCATCCTTGGTGGCTATTACATTGTGGCGACGGCGGTCGTGTTCCTCTTCTCAGCCCTCTTCGACGGCGGCGATCTGCTCAACAAGATGCTCTTCGGCGGCCGCATCAGCGAAGAGTCGCTCGTGAACGGCTCGATGGGACAGGCGATGCTGGCGGCGGCCGTGGCCTATGTGCCGGTCGCGATGATGTTCTGGTTCGCACCGGTGCTCGTGGCCTGGCACGACGTTCCCCCCATCAAGGCGCTCTTTTTCAGTTGGACGGCCTGCGTGCGCAACTTGCGCGCCTTCGCCGTCTACGGGCTGTGCACGGCGTTCGTCGCCACGGTGCTGCCGATGATCGTGGCGCTCACGATGGCTGCGATGGGCATCCTCCAATACGCGATGCTCGTGCTCATGCCGTACTCGATCCTGTTCGCGGCCGTGCTGTATTGCTCGTTCTACGCGAGCTATCGCGGCTGCTTTGGCGTGCAGGAGATCGGTGCCATCGATCCGAACGTTGCGCCGCCGGAGGCATAAGCGCAGACGCTGGCGCACCCCAGACATCGACAGGCAAAACAAAGGGCACCCGCGGGTGCCCTTTGTCATTCGCGACGACTGCGTCGTTACTCGATCGGCTGAAGTTTCGCGACGGCCAGTGCGAGCCACTTCTCGCCATGACGACCGAACTTCACATGGGCCCGGGCTTCCTCCCCCGTTCCCTCCAGCCCGATGATCTTGCCCTCGCCGAATTTGGTGTGGAACACGCCCTGCCCCAGCTTGAAGCCCGTCTGCGAGGACCGCGAACGGTCGGCAAGCGCCTGCTCCGACTTGGTCGCCACCCACTCGTCCTGCTTCGGCGCGCTCGCCTGCCCACGCGAGAACCAATCGCGTCCCCAAGCCGGCTCGGCCTGTGCCAGACGCGCGCCCGGTTGTGCACGCGGCGTGAGGAACTTCAACACCGCTTCGGGAATTTCCTCGAAGAAGCGCGAGCGCACGTTGTAGCGCGTCTGGCCGTGCAGCATGCGGCTTTGCGTGAACGAGAGATACAACCGCTCCTTGGCGCGCGTGATCGCCACATACATCAACCGGCGCTCCTCTTCGAGCCCATCCAGCTCGAGCGCACTGTTCTCATGCGGGAACAGCCCCTCTTCCAGACCGGTGACGAAGACTGCCGTGAATTCCAGGCCCTTGGCCGCGTGAACCGTCATCAGTTGCACGGCGTCCTGCCCCGCCTCGGCCTGATTGTCGCCGGCCTCGAGCGAGGCATGCGACAGGAAGCCGGCGAGCGGCGTCATCTCCACCGGCGTGTCGGCGTCGACAACGCCGTCTGGCGAAGCCAGCACATCCGGGGCGCCCGGCAGCGCAGGGCGCATGGCGACCAGACGCGCCGGCGCGTCGAGCCCGTAGCCTTCCTCGGCGATGAACGCCGTGGCCGCATGCACCAGTTCCTGCAAGTTCTCGATGCGATCCTGACCTTCCTTCTCGGTCTGGTAGTGAGCGATCAGCCCGCTCGCGTCGATGACATGCGTGACGACCTCCGGCAGCGTAAGGCGCGACGTGTCCTGACGCATCTGCTCGATCATCCGAACGAATGCCGTCAGATTGGTGCCCGCCTTACCGGTCATGTACGGCACGGCGGCATACATCGAGCAGTTGTAGAGACGCGCCGCGTCGGCCAGTTGCTCCAGCGAACGTGCGCCGATCCCGCGCGTCGGGAAGTTGACAACCCGGACAAACGCCGTATCGTCGTTCGGATTCTCGATCAGACGCAGGTACGCGAGCGCATGCTTGACTTCCTGACGCTCGAAAAAGCGCAGGCCGCCGTACACGCGATACGCGATGCCAGCCCCCACCAGCGCATGCTCCATCACCCGCGACTGCGCGTTACTGCGATACAGAATGGCGATGTCCTGCCGCGACAGCCCCTGCGCGACGAGCGCCTTGATCTCTTCGACGAGCCAGCTCGCTTCCTGCAAGTCGGTCGCGGCCTCGTAGACGCGGATCAGTTCGCCATGCCCCGCATCGGTACGCAGATTCTTGCCCAAACGTCGCGCGTTATTCGAAATCAACGCGTTGGCGGCGTCGAGAATGTTGCCGTGCGAACGGTAGTTCTGCTCCAGCTTAATCATGTGCCGAACGCGGAATTCGCGCTCGAAGTCGGCCATATTGCCGACGTTGGCACCACGAAACGCGTAGATGCTCTGATCGTCATCACCCACGGCGAATACCGCGGCGTTCGTTCCCGCGAGCATCTTGAGCCAGGCGTACTGGAGCTTGTTCGTATCCTGAAACTCGTCGACGAGAATGTGACGAAAGCGTGACTGGTAATGTACGCGCAGCGGTTCGTTGTGCTTGAGCAACTCGAAACAGCGCAGCAGCAGTTCCGCGAAATCGACCACGCCTTCGCGCTGGCACTGCTCCTGATAGGCTGCGTACAGTTCGACGAATTTCTGGTTGAAGGCGTCGTTGGCCTCGACCTCATGCGGGCGCAGGCCCTGCTCTTTGGCGTTATTGATGAAATACTGCAAATTCTTGGGCGGATACTTCTCATCGTCGACGTTCGCCGCCTTCATCATCCGCTTGATGGCGGAGAGCTGGTCGGCCTGATCGAGGATCTGGAAACTCTGCGGCAGGCCGGCGTCGCGGAAATGCGCGCGCAGCATGCGGTTGCACAGGCCGTGGAAGGTACCGATCCACATCGCGCGTGTGCTGATTGGCAGCATGGCGCCCAGACGGGCCTGCATTTCCTTGGCTGCCTTGTTGGTGAAGGTCACCGCCAGAATCCCGGCCGGGCCCACGTGGCCTTGCTGGATCAGCCAGGCGATTCGCGTGGTCAGCACGCGTGTCTTGCCGGAACCTGCGCCCGCGAGAATGAGGGCCGGCTCGTCCGGGAGAGTCACGGCGGCCAGTTGTTCGGGGTTCAGATTGGCGAGCAGATCGGGCATGTCGGGAGGGAATTTCGAGTGAAGCCCGATTATAAATCCTGCTGCGGCGCGGAAACGGCACCGAATCTTTTATAATTCAGGGTTTCACGCATTACACGGTCCATCAATCCATGAGCGACAGCGACAATACGCTTGCCAAGAGCTTCGAGCCGCAGGACGTCGAAGCCCACTGGGGCCCCGAATGGGAGCGCCGCGGCTATGCCCGGCCGACTTTCGACGACGCCCGCGAAGATTTCAGCATCCAGTTGCCGCCGCCGAATGTTACCGGCACGCTGCACATGGGTCACGCGTTCAACCAGACGATCATGGATGGCCTCACCCGCTATCACCGCATGAAAGGCGCCAACACCCTCTGGGTGCCGGGCACCGACCATGCGGGCATCGCCACGCAGATCGTCGTCGAACGCCAGCTCGACGCGCAGAAAGTCTCGCGCCATGACCTCGGCCGCGAGAAGTTCGTCGAGCGCGTGTGGGACTGGAAGGAAGAGTCGGGCAGCACGATCACGCGCCAGGTGCGCCGCCTGGGCGCCTCCATCGACTGGAGCCGCGAATACTTCACGATGGACGACAAGATGTCGCGTGCCGTGCGCGACGTGTTCGTCACGCTGTACGAGCAAGGGCTGATCTATCGCGGCAAGCGTCTCGTGAACTGGGAATCGACCCTGCTCACCGCCGTGTCCGATCTGGAAGTGGTCAGCGAGGAAGAAGAAGGCTCGCTGTGGCACATCCGTTACCCGCTGGCCGACGGCTCGGGTTCGCTCACGGTTGCCACCACGCGTCCGGAGACGATGCTCGGCGACGTGGCGCTGATGGTCCATCCGGAAGACGAGCGCTACAAGCACCTGATCGGCCAGATGGCCAAGCTGCCGCTGTCCGATCGCGAAATCCCGATCATCGCCGACGATTACGTCGATCGCGAATTCGGCACGGGCGTGGTGAAAGTCACCCCGGCGCACGACTTCAACGATTACGCCGTGGGCCAGCGCCATAACCTGCCGCAGATCAACATTCTCACGCTCGACGCCAAGATCAACGAGAACGCCCCGGAAAAGTACCGTGGACTGGATCGTTTCGACGCGCGCAAGCAGATCGTGGCCGACCTCGACGCTCAGGGCCTGCTCGAATCGGTCAAGCCGCACAAGCTGATGGTGCCGCGCAGCGATCGCACGGGCACGGTCATCGAGCCGATGCTCACCGACCAGTGGTTCGTTGCGATGAGCAAACCCGCACCGGAAGGGACGTTTCATCCGGGCAAGTCGATCACCGAAACCGCGCTCGATGTCGTGCGCAGCGGCGAGATCAAGTTCGTGCCGGAAAACTGGACGACGACCTACAACCAGTGGCTCGAGAACATTCAGGACTGGTGTATCTCGCGTCAACTCTGGTGGGGCCACCAGATTCCCGCGTGGTACGACGATGCGGGAAATGTGTACGTCGCCCGCACGGAAGAGGAAGCCACCGAGAAGGCCCGCGCAAAGGGCTACACCGGCGCGCTCAAGCGCGACGAAGACGTGCTCGACACGTGGTTCTCGTCGGCACTGGTGCCGTTCTCGTCGCTCGGCTGGCCGCAAGAGACGCCCGAACTGAAGCATTTCCTGCCGTCGTCGGTGCTTGTGACCGGCTTCGACATCATCTTCTTCTGGGTGGCGCGCATGGTCATGATGACCACGCACTTCACCGGCAAGGTACCGTTCAAGACCGTGTATGTGCACGGCCTCGTGCGCGACGCCGAAGGCCAGAAGATGTCCAAGTCGAAGGGCAACACACTCGATCCGATCGACATCGTCGACGGCGTGTCGCTCGACGCCCTGCTCGCCAAACGCACGACGGGTCTGATGAACCCGAAGCAAGCGGCGAGCATCGAGAAGAAGACGCGCAAGGAATTCCCGGAGGGCATCGCGCCGTTCGGCACCGACGCGCTGCGCTTCACGTTCGCGTCGATGGCCACGCTTGGGCGCAACATCAACTTCGACCTCGCGCGCTGCGAAGGCTATCGCAACTTCTGCAACAAGCTGTGGAACGCCACGCGCTTCGTGCTGATGAACTGCGAAGGTCAGGACTGCGGCATGGCGCCGTGCGTGGGTGATTGCGGCCCTGACGGCCAACTGGACTTCTCACGCGCCGACCGCTGGATCGTGTCGCTGTTGCAGCGCGCGGAAGCCGACGTTGCGAAGGGCTTTGCGGACTATCGCTTCGACAACATCGCCAGCACGATCTACAAGTTCGTGTGGGACGAGTACTGCGACTGGTACGTCGAACTGGCCAAGTGGCAGATTCAGAACGGCACCCCGGCGCAACAGCGCGCCACGCGCCGCACGCTGCTGCGCGTGCTGGAAACGGTGCTGCGTCTGGCTCACCCGATCATTCCGTTCATCACTGAAGCCCTGTGGCAGAAGGTGGCACCGTTGGCCGGCCGCTATCCGGCAGACAAGGCCCCGGGCGAAGCCAGTATCATGGTGCAACCGTACCCGGTGGCGGACGCGAGCAAGATCGACGAAGGCGATGAAGCCTGGATGCAACAATTGAAGACTGCCGTCGACGCGTGCCGTAACCTGCGCGGCGAGATGAACCTGTCGCCGGCCCTGCGCGTGCCGCTGCTGGTCGCAGGCGATGTGGAATTCCTCACGTCGATCGCTCCGTATCTGCAAACGCTGGCAAAGCTCTCCGAGGTGCAGGTGCTGGCCGACGAAGCCACGCTCGACGCGCAGGCTGCCGGCGCACCGCTCGCCGTGGTGGGTGCGAATAAACTGGCATTGAAGGTAGAGATCGATGTCGCCGCAGAGCGTGAGCGCCTCGGCAAGGAAGTCAAACGTCTCGAAGGCGAGATCGCGAAATGCCACGGCAAGCTCTCCAACGAGAGCTTTGTGGCACGTGCGCCCGCCAACGTCGTGGAACTCGAAAAGCAGCGATTGGTCGACTTTGAAGCCACCGTCGGTAAATTGCAGGCTCAACTTGCCCGCCTGCCGGCCTGAGACGCTCGACATCCATCAGGGAGATACCAATGAAAACCGTTGTGACCAAAGCCGTGTTCCCCGTTGCGGGCCTCGGCACCCGCTTCCTCCCCGCGACCAAGGCCAGCCCGAAGGAAATGCTGCCCATCGTCGATAAGCCGCTGATTCAGTACGCGGTGGAAGAAGCGGCGGCCGCCGGCATTACGGAGATGATCTTCGTGACGGGCCGCAACAAGCGCGCCATTGAAGATCACTTCGACACGGCCTTCGAACTCGAGGCGGAACTCGAGGCCAAGAACAAGCAGGCACTGCTCGACGTCGTGCACTCGATCAAGCCGCCGCACATCGACTGCTTCTACGTGCGTCAGCCCAAGGCACTGGGTCTGGGGCACGCCGTGCTGTGCGCGGAAAAGCTCGTGGGCGATGAGCCGTTCGCGGTCATTCTCGCCGACGACTTGCTCGACGGCGAACCGCCGGTGCTCAAGCAGATGGTCGATCTGTACAACCAGTATCACAACTCGATCATCGGCGTGGAAGAGATCCCCATCGAGCAGAGCCGTTCGTACGGGATTGTCGCGGGCAACGAGTGGGGCGAGAAGGATATCGTCAAGCTCACGCATATCGTCGAGAAGCCCGCGCCGGAAGATGCCCCGTCGAATCTGGGGGTCGTTGGCCGCTATGTGCTGCGTCCGCGCATTTTCGATTGCATCCGCGAGATCGATCCGGGCTCAGGTGGCGAGATCCAGTTGACCGACGCCATCCAGAAGCTGATGCAGGATGAGGTGGTTCTGGCGTATCGCTACAAGGGCAAGCGCTTTGATTGCGGCAGCAAGCTCGGCTATCTCAAGGCGACGGTGGAGTTTGCGCTGCGTCACCCGGAGCTGAAGGACGCGTTTCGCGAGTACCTGCGCGAGTCGCACGGCGATCTGGTGTAAGCGTCGGATACCGACGCGGTCGCGCCAAAGAAAAAGCCGACGGCATGTCCGTCGGCTTTTTTACGCCCACGCGCGGCAACGCGCGATAACGCGCGATCAGCGGCGGCGCATCAGGAAGTGGAATGTCTTGCCGTCTTCGCGCGACTCGATGAGTTCGTTGCCGGTCTGCTTGGCAAACGCGCTGAAGTCACGCGCCGAACCCGGATCGGTCGCGATGATGTGCAGCACTTCGCCGCTCTGCATGTCGGCCAGCGCCTTCTTGGCGCGCAGGATCGGCAGCGGACAGTTCAGACCGCTCGCGTCGACTTCTTTCTGAAATTCCATGTTCATGTCCCTCTTATAAGTCTTGTCAGTCTCGTTCGAATCTTGTGCCGGGTTCGCCCTGCAAACCGCGATTCTACCGTAGTCGTCGCCCCGCCCCGTCAGCCGGCAATCGACAGCCTTGCCGAATCGACGTATTCGACCGGCAGATTGCGCCGCCGCAGCCACTCCGCTACTGCGTGTCCGGTGCCTGCACGCCACGGGCGCACCCGCTCCGGCGGCACCAGCCGGAACTCGGCCAGTTCTTCCGAGAGACGGATATCGCCGTCGCAGACCGCGTGATACGCAATGATCAGCTCGTTCTTGCGCATGAATTCGTAGACGCCGAGCAGCGAAATCGCGTCGGTCTCCAGATTGGTCTCTTCTTTGATCTCGCGTCGCACGCCGTCTTCGGGCGTTTCGTCGCGCTCCAGAAAACCGGTGATGAGCGCAAACATGCCCTCGGTCCACGCGGCATTACGCGCCAGCAGGATCTGACCACGATACTCCACGAGGCCGGCCACGACCGGCAGCGGATTGTCCCAGTGGACGAAACCGCACGCCGAATCGGGACAAGCGCGGCGAATACGCCCGGCGACCTCGCGCGAGTCGAGTGAGGAGGCACAGCGGGGACAGAAGATGAGTTCGTTCATGATCGTTTTTCGGCGAATTGGAATATCTTAAATGAACTCATGACGCGCTGCACATTCGGAAGATTCCGAGACGTCTGCGGACCAAACCCATGAGGGCCGGGGCGTATAATCGGTCAACGTCTTTCCCTCTTCGCCCACGACAAAGTGTCAGCCACCCCGCCAAACGCCGAGTCTGCCTCGCCGGCTTCACCGACTTCACCGACTTCGCCGCCCCCTCCGCCTGCGTCGCCTTCGCTATCGACCCGTCTGGCCAGACGAGGGGTACACCGATCGCGCCGCCTCTGGCACAACTACGGCGTGTTCTGGCTGGGTGCCGTGCTCGTCGGTCTGGTCTCGGTGGTGTATGCCAAGCTCATCGACTTCGGTTTTGAACTGTTCCAGCGCATGCTCTCGCATGGCGCGTGGCTGCCGCTGATCGTCACGCCGCTCGGTGCCTCGCTGGCGATCTGGCTCACGCAGAAGTTCTTCCGTGGTTCGGAAGGCAGCGGCATTCCGCAGGTGATCGCCACGTTGCAGGACTCGCGGCTGTCGAAATCGCTGCTGTCGCTGCGCATCATGGTCGGCAAGATCGCGATTTCGTTTCTCGGCATTCTTTGCGGCTTCACCATCGGCCGCGAAGGGCCGACGGTCCAGATCGGCGCCTCGCTCATGTATGCGATGCGACATGGCTACCGCCGCAGCAGCGCCCACATCGAACGTCAGTTGACACTGGCAGGCGCGGCGGCCGGTCTGGCAGCGGCGTTCAACACACCGCTCGCGGGCGTGGTATTCGCCATCGAGGAACTGAGCCGGAGTTTCGTTGCGCGCAACAGCGGCACGCTCATCACGGCCATCATCTTTTCCGGTGTCGTGGCACTCGGCCTGCAAGGCAACTACCTGTATTTCGGACAGATCAAAGCGCTCACCGACTTTCACTGGGTGTTGATCCCCGTGCTCGTCGCCGCCAGTCTGCTCACGGGGGTGACGGGCGGCCTGTTCAGTTGGCTGATGCTCAACGTGCCGCGCTGGATGCCCGCCTCGCTCGTGGACTTGCGCCGGACACACCCGGTGCGCTTCGCGTTCCTGTGCGGGTTGGCCATCGCCGTGATCGGCGTGGTCTCGGGCGGCATGACCTTCGGCAGTGGCTACGCGGAAGCGCGCGGCCTGCTCGAATCGCACGCGGCGCTTTCGCCCTTCTACGCCGTGCTGAAGTTCGCTGCGCTGTGCGTGTCGTATTTGTCGGGGATTCCGGGCGGCATTTTCGCGCCGTCGCTCGCTATCGGGGCCGGGCTCGGCAATGTGATGGCGCACCTCACATCCGTCATACCGCTCCCGGCGATGGCCGCGCTGTGCATGGTCGGTTATCTGGCCGCCGTCACGCAATCGCCGATTACGTCGTTCGTGATCGTCATGGAGATGATCGACGGCCATCAGATGGTGATCCCTCTCATGGCCGTTGCGCTGCTCTCGACACAGGTCTCGAAGGCGATCGCGCCATCGTTCTATCACACGCTGGCGCACCGCTTCCTGACCCCCACGGTGCCGGCGCCGCGACAGGCGTGAGTCGCGCAACCCACCCGCGCCGGGAAATCGGTTGAGGGACGATCAGACCGTCACGCCGCTCAGTTCACGGATATCGGCGGCCAGGCGCTCTACCGTCTCCGCACGGGTATCCCAGGCACACATGAAACGGCAACCGCCGGCGCCGATGAACGTGTAGAAGCGCCAGCCCTTCGCGCGCAGTGCTTCGATCACGTGCAGCGGCAATTCCGCGAACACGGCATTGGCTTGCGTCTCGAACATCAACGACACGCCGGGCACGTCGCGAATGCGCTGAGCGAGCAATTGCGCCATCGCATTGGCATGGCGTGCGTTACGCAGCCACGTGTCGTTCTCGAGCATGCCAAGCCACGGCGCGGAAATGAAGCGCATCTTCGACGCCAATTGCCCCGCCTGTTTCACCCGATAGGCGAAATCTTCGGCCAGCGCGCGGTTGAAGAACACGACCGCCTCGCCCACCGGCAGACCATTCTTCGTGCCGCCGAAACACAGCACGTCCACGCCAGCCCGCCAGGTCACATCCCCCGGATGACAGCCCAGTGTCGCGACGGCATTGGCGAAGCGCGCGCCGTCCATGTGCACGCGCAGATTGCGCCGCTTGGCCACCGTAGCGATCGCCTTGACCTCGTCGACCGAATAGACGGTGCCGACTTCGGTCGCCTGCGTGAGGGTCACGACCTTGGGTTTCGGGAAGTGAATGTCCGAGCGCCGGTTGATGACGGACTCGATGGCATCCGGCGTGAGCTTGCCGTTGTTCTCGCGCCCGCGCGCGGTGAGCAGCTTCGCACCGTTGGAGAAGAATTCGGGACCACCGCACTCGTCGGTTTCGACGTGCGCCAGTTCGTGGCAGATGACGGAGTGATACGACTGCGACAGCGAGGCCAGCGCCAGCGAATTCGCCGCTGTGCCGTTGAAGACGAAGAAGACCTCACAGTCCGTGTCGAACAACCGGCGAATACCGTCGCACACGCGCTGCGTCCACGTGTCGTCGCCATAGGCAACCTCGTGACCGCTGGCGTTCGCCTCAATCAGATAATGCAGCGCCTCGGGACAAATCCCGGCGTAGTTGTCCGACGCAAAGTGCTGCGGCGTCTGGGCCGGTTCACTGCCGGGGGCATCGGTAGCGTGAAGACTCGATACGGACGGGACTTGCGACATGACAACCTCATCGATACGGCAGGGACTCCGTGAGAATCCCCGCCCAAGACTTACCGGCGTCGCCTGAGGCGGCCACCGGTTCACTCAGTGTTATTCCGGACGCGGGTCCGACCAAAGCGCGCCTGCGGTTGCCCAGTTCTCGGGCTTGACGTCGGTAATGATGATGTCCACGGACTCCGGCTTACAACCGATCGTCTTCACCGCCGCTTCGGTCACGGCTTTGACAAACGCGCGCTTTTGCTCGACCGAGCGTCCCTCGAACATCTCGACGTGAAACGTTGGCATTGCAGTCTCTCTCCTTGTGTTGTTATCAAGATCGGCAGCGCCGCCGCATCTGCTTTGCGGGCGTGCCGTACGCTCACGGCCTTGCGCCTGAACGGCGCTCAATCGCGGAACGAGGCGTCTATTCTATCCAGTTTGCGTAGCAGCGC
>NZ_JAELTP010000515.1 GCF_016428915.1 Pandoraea sp. ASV26
CCCCCCCAACCACTACACACCACACGGTTCGTCGGCAGCGTCAGATGTGTATAAGAGACAGCCGGTAAGCCCATTAACGCTCGCGATTCACATGGCGACGTTTGCTAATGTGCCTTGCGCCAACAGCACAGGAACCGGAACCCTCTCAATCTTTGCTCCCAGACTCAAGTTCAGTCTCAACGACAACGGCCGACCGATCCTCCCCCTTCTTACGACAAAGCGCGTATTCACCCGCGCCGTCATCGCCGAACTGCTGTGGTTCATCGAAGGCAACACGTCGTCAATAGCACTGAGCGAAGCCGGCGTCAAGATTTGGGACGGTAACGGCTCCCGCGAGTTCCTTGACAGCGTTGGTCTCTCGGACCGCGAAGTTGGCGACTTGGGTCCCGTTTACGGCTTCCAATGGCGGCATTTCGGCGCAGACTATGTTGACT
>NZ_JAELTP010000516.1 GCF_016428915.1 Pandoraea sp. ASV26
GCCTCCCTCTCCAATTACCATCGCGAGGCTGATCCCGCTCCTTTGCATGCCCTGTTTTTCACTCCGAGCGTCTTCGGCGACACCTTAGCCCGCCACCCTGATCACGGGAATACTACCTCCAACAACGGCTTTATTATATGAGTACAACAGGGTGGAGTACATACTCGTACATACATACACAGCTACGCCTGTACAACTACAAACAATACAAGGTAGAACTTGGCCATCAACGTAATATCTCATTCTCTATTTTAAACTTGGTAATCTGTACGACGTACGTCGTACTCCAAACGTCCAAACTTCCAAGACACCGCACACTAGCTTGAGCCCCATGTACAGGACCTCCCCGCTAATGCATGTCCCCCTGGCCTAGCTCCCACCTGCGCCGGAGCTGTCCCTCCGCAAACTAATAATGCCCGCCAGCCACAGCTACT
>NZ_JAELTP010000517.1 GCF_016428915.1 Pandoraea sp. ASV26
TTGTAGGTCTACTGTACGGACGTAAGGACTGACGATGATGAACTTGCACCTTTTTGTGCCTTAGATCTATCAAAGCCACCACAGACATGAAACACGGTGGAGCAAGTGTACTCGTACTCGTAAGCGTGGACAAGACGAAAGCTGTCGGCGCCGTGGTTGGAACGGTGATTGACAAGCTTTGAAAGTTAATAGTTGCCTAAATAAAGTAAATTAAATTTTGGCCTCAAGAACAAGCGTTCGTGTGGTCGGAGGCTGCTCTAGATTCCGCGGTAAGTTTGCTCGCCGCCGCCCTGGCTGCTGTGGCAACGGCAACAACGCGACCCAAACACGCCAGCCCTATGGACTCGTATGAACGCGACCAAAGGCCACAGCCAAGAGTTGTCTGCCTACAAAACCAACATGCAACACAGTAGAGTTGTACCTGGGTATACAAC
>NZ_JAELTP010000518.1 GCF_016428915.1 Pandoraea sp. ASV26
CCGTTGCAGCAGACTTGAGCGCTTTGGCAGATTTTGCATCAAAATCCACGAGAGCGTCCGCAAAAGCATCAATCTGTATATCAACTTCTTCTAGGCGGATGCCCTTTGGGAGCGGAGTACCTGAAGGAAGCTTGGCTACATCCAAACAATGCGCGAGACAGACGGTAAGAAGCGTGACAGCCTCTTTAAGACGGCTGTGGAAATCCATTACGGGCCCTTGGATGCGTTCCAAGATGGATTCGAGGAGCTCGGTGCTACCTGCTTCGATCTCCTTGACCAACTTGACATCGTCCATGGGCCGTGATTTACGAGTCTTTCTCTTTCGTGCTTTACCGGATTTATTCGGTGATTGGTGCGAGTCGCGAGCGTGAGTCTCAGCGGTAGTTTCAGACAGAGTTCGATGTGGGTGACCAACGTTGGCAGCAGTGCCTAGC
>NZ_JAELTP010000519.1 GCF_016428915.1 Pandoraea sp. ASV26
AACCACACGGTTCGTCGGCAGCGTCAGATGTGTATAAGAGACAGTCACCGAACGAGCTGTTCCAGTTGCAATCTTCTCAGCAGAGGAGGCCGTAAAGAGAACATATCTCAAGAAGTGGCTGAAAGAGGAACCAACGGACACTGACCCTCGCGCTTTGCTTGATTGGGATTACTACCTGGAGAGATTAGGCTCTGTCATTCAGAAATTGATTACGATTCCTGCTGCGCTGCAGAAGATCCGTAATCCAGTTCCCCGAGTGCTTCATCCCGAATGGCTTCAGCGGAGAATCAACATCAAGGACGATAAAATGAAACAGAAAAAGTTGACAGACTCCTTCACCAAAGAGCCACTCGCTGAAATTACGAATTTAAACGGCCAACGCATGGATGATATAGAAGCTGTCTCTTATACACATCTGACGCTGCCGACGAAC
>NZ_JAELTP010000520.1 GCF_016428915.1 Pandoraea sp. ASV26
TGTATAAGAGACAGGTCTTCGGGAATGCACTTTCCAGGGCGGGTTTGCAGAGCGCGGAAGAATTCGCCGCCGCTGCAGTACTCCATGCAAAGGTAGAGATGGTCTTCAGACTGGAAAGAGTGATATAGAGTAACAATGAACGGGTGGTTACTCGTCGCGAGGATTTCCTGCTCGGCAAGGGCTCGTTTGATCTTGTTGCGTTTGATCATTTCCTTTTTACTCAACACTATGATGTAATTAGTAAGGGATCTCGATGGAGGCGGGATACACGCAAAAACAAAACAAAAAAACGAACCTTTCATGGCATAAAGGCGATTGCTCTTCTTTTCCCTGACAAGATAGACTTTGCCGACATCGCCCTTGCCAATGAGCTTAATCTTGTCAAAGCTGGCGGGGCTGACTTCGACGTTTCGGACTTTGATCGAGTTTGAGC
>NZ_JAELTP010000521.1 GCF_016428915.1 Pandoraea sp. ASV26
GTCCTTGGCTGCGAGGTGGTATAACATCCTATTCCAGAACTTACTCGGTTACGGCCTAACTGGCGACGACTTTATCGATGTTTATAGTCTTGTACCGAGAGGCTTTCAAGGTCCACAGAATTCGCTAGGTGCAATGTACATTACCTTGTACGGAGTACCTGGCCACAATTTGGTAGAGTCTCTATCATCACCGTCATCATTGTGGAGACACAGCCGAGAATTCGCGTACAGCGGCACGGAAAAGGCTGGTATGCTTTTCTAAAAGTGGTAGGAGAAAATTTCTCGAGCCTCGGTACCCCTCGGTATTCGTAGACCGACTCAGTTTTCTAGGTTGAAGGGTTGATGTCTATATCTTTGGTTGGCAAAGTTGCGACTTGAGCCGGGGCGGGAGATGACAGCGAATGGAGACATTGGGGAAACCCCAGGCTAATAT
>NZ_JAELTP010000522.1 GCF_016428915.1 Pandoraea sp. ASV26
CCCTTGGCTGCTGCTCCAACAGCATGTTCCAACGGAGTGATTCTGACAATTCTCTATCGAGGAAGCATTCGGGGGTGGTTCGGGGTGACGGCCTGTCCTTTGGTTGTGTACTCTCTTTGGAGTTGGCAATCGGCCAAGGGATGGACCGAGGAGCGCCATTAATGACCTTAGATGACTCGTTTGAGGAACTCAGACTTCCGTTGAAATCATCGGGCCATTCGTTACGCGAATGCCTGCCAGGCGCTGCGCATGATTCGATTTTTTCCGAGGTAGACGGCGAAGGAGAGTTCCTGGCCTCTGCAAACATCGCGGCCAAAAGCGATTTTTGAGGCACTTTCTTGCGCCCGACGCCTTGAAAGAGCTTTTTATTGACTGTGGGCTTTGCAGAGCTTGCAGAACTGCTTTCCCAGTCACTTTCCCCATCGGTTTCAAT
>NZ_JAELTP010000523.1 GCF_016428915.1 Pandoraea sp. ASV26
ACCTCACCTCACCCTGTGCAGGCGCAGGCGCCGTATCTTCTACCCACATCAATTCCTGTTTAAACACATCACTTCTCATCCAATGCGCACTCAACAATGAGTTCGTCTTCATGCGACGAAGATGAAGACTCTCCCAACCCCAAGTTTTGGCTCGAGTTTCGCACGTTTGACGACGGTCTCCACCCAGTGACGACACCCACGCTCGCGCCGCCATTTACAGCCTTTCCGCAATTCGCCCAGCTGCCCGTAGAACTCCGTCTCCGGATCTGGGAATATCTAGTGCAGCCGCGTATAGTCGTCGCATGCTGTCTGGAGCGAGACCAGCGTCTTCCGCAGCGCAGGGCGCAGCTAGCCCAGCGGAGCGGCTCGAGTGACGCCGCTCCGGTCCTGTTGCGTATCAGCCGGGAAGCCCGGGCCGTAGGCCTGCAACAC
>NZ_JAELTP010000053.1 GCF_016428915.1 Pandoraea sp. ASV26
CATCGCGGGGAAAACACGCAGATTCGTCAGCGCGCGCTCTACGGATGCGTTCAGTTGTAAAGCGGCGCCAGCGCTGGCGTTCAATAGCTGGTTCCAGATGATGACGCGTTCGCGCAGGGCATATTCCGACCAACGAATCGTCACACTCACGGCGTATCCAGCAGCCTCCGGCAATACTCTTCGAACTGGGCACTGACCACTTCATTGGGCACGGTGCGCCCCGCTTCGACATCCCGAAGTCCCTTGAGAACGCTGACAAAATCTTCAAGATGCATTTCGCGCGGATCGTGCGGGGACTCGAAATACGCTTCATCGAGGTCGATGGAGCATCCCGTCTTCAAGACTTCGCTTGGCAGCTTGCGTCCTGCGGCTACGTCCGAGAGTGCGCGAATCGTCGCGTCATGGAGGATCTTCGCTTCTTCTTCAACACTGAGGAAATGCGCGGAGGGAACAACATGCACCGGTTGACGGCGCACGGCGGCATCGGGGGTTCGGTCGACAATTGGCATCGTGATTCCTGAACAGGATTTGGGCGGGGGGCCACTCACACGAGTGTTGCCAAATTACTTGTCAGGGATGGGGCGAGTCAATCGGGGCGGCTTGTTTCTCGGGCGATTCCTAATGGGATCGCCCGCTAGTCTCATACTTGCCTGAGACTAGCGCTGCGCCACCGAGAATCCGTGCTCGCGCAGCAGTTGCAGCACCCCATGCGGGCCGCCGAGGTGCAGTGTGCCGATGGCGACGAACACCGGCTTGCTCGGGTCCGCCAGAAACAGCATGCGTGCCAGAAAACGCCGGTTGCGCGAGTACAGAATGCGCTCGTCGATGGCGTCGGCCAGTGCCACGTTGCGTCGCACTTGCATCGCCTTGCTCTGCGACCAGTCGAACACCAGCTCTGCATCTCCCGCACGCCACAGGCGGTGCAACTCTTCCACCTGTGCGGTCGCCGTTTTCGGTGTGAGCACCAGCTCCTGCGCCAGCAACTCGTTCTGCTGCGCAGCCGTCAGGCCGGTGAAGGCATCCATCTGCTCCGCCAGCGACTCGAGGCCGACGATGCGGCCGCGATAGATGTTCTCGAGCTGGTTCTCGGTGCCGTACTCCGTTTGCAGATCGGCGCCCATCGAATCCAGTGTCTCGACGAGCAGCGCCGCCAGCCACGGCCGCATGTGACGAATCTCGGCGAGCATCGCCGGATTGCCCTTGAGACGATCGCGCAACTTGCGCCACAGCGGCGCCGGGATCATCTTCGGCAGACAGGCGCGCGAGCACATGCCGTACTTCTGCACGTCGTCCTGCGACATCGTCAGATCGTCAGGCGAGAGCTCGAACGCCACCACCTTCGACACGCGCAGCGCATCGACCACGACTTTGCGGAACGGGTAGTCGTCGGGCTTGCCGACGTGCAGCGTGCCCATCACGTAGATGGTCATGTCGCCCTTGCGGGCTTCGTAAAACGGGAGATTGGCGCCCGGCGGCGATTCGCCAGGCTCCGGGACCACCAATGGCAGCGCGCGCTGCGTCATCACGCGCGGCGTGACGCTCGACGCCGCGTCCAGCGTGACGGCGAGCGTCATCAGCAGGCAACCCAGCAGCCAGCCGGTCAATGCAACGCCGCGGCGAACAGGTGTCGCGCGTGGTGGTCCACCCAATCTCGTCATCCCTCAATGTCTTCAACCCGATGGCACGCCACCAGACGTCCTTCGAGCTTGCGCAATTGCGGCACTTCCTCGCGGCAATGGTCGACGGCATACGGACAGCGCGGCGCAAACGCACACCCCGGCGGCGGCCGCAACGGCGATGGCAGCTCGCCGATCAGCGCTATCTTGACGCGCCGCTCGGACGGCTTGATCGCCGGCGTCGCCGACATCAGTGCCTTGGTGTACGGATGCAGCGGCTTGCCGAACACGGCGGCCTTGGGACCGTGTTCGACCGCGCGGCCGAGATACATCACCATCACGTCGTCGGCCACATGCTCGACCACGGCGAGATTATGCGACACGAATACGTAACTCGTCGCGTATCGGTCCTGCAAATCCATGAAAAGATTCAGGATCTGTGCCTGAATTGAGACATCCAGCGCCGAAACGGGCTCGTCGGCAACCACGATGGCCGGCGACATGATCATCGCCCGTGCAATCGCCACGCGCTGCCGCTGTCCGCCCGAGAACATGTGCGGATAACGCGCCACATGCTCAGGACGCAAACCGACCGTGCGCATCATCGCCGCGATCTTCTCTCCCCGCTCCGCGCGGCTGAGCGAGGTATTGATGGCCAGCGGCTCGTCGAGCGCCTGCCCCACCGTCTTGCGAGGGTTGAGCGACGCATACGGGTTCTGAAACACCATCTGAATGCGCGTGCGCAGCGGCGCCACCTCACCCGCCGACGCCGACGTGGTCTCGGTCGCGTCGATGGCGAGCCTGCCGGACGTCGGGGTTTCGATCAACGTCAGCACCCGGGCCAGCGTCGATTTGCCGCACCCCGACTCGCCGACCACGGCCAGCGTACGGCCGGCCGCCAGCTCGAACGACACACCATTGAGCGCCTTGACGGTGGCCTGCGGGCGCATGAACCCGCGGTTCACCGTGTAGAAGCGCTTCAGATCCTGCGCGGCCAGCACCACAGCGCCACCGTCGCGGCCCGTGCCGTGCGTGGCAGGCGCCTGCGGGGCTCCCGGAGGTGTCGCGAAAACGGTTTCACTCATTGCGCTCCTCCTGTTGTCTGTGCGCCCGCCGCCGCATGCGGCAGGGGCTTGAAGCATCGCACCAGCGGCGAGCCGCTGGCCTGCGGGCCGACGTACGGCTCGAGCGCAGGTTGCACCGCGCGGCAATGGTCGTCGGCATACGGACAACGCGGCGAGAGCAGACAGCCCGCGGGTCGATCGTCGCGCCCCGGCACCACGCCCGGCAAGGTGTGCAGCCGACGCACGCCCCGGTTGTGTTCGGGAATCGCGCTAAGCAACGCTTCGGTGTAGGGATGATGCGGCGCGTCGAACAGCGCCGGCACCTGCTGCACCTCGATGACCTGCCCTGCATACATCACGGCCACCCGGTGCGCGACCTCGGCCACCACCGCCAGATCGTGCGAGATCAGCACCAGTGACATGCCGTAGTCCTTCTGCAATTGCAGCAGCAAGGCCATGATCTGCGCCTGAATCGTGACGTCGAGCGCCGTCGTCGGCTCGTCGGCGATCAGCAGCTTGGGACGGCAGGCAATCGCCATCGCGATCATCACCCGCTGGTTCATCCCGCCGGACAATTGGTGCGGATAGGCGCCGACCCGGTTGGCGGCGTCGGGAATCTCGACCTGCTCCAGCAGTTCGACGATGCGATCCTGCAACGCCCGTCCGCGCAGCCCCATGTGACGACGCAGCACTTCACCGATCTGGTAGCCGATGGTGTAGCTCGGGTTCAGACTCGTGAGCGCGTCCTGAAAGATCATCGACACGTCGCGCCCGACGATGTTTCGCCGCTCGCGCGCCGACGCATGCAGCAGATCACGACCGTCGAAGCGCACTTCGTCGGCACGCACACGGCCGGGGGCATCGATGAGCCCCATGAGCGCGAGCATCGTCACGCTCTTGCCTGAGCCGGATTCGCCGACCACGCCAAGAATCTCGCCCTGGCCGACGTCGAGGTCGATGGCGTCGACGGCACGCGCGCCGTCGAAGTCGACCGATAGATTTCGAATGGAGAGCAGACTCATGCGATTCGCTTCAGTTTGGGGTCGAGTGCGTCGCGCAGGCCGTCACCGACCAGATTGATCGCGAGCACCGAGATGACGATCGCAAGTCCCGGCAGCGTGACAATCCACCAGGCACTTTCCATGTAGTCGCGCGCCGACGCGAGCATCGAGCCCCACTCGGCGAGCGGCGGTTGCACACCCAGGCCGAGAAAGCCGAGCGCCGCCGCGTCGAGAATGGCCACCGAGAAGCTCAGCGTGGCCTGCACGATAAGCGGTGCCGAACAGTTCGGCAGCACCGTCGAGAACATCAGGCGCAGCGTGCCTGCGCCCGCCATGCGTGAGGCCACGACGTATTCGCGCTGCAACTCGCCGATCGCCGCCGCACGCGTGAGACGCACATAGGCCGGCAACGTCACGATGGCAATGGCGATGGTCGTATTGGCGAGGCCCGGGCCGATCACGGCGACCACGGCCACGGCCAGCAGCAGCGACGGCAGCGCCATCATCATGTCCATCAGACGCATGATCGGCGTGTCGAGCCAGCGCGGGAAGAATGCTGCGAGCAGGCCGAGCAGAATGCCCGGAATCAGCGAGAGCACCACCGACGACAAGCCGATCCAGAACGACAGGCGTGCACCGAAAATCAGACGCGAAAGAATATCGCGGCCGGCTTCGTCGGTGCCCAGCAGGAACCGGGCGTTGCCGCCCTCGAACCAGGCCGGCGGAATCTTCACGAAGTCGCGATATTGCTCGATGGGGCTGTGCGGCGCGATCAGCGGCGCAAAGATCGCCGCCACGAACATCAGCATGAGCACGATGGACGCGGCCGTCGCGCCACGGTTGGCGGTAAAGCTGCGCAGAAACTCCCGGACCAGATGCGCACGAGGCGTGGCCGTCACGGCGGCGGGAGGCGGCAGCGTAGCAGGCGTGTCACTCATTGATGACCTCCTTCAGTGCCGAATGCGCGGGTTGACGACGCCGTAAAGCACGTCGACCAGCAGGTTGACCAGAATCACGCCCGTCGCGATGAGCAGAATGCCGCCCTGCACCACCGGATAGTCGCGTCGCAGAATGGCATCGATCAGCCATTTGCCGATGCCGGGCCACGAGAACACGTTCTCCGTGAGCACCGCACCGGCGAGCAAGGTACCGACTTGCAGACCGATCACGGTGATGACGGGAATCAGCGCATTGCGCAGCCCATGCACCACGATCACACGCCACGGCGAGAGACCCTTCGCGCGCGCCGTGCGGATGTAATCCTCGCGAAGCACTTCGAGCATGGCCGAGCGTGTCATGCGGGCAATCACCGCAAGCGGCACGGTGCCGAGCACGATGGTCGGCAAAATCAGGTGACTCACCGCCGAGCCGAAGGCTCCCTGGTCGCCCGAGAGCAGCGTGTCGATCAGCATGAAGCCGGTGACGACGGGCACGTCGTACTCCACGCCGATGCGCCCGGACACCGGGGTCCATTGCAAATCGACGGAGAACAACATGATGAGCAGCAGGCCCCACCAGAAGATGGGCATCGAGTAGCCCGTGAGCGCCGCGCCCATCGTGGTGTGATCGAGCATCTTGCCGCGTCTGAGCGACGCAGCGACCCCCGCAGGCAGACCGACCACCAGCGCGAAGATCATCGCGCACAGCGCCAGTTCGAGCGTAGCGGGGAAGCGCGAGAAGAACTCGTGGAGCACGCCCTCATTGGTGACGATGGAGCGCCCGAGGTCGCCCTGCGCCGCGTGCTTCAGATAGACGAAATATTGCGTGGCGAGCGGCTGATCGAGTCCGAGCCGTTTCATCGCCTCGGCGTGCATCACGGGGTCGAGGTTGCGCTCGCCCACGAGCACTTCGATCGGATCGCCGGGAATAAGGTGAATGAGCGCGAACGCCAGGATAGTGATGCCGATGAAGGTCGGGATCACCATGCCCAGTCGTCTTAAGACGAATCTCAGCATAGAACAAGTTCCGTGGGGGCTTCGCGCACCGGCCGCCCCCGGCGCAGGGACGGATGGCGCTGTGCCGCGTTAATCAGTCGTAGACGGTTTTTTGTCTTGGTGCGGCAGGCAGACCCGGGCGCGGCGGCCGGGTCTGCCTGCTTGATACCGTGTTGTTATCTCCGGTCAGCGTCAGCCGGCACCGGCCGACGCTGTTGCCGTGTTGCAGGACTCGATCAGTCGAGCGACACGCCGGCAAAACTGTTACGGCTGAACGGGCTGAGCTTGAAGCCCTGCACGTTCGTGGCCATCGGCTTGTATTGCGTGGAGTGCGCGATGGGCGAGAACGGCAGTTGTTGCGCAAAGATTTCCTGCGCTTGCGTGTAAAGCTTCGTGCGCGTGGCAACGTCGGTCGTCTGACGCGCCTGCTTGACGAGGTCGTCGAACGGCTTGTAGCACCACTTCGAGAAGTTGTTGCCGTTCATCGAGTCGCAGCCGAGCAGCACGCCGAGCCAGTTGTCCGGATCGCCGTTGTCGCCGGTCCAGCCGATGAGCATCGCGTCGTGTTCGCCCGCCTTGGCGCGCTTGATGTACTCGCCCCACTCGTACGTGACGATGTTGGCCTTCACGCCGATCTTCGCCCAGTCGGCCTGAATCATTTCCGCCATGAGCTTGCCGTTCGGGTTGTACGGACGCTGCACCGGCATCGCCCACAGCGTGATTTCGATATTCTTCACGCCTGCCTTGTCGAGCAGCGCGCGCGCCTTCTCGGGATCGTAGCTCGACGACTTGATGTTCTTGTCGTAGGACCATTGCGTCGGCGGCATCGGCGCGCCGTTCGACAACTGCCCGGCCGAGCCGTACACCGACTGGAGAATCGCCTTCTTGTTGATCGCCATGTCGAGTGCCTGACGCACTTCCACACGATCGAGCGGCTTCTTCTGCACGTTGTACGCCACATAGCCGAGGTTGAAACCAACCTGGTCCGGCATCTTCAGCTTCGACGCCTTGCCCTGCGCCGAGATATCGGCCTTGAGCGCATCGACGTCAGCCGGACGCGGGTAGGTCGCGACCTGGCATTCGTTGCGCTTGAGCTTCTGGATACGCACGTTCGCGTCGGTCGTGATCGCGAAGATCAGCTTGCCGACCTTCGGCGGCAGATTCGTGTTCCAGTAGTCCTTGTTGCCGTCCAGACGCAGCGTGGCGTCCTTCGTATAGCTGCGGAAGATGAACGGTCCGGTACCTACCGGCTTGAGCGCGATGTCGCGCGGATTGTTCGCCGCGAGCAGCTTGTCCGCGTATTCCTTCGAGAGGATCGACGCGAACGACATCGCCAGGTTCTGGATGAACGGCGCGTCGACCTTCTTCAGCACGAAGCGCACGGTGTACGGATCGACGATCTCGATGCGGTCGATGTCCGCTTGCAGGCCCATGTCGACGAAGTACGGAAACTCTGCCGGATACGCCTTGCGGAACGGCATCTCGCGATCGCCCATGCGATCGAAGGTGAACTTCACGTCTTCGGCATTGAAGTCACGTGTGGGCGTGAAGTAGTCGGTGGTGTGGAACTTGACGCCCTTGCGCAGATGGAAGGTATAGACCTTGTTGTCCGGCGAGATATCCCACTTCTCCGCGAGCGACGGCATCACCCCGGTTTCCCCCGGAACGAAGGCGATGAGGCGGTTGTAGATGGCGTCGGCAGGATCGAAATCGGTGCCAGTGGTGAGTTGCCCCGGATCGAAACCGGCGGGGCTGCCCTCGGAGCAATACACAAGGGTCTTGTTCGGGAGCTCGACGGCTACGGCGGGCGGGATCACTGCCGCGCCGGCAAGCAAGGTCGCAGCCAAAAGCAAACGCAGGGTGTGAGTCTGTTTCATAGGCTCCTCGGGATTTGAGTTGACGCCCGGCGACGATCCGCCACCGGGCCCACGAGGGATATTACTTAAGCTTCCCGCGAGTCACAACACGCCAAATCCCTAGCAAACCGCCTATTTGTGGTGTTTTTGATTAGGAATTCTCCTAATTTTGATTGGGATTGACATCTCACCTCCCATCCGTTGGCAAACGATTGCGCAGCGCCTTACAAACCGAGCCGCTGCCACATCGCCTTGGTCGCCGACGCGGCATTGAGCGTATAGAAGTGCAGGCCCGGCGCACCGCCCGCGAGCAGGCGTTCGCACAGTGCCGTCACCACGTCGAGTCCGAAGGCGCGGATGGCTTCACGGTCGTCGCCAAAGCTCTCGAGACGCTTGGCCACCCAGCGCGGCACTTCGGCACCGCACATTTCCGAGAAACGCATCATCTGCGAATAATTCGTGATCGGCATGATGCCCGGCACGATGGGCACGCTCACGCCCAGACGCGACGCGTCGTCGACGAAGCGGAAATAGGCGTCTGCATTGAAGAAGTACTGCGTGATCGCGGCGTTCGCACCGGCCTTCACCTTGTTGGCGAAATGTTCGAGATCGAGACGCGGCGACTTCGCCTGCGGGTGGTATTCCGGATAGGCCGCCACTTCGATGTGGAACCATTCGCCGGTCTCCGCCCGAATGAACTCGACCAGTTCCGACGCGTAACGGAATTCGCCGATTTCGCCCATCCCGGACGGCAGGTCGCCGCGCAGCGCCACGATATGACGGATCCCGTTCTCGCGATACGTGTTCAGGATCTCGCGAATGTTCTCCCGGGTCGAGCCGACACACGAGAGGTGCGGCGCCGCTTCCACGCCTTCGCGTTGGATTTCGATGACGGTATCGAGCGTACCCTGCTGCGTCGAGCCGCCGGCGCCAAACGTCACCGAGACGAATTTGGGGCCGAGCGGGAACAGTTGCTGACGCGTGGCGCGCAGCTTCTCCACGCCATCGGCGGTCTTGGGCGGGAAGAATTCGAAACTGAAGGAAGGTTGCGTCATGATCGTCTTGTTATCGAGGAAGTCGCTCATGCCGCGCGCGTCGCGTGCACGAAAAACTCCCGGTTGCCGTCCCCCCCGGCGATCGGACTGTCGAGCCACGCGGCTACCGTCAGTCCCAGCGCTTCACAGGCGGTGCGGATCTTTGTCTCCACTTGCGCATACTGCGCAGCGTCCTTTACGAGGCCGCCGCGCCCGATGTGCTCGCGCCCCACTTCGAACTGCGGCTTGACCAGCATCAGCAGGTCGCCCGTTGCGCTGAGCAGCGGCGCGAGCGCCGGCAGCACCAGCGTGAGCGAAATGAACGACACGTCCCCCACGATCAGGTCGAAGCCCGCGGCCGGGGCGGCGAGTATGCCGTCATCTGCCGCGTGATCTGCGGCATGGTGCGCCAGACGCTCATCGAGCATCTCGCGTGACAGATGCCGCGCGTTGATCCCTTCGAGCGATACGAGACGCGGCTCGCCCGCCAGACGTTGATGCAGTTGTCCGTGACCGACGTCTACGCCGACAACCCGCGCGGCACCCGCCTGCAAGAGGCAGTCGGCGAAACCGCCGGTCGACAGTCCGACGTCGAGCGCGACGCGCCCCGCAACGTCGAGCCCGGTCTGCGCCAGCGCACCGGCCAGCTTCAGCCCGCCGCGCGACACGTAGCGGTCCTCGCCGGGCAGGCCGTCGGCCGCCGCGCGCACTTCGAGGTCTTCATCGCCCGCCACGACCTGACTGGCTTTTTTCAGCGCCGTTTCGGTGCCCGCGTAATACACGCGTCCGGCATCAATGAGACGTTGAGCGGCAGTGCGCGATGCGGCCAGCCCCCGGGAGACGAGGGCCTGATCGGCACGAAGAGCTGGCGACATGACTACGGGCTTCCTGCAAAGCGCCGTCGACGGCGATGCGTCGACGCTTAAACGTTAGTGGCTCGCTCGCCGCCGAACACCAGCGCCGAAAGAATCCACGAAATCAGGCTATACAGCAGCGAGCCGAAGAGCGCCGCCCAGAATCCAGAGACTTC
Organism: Pandoraea sp. ASV26; assembly: GCF_016428915.1. Lineage (GTDB taxonomy): Bacteria > Pseudomonadota > Gammaproteobacteria > Burkholderiales > Burkholderiaceae > Pandoraea. The sequence goes on from NZ_JAELTP010000053.1 coordinate 9,536, forward strand.
GAAGCCCTTGACGACATGCGAAGCCAGCCAGAACAGCAAGGCGTTGATCACGAAGATGAACAACCCCAGCGAGAGGACCGTGACCGGCAGCGTCAACACGACGAGCAGCGGCCGTAAAAATGCGTTGATGAGGCCGAGCACGATCGCAACGATCAGTGCCGTCCCAATGCCCTTGAGCTGAATGCCCGACACGATGTACGGCAGGATGAGAAGCGCGATGGCATTGATGAGCCAAATCAGCAGCAGACGCATGGCAAGCTCCGAAGAACAGACCGGTGCAGGATTGACGGTCCTGCACCGGCGGTGGCAAAAAGCGAACGCGGCGACAGTCAGTGCCACCGCGTTGTCGCGTCGCACGTTACCGGCACGTCGCCCCCCTCCGGGCGGTGTACCGGTTCAGCGCGGCGCAAGATCAATAGCGATAGTGCGCCGGCTTGAACGGGCCGTTCTTGTCGACGCTGATGTACTTCGCCTGATCGTCGGTCAGCACGGTCAGTTCGGCACCGATACGGCCCAGATGGAGGCGCGCGACCTTTTCGTCAAGGTGCTTCGGCAGCACGTACACGCTGTTCTTGTACTTGGCGCCGTGAACGAACAGTTCGATCTGAGCCAGCGTCTGGTTGGTGAACGAGTTGCTCATCACGAACGACGGGTGGCCGGTGGCGCAACCGAGGTTCACGAGGCGGCCTTCTGCCAGCAGAATGATGCGCTTGCCGTCCGGGAAGATGATGTGATCGACCTGCGGCTTGATGTTTTCCCACTGGTACTTGCGGGTCGACGCCACGTTGATTTCCGAGTCGAAGTGACCGATGTTGCACACGATGGCCTGATGCTTCATGGCGACCATGTGGTCGTGGTCGATCACGTGCAAGTTACCCGTAGCCGTCACGAAGATGTCGGCCTTGTCGGCGGCGTATTCCATCGTCACCACGCGGTAGCCTTCCATGGCGGCCTGCAAGGCGCAGATCGGGTCGATTTCCGTGACCCACACCGTGGCGCCCAGACCGCGCAGGCTTTGTGCGCAGCCCTTGCCCACGTCACCGTAACCCGCCACAACGGCGATCTTGCCGGCGATCATCACGTCGGTCGCGCGCTTGATACCGTCGACCAGCGACTCACGGCAGCCGTACAGGTTGTCGAACTTCGACTTGGTGACCGAGTCGTTCACGTTGATGGCCGGGAACGGCAGCGTGCCGTCCTTTTCCATCTGATACAGACGGTGCACGCCCGTGGTGGTCTCTTCCGTCACGCCCTTGATGTGCGACAGGCGCTTGCTGTACCAATGCGGATCGATTTCGATGTGACGCTTGATGGCGGCGTACAGCGCGACTTCTTCTTCGTTGGTCGGGTTGGCCACGACCGACAGGTCCTTCTCGGCCTTGCTGCCCAGAATCAGCAGCAGCGTGGCGTCGCCGCCATCGTCGAGGATCATGTTGGCGAACTCGCCGTTCGGCCATTCGAAGATGCGGTGGCTGTATTCCCAGTATTCGTCGAGCGTTTCGCCCTTGTAGGCGAACACGGGGATGCCGGCAGCAGCAATGGCCGCGGCGGCGTGGTCTTGCGTCGAGAAGATGTTGCACGAGGCCCAGCGCACTTCGGCGCCCAGCGCCGTGAGCGTTTCGATGAGCACACCCGTCTGGATGGTCATGTGCAGCGAGCCGGCGATGCGCGCGCCCTTGAGCGGCTGGCTCGCCTTGAACTCGGCACGCGTGGCCATCAGACCCGGCATTTCGCTCTCGGCGATGGTCAGTTCCTTACGGCCCCAGGCAGCGAGATTGATATCGGCAACGTGGAAATCGGAGAATTTTGAGTCGACTACGGCGTTCATCACGCCTCCTTTCTCTAAATAAAGACTAGATAGTGGGACGTGAGCGCCGTTCTTGAAGCTCACGCCATGCTGTCCGGGGGAAACCGGCGGCCGGCGCGGCCAATAGGAAGGATCTTGAGCCTGGCAGCACGGTGGCTGTCGCAACGCTCCTCAAGACCCCGGCATTGTAGCAAAACTGATGCGCGGCGTCGGGCAACAGCCCGGCCTGAAGGGTTATTTTTTGCGAGGAAGATGACAGCCGTAAGACTCGAAGGCAGCGGCGCGTCAGACTCGCCACCGTCGGCGCGTCACGACGTCATGCTGTCATGCCGTCAGATAGGCAGATGCGCGAGCAACGGCGCGGCGAACACCATCAGAATCCCGTTGATCATCATCACGAGACTGGCCACCACCCCCTCTTCGCTACCGATCTGGCGCGCCTTGGCGGTACCGAAGCCGTGAGCGCCTGCGCCGAACGGTGCACCGCGCGCCATGCGAGTGCGCAGCGGCAGCCACGAGAGCAACGCCTCGCCGAGCAGCATGCCGATGAACCCGGTGATGATGACGAAGAGTCCCACCAGATCGCGCGAACCGCCAACCTTGTCGGATACGACCAGCGCAAACGGCGTCGAGATCGAGCGGGCCAGCAGGCTGCGCGCCATCTCGGGCGGCAATTCGAACAGACGGGCGAGCACGAACGAACTGCTCACGGCCACGATCATCGCGACCAGCACCCCGACAATCAATGCAAACGCGTGACGGCGAATAATGTCGCGGTGCTCGTAGATCGGCACCGCGAACGCGATCGTCGTGGGCCCGAGCAGCCAGACGAGCCAGCGCGAGTCGGAGATGTAAGTGGCGTAGGAAATGTCGCCGCCGACCATCACGGCGATGAGCAGGATCGGCGCGAGAATCGCCGGGCCGAGCCATACCTTGCCGAAACGCGCGTAAAGACGCTTCGACACGTAATAGAACACGATCGTGAGAACAAGCAGCAGGAGCGCCGTATGATTCATGGCAAGACCCGGCAAGCGCAATGAAGCGTGGTGAGGGTGACGACCGGCTCGCGCAAACTCAGCGAGCCATCAGCGAGCATCGTGCGCATGGGCGCGGCGAGCCGGAATGCGAACGAGGGCGCGCTTCATATGACGTTCTGCACGGCAGGCCAGATCGACCGCCAGCGCCGTCGACACCATCACGAGCACCGTGCCCACGCCGATCACGGCGAGCAGTTGCAGGCCCTCGTGGCGCAGCAGGTCGGTGTATTCCATGACGGCCGCGACCATCGGCACGAAGAAAAGGAGCATCTCGGCCAGAAACCAGTCGGCACCGCGCTTGATCTTCTCCATCTTCAGCACGCCGCTCATGAGCAACGCCACCACGGTGAGCAGACCCAGCACGCCGCCCGGCAGCGGCAAATGAAAATGACGCGATGCAGCATCGGCCACCAGATAGATACCGGTGAGCAGCCCGATCTGCCAAACCACGTCGAGAACGCGCTTGCTGCGGCTATACAGACGGCTGGCAATCATCTTGGTCATGGCGGGCTCCCGGGTTTGACAACAACATGAAGGGGAGTATAGGAAGCACCGCAACATAAATATAATGAATTAGAATCATTGAATTGATTCCAAATTGGAATAATTTAAGTATTAACCCTAATAGTGCATGAAAAAGCCTTACGGGACGGGGCTTTCCCCGAAATAGCACCAAACCGGTGCGCAAGAGAGAACCAAAATGGAACTGCGTGCATTGCGAGGATTTGTGGAAGTTGTGCGACAGCAGAGCTTCACGGCGGCGGCCGAAGCGCTGTTCGTCACGCAACCGACCGTGAGCAAGATGGTCAAGGCGCTGGAAGACGAACTGGGCACGCCGCTGATGTTGCGCGAGGAGCGCGGCATGGGGCGCCGGCTTCAGTTGACCGATGCGGGACGCGTCGTCTTCGAGCGCGGGCAGGACGTGCTCGCCGCGTACGCCCGGTTGCAGCAGGAGCTGGCCGATCTCGAGACGGTCGCACGCGGCGAGTTGTCGATCGGCATTCCACCGCTCGGCGGCGATCTGTTCATTCCGGTGATCGGCGCGTTCCATCAGCACTATCCGGATATCGAGATGAAGCTCTTCGAGACCGGCTCGCGCGCCATCGAGCAGGCGCTGCTGGCTGGCGATATCGAGCTGGGCGCGGTACTGCTGCCGGTCGACCCCACGATTCTGGACGTGCTGCCGGTGTGCCATTACCAACTGCGCCTGATCGCACCGCGCGATTCGCGCTGGGAGGGACGCGCCTCCGTCGGCCTCGCCGAATTGCGCGATGAGCCGTTCGTCTTTTACGGCGAAGGGTTCGCGCTGTCCGAGTTGGTGATTGCCGCGTGCCGCCGCGCGGGCTTCACGCCCAAAATCGCGGGACGCTCCAGCCAGTGGGACTTCATCGCATCGATGGTGGACAACGGCGTCGGCATCGCCCTGCTGCCCGAGCCCTTCTGCGCGCGGCTCGATCCGAAGCGCTTCGTGATGACGGATGTGCGCGACCCGGCGATCCCGTGGGATCTGGCGATGGCGTGGCGACGCGATTCGTACCTGTCGCACGCGGCCCGACGCTGGCTCGCACTGGCACGCGACATCCTCGGACCGGGCGGCGACGGCGATGCTCAGGCAGCCATCGCTGGCGGCGCCCGCCGGACCTGATTCCGAAACTGATTCCGAAACTGATTCCGAACGTGATTCCCGACGTGGCGCCAGACGTGACACCCCCGACGGGCGAGTGACAGGCAAGTGACAAGCGCTGCGGCTTGGCCCGAACCGGCCGGGCCCGCATCGCCCGACACCTCATCGCGATTGCGGTATCCTTGCCGCTGACATTTTCCCCATGCCGCGTGAGCGCGGCGCATCGACACTCATGCGCATCATTACCGCGAATCTGAACGGCGTGCGATCGGCCGCCAAGAAGGGCTTTTTCGAGTGGTTCGGCAATCAGGACGCCGACATCCTCTGTGTGCAGGAGATCAAGGCGCAGTTGCCTGACATGACGCCGGACTTTCTCAAGCCGCACGACTACCAGGGCTATTTCCACTACGCAGAGAAGAAGGGTTACAGCGGCGCCGGTGTGTACGTGCGACGCGAGCCCGACGACATCGTCATCGGCTGGAACAACGCCGAGTTCGACGCCGAAGGGCGGTACGTCGAAGTGCGCTACGGCAACCTGTCGGTGATCTCCGTGTACATCCCGTCGGGATCGAGCAGCGAGGAACGTCAGGCCGCCAAATTCCGCTTCATGGCCGACTTCATGCCGCACCTGTTGGCGCTCAAGGCGGCAGGACGCGAGGTGATCCTGTGCGGCGACGTGAACATCGCGCACAAGGAAATCGACATCAAGAACTGGAAGGGCAATCTGAAGAACTCGGGCTTCCTGCCCGAAGAGCGCGCCTGGCTCACGCAGTTGTTCGACGAGCACGGCTATGTCGACGTCTTCCGCACGCTCGATCCGCGTGCCGATCAGTACACGTGGTGGAGCAATCGCGGACAGGCTTACGCGAAGAACGTCGGCTGGCGCATCGACTATCAGATCGCCACGCCGGGTATCGCGGGCAAGGCCAAGGCCACGTCGATATTCCGCGACATCAAGTTCAGCGATCACGCGCCGCTCACGGTCGACTACGACCACGCGCTATAACGGATGGCATGATAAAAACGCTTCTGTTCTGCACCAGCTACATGAAGGATGCGAATGCCTGGCAGAAGCGATATCGACGCTGGCTCGACTACTACCTGGATGGGCCGATCAACGCCGACAAGATCCTCATGATCGACGACGGCTCGCCCCATCTGCCGCCTGCCGCGACGATCTCAACCGTGTCGGCCGACAGCGACATCGCGGAACGTCTGCTGCCCTTCACATCGGTGAATCGGCAATTCAAGGGTGATCGGTACAGCGAATTCAAGCGCAACCGCGGCATCTTCCGTTCGAGAAAATTCAACCGGCTCCCGATCTTCCCACTGGACTTCTTCCGGGAGCCGATTCCGCATGACGCGGACTTCGCCACGCAGGTTGTCCCGCGCCAGAAGGTCGCGTTCCGCGGCGCCTGAGTCATCCCCCATACCGCATGCCGCATGCCGCGAGGCTGCACGTCCGGGACGGCAAGCCCGTCCCGTCACCGATCAGCGTGAGCCGCTCGTCGCGGGCACGCCGTCGCCACCATCATCGTCAGCGCCCCAGGGGGCGACCTTCGGCAGCAGCAGCATGCCGGGCAGTGCCAGCGCCGTGCAGATGAGGAAGAACGTCAGCCAGCCAACGCCATCCACGATATAGCCGGTGCCGGCATTGGCGAAGGTGCGCGGCACCGACGCCAGACTCGTGAAGAGGGCGAACTGCGTCGCCGTGTAGCGGGGGTCTGTCGTGCGGGCGATGTAGGCGGTGAACGCCGCCGTGCCCAGCCCTGCCGTGAAGGCTTCGAAAGCGATCACCGCACCGAGCCCGGTCACCACGGGTCCGGCTTCCGCCAGCCACGCGAAGCCGAGCACCGACACCAGTTGCAGCACGCCAAAGACCCATAGTCCGCGGTTGATGCCGAGCTTGATCAGCCAGACCCCGCCGATGATGCCGCCCGCCACGCTGGCCCACAGGCTCGTCGCCTTGGCCACCACGCCGATCTGCGTTTTCGTGAATCCGAGATCGAGATAGAACGATGTCGCGAGCGACGTCGCCATGGAATCGCCCAGCTTGTAGAGGAAGATGAACGCGAGCACGAGCAGCGCCTGCGACCAGCCGCCGCGCGTCACGAACTCGTGAAAGGGCTCCACCACGGCCTCGCGCAACGTCTTCGGCGGCGTGCCGCGAATCTCCGGTTCCTTAACGACGAGCGTCATCACGATACCCGGCAACATGAACGCCGCCGTTGCGAAGAACACCTGCGACCACGGCAGATGATCGGCCATGATGAGCGCCAGCGACCCCGGCACGAGCCCCGCCACCTTGTAGGCGTTCACGTGCATGGCCGTGCCCAGCCCCTGTTCGCGATCGGAGAGCAACTCGCGCCGGTAAGCATCGAGACAGATATCGAGACTCGCGCTGAAGAACGCGAGCGCCGCCGCCAGCGCGGCAATCGTCATCAGATCGCGCTGCGGCGAATACGTCCCCATGATCGCCACTGCGCCGGCGACCAGCAATTGCGTGATGAACATCCAGCCGCGCCGCCGTCCTGGCTTCCATCCGAGCACATTGGGCGCGAAGCGATCCATGAGCGGCGCCCACAGAAACTTCCACGTATAGGGAAACTGGATCAGGGCGAACAGGCCGATCGACTTGAGATCCACATGCTCGCTGCGCAGCCATGCCTGCACGAGATTGAGCAGGATGAACAACGGCAAGCCGGAGGTGAAGCCGAGAATCACGCAGATGAGCATCCGCGTGGGGTGGAAGACGCGCCCGTTCTCGGGCGGCAGCGAATCGGTCATGGAAAGGACAGTTGGGGCCAGCCGCCTGCGGTGCGCGGCACCCGGCCCCCGAGTGTCTTCAGCCGTCAGGGGCCCGGCGCTTCGCTGCCCCGTTAGCTGCTGTCGGTTCAGGAACGCTTGACGCGATAGACCGCAAGACTACCACGCCAGTTCGCGCCCACGGACACGAGTCGCCCGTTGTGAAGCACCGCGCGATCGAGAATCTTCACGCCGACATCCGGCGCCAGCGCCTCGAAGTCCTTGATGGTCAGCACCCGCACGTTCGGCGTGTTGTGCCACTGGAACGGCAGGCTCTTCGACACTGGCATGCGGCCCTGCAACACCGACCAGCGGTGCGGCCAGTAACCGAAGTTCGGGAACGACACGATCGCCTCGCGGCCGACGCGCACCGTCTCGCGCAGAATGTCTGCCGTGCGGTGAAGCGTCTGCAACGTCTGCGACAGGATGACGGTATCGAAACTCTGATCTTCGAAGAGCTTCAGGCCGTCTTCCATATTCTGCTGAAGGACGTTGATGCCGCGCCTCGCCGAGGCGAGCACCCCGGCGTCGTCGATCTCGACGCCGTAGCCGTTCACGCCGAGCTCATCCATGAGCAGGCGCAGCAGCGAACCGTCGCTGCACCCGAGATCGAGCACCTGCGAGGACGGCTCGATCCATCGCGCGATGACCCGGAAATCCGGCCGGTCGGACAGCGACGCCGAAATGCGGTTACGCGACGCGGCCAGATTCGCCGCCTGTGCGCTGGTGGCCGGTACCTTGGACTGACTCATACCCCGACCTCCTGGGCGATACGTTCGTAATAAGCGCGCACCAGATTGTGATAGCGCGCATCGGTAAGCAGGAAGGCGTCGTGACCGTGCGGCGCGTCGATCTCCGCGTAGCTCACGGTGCGGCGCGTGTCGAGCAGCGCCTTGACGATCTCGCGCGAGCGCGTGGGCGCGAAGCGCCAGTCGGTCGTGAACGAGACGATCAGGTACTTGGCCGTGGTGTGCGAGAGCGCCTTCGCCAGATCGCCGCCCACCGTGCGCGCCGGGTCGAAGTAATCGAGCGCGCGCGTAATCAGCAGGTACGTGTTGGCATCGAAATACTCGGCGAACTTGTCGCCCTGGTAGCGCAGATACGACTCCACCTCGAACTCCACGTCGAAGCTGAAGCGATAGTTGTCCTCCTGCGCGTTGCCGTTGCCGTCTTCCTTGCCTGCGGCTCTCACGCCATCCACCAGAGATTCGGCGCGGCGCAACGCACGGCCGAATTTGGTCGCCATGTCCTCGTCGGACAGATAGGTGATGTGACCGATCATGCGCGCCACTCGCAGCCCGCGTCGCGGCACCACGCCGTGCGCGTAATAGTCGCCGCCGTGGAAATCCGGATCGGAGAGGATGGCCGAGCGCGCCACTTCGTTGAACGCGATGTTCTGCGCGGAGAGCTTCGGCGTGGAGGCGATCACCAGACAGTGGCCGACTCGCTCGGGATACATGATGCTCCACGCGAGCGCCTGCATGCCGCCGAGACTGCCGCCCATCACGGCGGCAAACTTCTGGATGCCGAACACGTCGGCCACGCGCGCCTGCGCGTTGACCCAGTCTTCCACCGTCACGACGGGGAAGCGCGCACCGTACGGCGTGCCGGTGGTTTCATCGAGGCTCATCGGGCCGGTCGAACCGAAGCACGAGCCGAGGTTGTTCACCCCGATGACGAAGAAGCGATTGGTGTCGAGCGGCTTACCGGGCCCGACCATGTTGTCCCACCAGCCGATGTCCTTGGGATTGTCGGCGGCGATGCCGGCCACGTGATGCGAGGCGTTGAGTGCGTGACAAACCAGTACGGCATTGCTGCGATCGGCATTCAACTCGCCATAGGTCTCGACCATCAGGTCGTAGCCCGCGAGTGTGCTGCCGTTTTGCAGTGCCAGCGGCTGCGCGAAATGCATCCGCTGCGGCGTGACGATTCCGATTGAAGATTCCATAAATCCCTGTCCGAAACATGCCATGGCCGGCGTCCCTGTCGACAATGATCGACGGACGGCGTCCTGAAGCGTTCTGTGCGGGAAAAGGGGTCGACGGAAAAACGGCGGGGTGCGCGAACGACCTCTTTAGCCGCATTTTTAATGAATGTCAGTGCCCGGGAAACCCCCGGCAGAGTCATTCGCGCGCCCGCAAGCGAGTCACCAAATCGGCGCGCCAATCCTGCGGCCGGAATTATCGGCGCAGAGCCGTGAGTATAACCGACCTGCTCGCTTTGGGAGAAAGACCCATTTGCGCCGCCATGCTATCGAAATCAACGTCACCATTTCCCAATTCATGTACCGGTCTCCGAGCGCGACGGCCTTTTGCTTCTAGGCTATTAGTTACCTTTGGTAGGTTATTTTCGACGGAGAACACGGTATGCAACAGACTCAAACGCTTCGCGCCATTGCGCTCGCGATGGGGGCGGCCTTCCTGATGGCGGCGCCTGCCGTCAATGCGCAATACGCCGACTACATTTTCAAGAATGGCGAGGTCTATACACAGGACGAAAGGCGTCCGTGGGCGGAGGCGGTCGCCGTCAAGGACAACAAGATCGTGTATGTCGGTTCCACGCGCGCCGCCCAGACCTATGCCGGCACCTCGACGCAAATCGTCGATCTGAACGGCCGCATGTTGATGCCGGGTTTTGTCGAGGCGCACATTCATCCGAGCACTGCCTGGGCCGTGCAAGGCGCGGACCTGCAAACCGATGACGTCGGCGAACTCTTGCAACGGGTCAAGACATGGGCCGACGAGAACCCGCACGCCCCCCTCGTTCAGGGCTTCGGTTGGCGCTACAGCGCCCTCCCGACGACGGGCCCAACGCGGCAAATGCTTGACGACCTGATCCCCGACCGTCCTGTATTCCTCTTCGCGATCGACATGCACGCTGCATGGGTCAACAGTCGCGCGTTGGAAATGGCGGGCATCACCCGGGAGTCGCCCGATCCACAGCCGCCTTTCAGCACATACGCGCGCGACCCGGCAACTGGCGAACTCACGGGCTACCTCGTCGAAATTCCTGCGTTGATGCCGACATACGAGACGCTCAATCCGCTCGGCGCCGAGGCGGTCAGGAAGGGGTTGAAGTCCATGCTGCCCAAGTTCGCGGCGGCAGGCATTACCTCGGTATTCGATGCCGGCATTTTCGGCACGCCTGTCGAGTCGGGATACGAGATCTACCAATCGCTCGAACGCGCTGGCGAACTACCGGTTCGTGTGGTCGGGAGCTATTACTACAACGACCCCGCCGAAGATCCCATTCCAAGAACGGTAGCCCTGCGCGACACCGTGCAATCGAATCTGGTACAAGCCAGCACGCTCAAAATCAATGTCGACGGGGGAGAAACGCAACGCACTGCGGCCATGCTTGAGCCGTATGAAGGAAGCGATAACTTCCGGGGCGAGCCGCTGATCCCGCAGACCGTGCTGAATCGAGTGGTGCAGCAAGCCCAGCGCAACGGGCTCAATACGCTCTGCCATTGCTTCGGCGACGCGGCGACGCGCTCATATCTCGACGCCGTCGCCCTCGCAAAGCAAGCCTACCCGCGGAGTCCGTCGCGCCACACGACCTCGCACGCGATGTATGTCAATGAAGCCGATATTTCGCGGATGGCCGAATTGGACGTGACGATGCAAGTTTCCGCGCAATGGGCAACGCCCGACGCGCACAACCTGACGGTGGCCATCGATGCCGTCGGGAAGGCGCGCATCTCTCGCGACTTCATGCGCATGGCGTCCGTACTTTCCGGTGGCGCGCGGCTCGCGTTCGGCACCGACTGGAACGCGGCGGGCTACTACAGCACGTTCCGCCCGCTTGAGGCGATACAAGTCGCGCTCACGCGCGAGATGCTCCACGGCAAGGGAGTGACAAAGGTCATGCCGCCCGCCAATGAACGCATCACACTCGCACAAGCGCTGCGGGCGTCGACGCTTGACGCGGCTTATGTCCTAGGACTGGAGACGCAGACCGGTTCGCTGGAAATTGGCAAGAAGGCCGACCTTGTCGTACTGGAGAAGAACTTGTTCGATGTCGCGCCGGACCAGATTGCCCAAACGCCCGTGCGCATGACGATGATGGACGGACGAATCACGTATCTCAGCGATCGTTGATCCTGCGGTTGCAAGGCGCGGGCACGCGAACATACGTGCCCGCGTGCCCGCGCTTTGACGCTCTTAGCGCAGAAGTGCTGCGACCTGCGGCTCGGCGCCTTCGGCGGGCAGGCGCTTGAAGCCGCTCTTGGCGAAGCGATGCCAGCGGCCGAGCACGTAGGACACGAGCAGGTTGGCGCGCGAGTTGGCGTCGAACGTTTCGGGCAGCGTGCCCTGCGCGGCGGCCAGACGCAGCACCTGGCGCAGCGACGCCTCGATGCGGTCGAGCAACTGGTTCATGCGCTCCTGCAAACGCTCGTGCTCGCCGACCAGCGCTTCGCCCGTCAGCACACGCGTCATGCCCGGGTTCTTCTCAGCGAAACCCAGCAGCATCAGCACGATGGCGCGCGCCTGCGTCACGCCGTCCTGATCCTGAGCGGAGATCTGATTGATCAGGCCGAAGATGGTCTGTTCGATGAACTCGATCAGCCCTTCGAACATCTGGGCCTTGCTCGCAAAGTGGCGATAGAGCGCCGCTTCGGAGACATCGAGACGCGCGGCGAGCGCGGCCGTGGTGATCTTCTCGCCCTTGGGCGTCTCGAGCATGGCCGCGAGGGTCTGCAACACCTGCACGCGGCGCTCACCCGGTTTCGGGCGGGTTGTCTTTACCGGCGCGGGCGCGGCCTCCAGCGCATCGGCGGCGCCGTAACCGGCACCGCTCGAAGAGTTTTCCTGCTGCATCGTCTGGTCGTTATCGGTAGGGATTTGATTGTCGGGCGGCCTGGGTCAGGACCCCGGTCGCTAGGCGCGCCCGTAACTCGCGCAGAGATTGTACTTTGATATCTACGTAGTGTGGGCGCCCACTGCGCGGCATCGCGTCGCCAACACTGTTTCTCACCGGCAGATGGCCCGTGATCCAGACCGTCCTGATGCCGAAATGCCGCAGATGTTTGAGATGCGAGCGCGTGTCCTCCACCAGCCATGTGCGATGCGGCGCGAGTCCCTCGCGCGCCAGCAGCCGGCGCAGCATGATCGCGTCGGGTTTGGCCCGCCAGGCACGCCGATCCGCCATGTCCTCGATGCTCACACAGCGCTCGAAATGCCGACGAATCCCCAACGCCTCGACGATCGGCATGGCGTAGTGCGCGGGCGCATTGGTCAGCAGAATCTTGCGCCCGGGCAAACCGGCCAGCAGGCGGGCGATGCCCCGTTCGGCGCGCAACACCTCGATCAGCGGAGGCAGTTCGTGCACACGCGCCAGAAACTCGTACGGATCGATCGCGTGATGCTTGATGAGACCGAGCAGCACCGCTCCGTAGCGCTCCGTGTAGGCCGAGCGCAGGTGATTGGCTTCGTCCTGCGACAGTCCCAGCTTCTCGGCGATATAGGCGGTCATCGCGCGGTTGATGCGCGGGAAGATCGCGTGCGACGCGTGATGCAGCGTGTTGTCCAGATCGAACAGCCAGACCGGACCGCGCGTGCCGCGTTCACTACGGGCGCGAAGCGCCCGGCGGCGCCGGCTCAGAACGTGAGAAGAAGACACGAAGATAGCGGATTCATGCGAGGAGATACGTGGAGATGACCACGCCGCCCGGGCAGTTGCCCGTCTTGCCGGAAAACGCGACGCAGCCACGGCAAGGCACGATGCTAGCGCGCGAGGCCAACTTTGACAAATCGGCTCGGCCCGCCTCGCGACAGCACCGGCCGGCACTGGGCTTCGGGGGCTTCCTGGGCTTCCGAGTCTTCCGGCCCCACCGCCGCGACTGGTGCGACCGGCTTACCCGCCGCGCGACTTCGCGCGCACCCGCAGCAGGCTCACCCCGCCGCCGAGCGCGGCCAGCACGGTCGCGCTGACCATCGCCGCGCGCGCCCCGCCATCGCCATAGAGATCGAACAACAGCGCCACGACGGCGGCACCGAGCGTCATGCCGACCGTGCGCGCGATCGTCATCAGTCCACTGGCCGCGCCGCTGCGCTCGCGCGGCGCGCCCATCATGATGATGCGATTGTTGGGCGTCTGGAAGAAACCGAACCCCAGCCCGCAAATCGCCATGCGCACGGCAATTCCCCAGTTGCCGGCATCCGCCGGCAGGCAGGCCAGCGATGCGAGGCCAATGGCGAACACCCCCAGCCCGAGGGCACTCATGCGGGCGCTGTCGAAGCGATCCGACAAACGCCCCGCGAGCGGCGCGATGAACACGATCACCAGCGGCCACGGCGTGATGAGCAGGCCGGTCACCGCCTCGCTGCGCGAGAGCGTGTGTTGCAGCAGGAACGGCATGCCGACGTACGACAGCGTCTGCGCCATGTAGCAGGCGACCGAGGTCAGCGACGAGAGCGCCAGCACGGGCACGCGCATCAGATCGAGCGGCAACAGTGGCGTTGCCCGGGTGCGCTGATGTCGCACGAGAATGACGGCCACGACGAGGCCGAGCACCATTTGCAGCGCCGCGACTCCGTGATGCCCCGCTTCGCCCACGTGCCCCAGCCCGATGATGATCAGCGCGAGCGCAGCGGCGTTGAGCAACGCACCGGGCACATCGATGCGGCGCTCGGCGCCCGGCGTCGGCGGCAAAAATCGGTAAGACGCGGCAAACGCGATCAGCCCGATCGGCAGATTGATGGCGAACAGCCAGCGCCAGTCGCCAAGCGACAGAATGAGCGCCGCCACGCTCGGCCCGGCAGCCGTCGACAAGGCGACGGTGAGCGCGAGCAGCGAGATGGCGCGTCCGCCCATATGCTGCGGGAACACCATGCGCAGCAACGCCGGCACGATGGTCGACATGCACGCGCCGCACAAGCCCTGCACCACGCGCGCCGCGACGAGCCACGCGAGACTCGGCGCCAGGGCGCAACCGACCGAGGCGAGCGTGAAACCCGCCACGCCGAACAGGAACACGCGCCGGTAACCGAGCTTCTCGCCGAGCGCCGCCAGCGGCAGCACGGCCATCGCGAAAATCAGTTGATAGGCGTTGACGACCCAGACGGTCGACGCCGGATCGGCCACGAGGTCACGCGCGATGGTCGGCAGCGCAACGTTGGCGATGGACGCGTCCAGATTGCCGAGGAAGGTCCCCAGCAGAATGGACGGCACAGCGATGCGGCGGGCGCTCGCGGCCAGTCCTTCGGTGAGCGGCGCGGAGGATGCCATCGGTTTCGTCATACGAAGGATAGTGTGAGGCGAGTTCGCAAGACAGCGTAAAGGAAAGGAACGGAAAGGAAACGCAACGGAAACGTAACGGAAACCCACGACCGCGAGGAAGCCGCGCACGGGGTTGTGGGGATACGGGGGCATGCGTGCGCATCGTGTGACGGAAAAAACGCGGCCCGGGAAAACCATCGCACTTGCTGCGAGCATCATAGCCCGGGCCGGGCAGGAAAATCATGCGCAATGGCGCAGCTCGTGGAATGTACGGCTGCGCACGGTCGTGCCGCACGACGTCTGCCGGATCACTCTCTCGTGGCGCGCGGCACCGCCACCACGTCGTATGCCGCGCAACAAGGAGTGACGCCGCATCGCATCACGCGCGAAGCGTCCCCCCGGACACTCCACGCGTGTCAAACATTCGCGATGCGGCGCTTTCTGGCGTCGTCAGGACAACGGCTCAGAACGTGTGCTGAATGCCCAGCATCGTGCCGAACTGATTGCTGCCCGTGACGACCGAGCCGCCGGCGGCAATCGCCACCGCGCCGTTCTGGCTGTTCGCCACCCAGCCGGCCATGCCGTACAACGACGTGCGCTTCGAGAGCGAGTACGTGGCGCGGCCGATGAGCATCGTGGCGTTGGCGCGGCTCTGCAACTGATAACGAATGGCCTGCGCGTCGAACGCCCAGGTGATCGTCGGCAGATAGGTGAAGCCGATGAAGTAGATGTCCGAGCGCAGCGATGCGGCGTCGGCGCTCACGTTGCGGTGAATCCAGCCGCCGCCCACGCGACCCGTCGACCACTTGTAGTACGCGTTGATGATCGCGTGCGAGTCGGTGTACTTCGCGCTGGTCAGCGGGGCTGCGGCGCCCGTGTTGCCGCGCATCTGGTCATACGACGCCGAAATGCCGAAGTTCTCGTAGTCGTAGCCGAGCAGACCGGTGAACTGCTTACATGCCTGATAGTTGCCCGCCACGTTACCCGCGCAATTCGTGGCAGACGGGCCGCCCGCGGCCGAGCCGTCGCGCCCGAAGCTGTACGTTGCGCCGACGGTCAGGCCGGAGAACTTGCCCATGTAGCCGATGGCGCTGTCGCTACGCGCATTGGCAATGTACGGATCGATACTGGCCAGCGAGAAGATCGACGGTCCGATCACGTCGGCGTTGCCCGTGACGTAGAACGTCATGTTGTTCTGACGGCCGATGAGCAACGTGCCCCAGGAGCTCGACAGGCCCACGTTCGCCTGACGGCCGAACAGACGTCCGCCGTAGTTCAGACCGCCCGTGCCCGGCTGGAAGCCGTTTTCCAACGTGAAGACGGCCTTCAGACCACCGCCCAGATCTTCAACGCCCTTGAAGCCGAAGCGCGACGGCACCTTGCCCGTGAGCGTCGGTTCGCCGACGAAGCTGCCGCCCCCGGCAGCGTTGTTGTAGTAAGCGACACCGGTATCGATGATCCCGTACAGCGTCACGTTGCTTTGTGCCTGAGCCAGACCTGCGCCCAGCATCAAGCCTGCGGCCAATGCGTGTTTCACTTTCACTTCTGTCCCCTTGTTTTTGAAATACACAGCTAAGAGGGTCTGCTCGCCCTCACCACTTCAACCTCCGGACCGGCGGCAGTGTCACCGGCCCAGCCTTCTTCAAGACGGCGCGTCGGCCGGCTCAGGTACTGCCCCTTTCACTACCCTCACCGCCCCTGTTGCCTTGTCGGGTGATCGCTGCCGCCTCCTGAACCGTTTTCGGCATCGATCCCCGCATTTTTTGGCGCGACGTGGGGTGCTGTTTTTGCCTCACGCCTCGCGGATGAAAGTGAAACGCGCTTCCCGGCGGGCAATGCGCCAGCCCTGCGCGGTGCGCACAAACGTGTCTTCGAATTCCCCCATGACCTGACGGCCCTGCGCCACACGTCCGAACGGGCCCGGCGTGTCTTGCGCCGATCCGCTCCAGAGCAGCACCGTGCTGCTGCCGATCGCACTCGTCGGCGAGGTCACGTCGATCAGCACATTGCCGACGAGATGCCGCGTGAGCCGATCGGCCGGACGGTCGGCATAAGCCGCGGCGATGGCGGCCGGCCCGACGAGCGTGTCGCCGTTGGGACGCACGAGCACCCCCTGCTCGGCAAATAGCGCGGCGAGTCCGTGCGGATCGCGCCGGTCGTTGCAAGCCACGAAGCGCATCACGAGGTCGTGACACGCCTGCTTGGCGATGAGCGCGTCGAGCGTCATGTCCTGATGAACGGTGTCGTGGGTCATGCCGGTCGCACCTGTGGTTGCGTCTGTGGTTGCGTCTGTGGTTGCGTCTGCGATGGGGTTGCGGAAGACGCCGGGCGCGCAAGCCACGCCTCGATGGCATCGGCCACGTGTTGCGGACGCTCCATCGGACTCATATGACCGCTGTGCTCGATCACGCTCAACACCGCGTCCGGTATCAGGCCGGCCATGATTTCGTGACGCGCGAGCGGGCTCCACGTGTCCTGGCGTCCGCACAGCACGAGCGTCGGACAGCGCACCTCGCTCAACAGCGATGTCGCGTCGGGGCGGCCGAGCAGCGCATGAATCTGCGCGGCGAACTGATCCGGATGACTGCGCTCGATCATGTCGAGAATCGCGTCGAACAGCGGCGTGCCGATCTGGTCCGGATGCACCATGCCGGTCGCCCACACCTGGCCCATGGCACGCATGCCGGCTTCACGCGCGCGCGCGAGCAACGCCATTCGCCCGCTTCGCTCCTTCTCTGCGGCCTCGCCCTCGGGCAACGCCTGATAGCCGGTGTCGAGCAGTGCGAGATGCGTCACGCGATGCGGTGCGCGACGCACGACTTCGAGCGCCACGCGCCCGCCCATCGAATGCCCGGCGAGCGCGAAGCGCGGCTCGGGCGTGCTCGCGAGCACGTGATCGGCCATCGCCTCGATGGTGTCGAGCGCGCCCCACGCGGGAACGCGGCAATCGTATTGCGGCAGCAGCGTTGCGGTGGCGGCCCATGCCACCTGGTCGCAAAGCAAGCCGGGAAGCATGAGCAACGGGGGACGTTCGGTGCTCATGACTTCCCTCCCTGCGCCCAGACTCGAGCGGGTATGCAAACCTCGCCGTCGAACAACCATCGCGCGGTGCGCAGCAGGCCCGCCCCCGTGACATCGGGCGCGCCGTCGGCACCGGTGCCGAGCACCAGACGCACGGTGAATTCACCGGTCGGATGTTCGATCGCGAGCAGCGGCGCGGCACCGTCCGGCACCACCGCCATGTCATGGCACACAGTGCCCGGCAGTGCCGCAGCGGTGGCCACACTAACCGCCGCCAGCACGCCGATGGACGAGTGGCAACGGTGCGGAATGAAGCAACGCGTGGCAAGTGCGCCGCCGGCCTGCGGCGATGCCACGAGACACATCTTGGGCACCGTGCGCGAGCGCACGTCACCGAGATTCATGCGCGGACCGACGGCCAGACGAATCGCCTCGATCTTCTCGCGCATGTCCTGAAACGCCGCGTCCGCCTCGAGCTGTTCGCAGGACTCCGCGCCGGTACACCCCAGGTCTGCCGCGCGCATGAGCACGAGCGGCATACCGTTGTCGATGCACGTCACCGTGACACCTTCCACGACATCCTGACGTTGTCCGGTCGGGAACAGCGCACCGCAGGACGAGCCGGCGGTATCGCGGAACATCAACGGCACCGGCGCCGCCGTTCCCGGCACACCGTCGATAGCGACGTCGCCGTCGTACGTCACGACGCCGTCGGGGGTCTGCACGGTGGCAACGGCCACCTGCCCCGTGTTGACCATGTGAATGCCGACCTCAGTCACGTCGCGACCGGCCGCGACGAGCCCCCGCTCGATCGCAAACGGCCCCACCCCGGCGAGGAGGTTGCCGCAGTTCTGTCCGTAGTCGACACGCGCTTCGTCGACCACGACCTGTGCAAAGAGGTAATCGACGTCGGCATCGGGTCGCGTGGCGCGCGACACGATGGCGACCTTGCTCGTGAGCGGATTCGCACCGCCCATGCCGTCGATCTGACGCGCATCGGGCGAGCCCATGGCGGCGAGCAGTACGGCGTCGCGCGTGGCGGCGTCCGCTGGCAGATCGTCGGCGAGGAAGTACAACCCCTTGGAGGTGCCTCCGCGCATGACGGCAGCGCGAATACGCGTTTGGGAATGCATCATGTCGCTCAAGTCGCCGTCCTCACTCGCCTTGCAACTCGTCGAGCGAGTCGACGTAGCGCAAGCCCTTCGCGGCAAGACGCTCGCGCATCTTGTAATAGTCCAGCCCCAGCGTGCCGCCCGCGAGCACGCCGCGCTTGTAAGCTTCGTCGGCTCCGCGTGCCGCCGCGGCCTTGGCAACGGCCTGCGCCGTCGCGAACGGCACCACGACCACACCGTCGTCATCCGCCACGATCACGTCGCCCGGGTTCACGATCTGATTGGCGCAGACGACCGGCACGTTCACCGAGCCGAGCGTCTCCTTGACCGTGCCTTGCGACGAGATCGCCTTCGACCACACCGGGAAGCGCATCTCGGTGAGCGTGCCGATGTCGCGACACCCAGCGTCGATGACGAGCCCGGCCACGCCGCGCGCTTTCATCGACGTGGCGAGCAGATCGCCGAAGTAGCCGTCATCGCAAGGCGACGTCACGCCGACCACCACGATGTCGCCCGGCTGCGCTTGCTCGACCGCAACGTGCAGCATCCAGTTATCGGAGGGCGGTGCGAGCACCGTCACGGCGCTGCCTGCGACAGCCGCACCCGCGTAGATCGGACGCAGGTAGGTGGCCATCAGGCCGAGGCGGCTTTGCGCCTCGTGCACGGTCGCGCTGCCTGCGCTGCGCAGAATGTCGAGCGTGGCGGCATCGACACGGGGAATCTGACGAACGACGACACCGCGAATCATGACAGTTGCTCCGTGACGACCGGCGTGAGACGCATCAGCCCTTCCGCGTACTTGATGTCGCGCGCGGCCGTGATACCGATGTTGCGTTTGGCTTGCACGCCGCGTTGCAATGCCACGCGCGTGTAGTAATCCCACAGGTGTTCCTGACCGGCCATGCACTCGATGGCGGCGCGCTTCTTGTCCCACACCGGCGTGATGTCGACGAAGGTGTTCGGAATCCATTCGCACTGCTCGGTCTGGTGCGGCTCGAACGCGAGCACGGCCGGCGCGCCGATGATCTTCTCGCCCGGCTTGTGGCCTTCCGCCTGGGCAATCACGCGCGCTTCCTGCGTGACGTGCATGGCCAGCGGGTGATCGAAGTTGTACGGGTCCTTCTCCGAGTGACTCAGCACGAACGACGGCTGCACATCACGGTAGATGTCGACAAGGCGGAACAGCGTCTCGTCGGACACGCGCATCGGGTAGTCGCCGATATCGAGGAATTCGATCTCCGCGCCGAGAATGTCGGCCGCCCGTTGCGCTTCGTCACGACGCGCAGCCTTGACCTTCGCTTCGGTCATCTCGGCACCCTTGCGCCAGAGCTTGGCCGATTCGCCCCGCTCGCCGAACGACAGGCAGACGACCTTCATGCGATAGCCCTGGGCCACGTGCGTGGCAATCGTGCCGGCGGCACGCCAGACGAAATCCGCCGAATGGGCGCTGACGACGAGGCCCGCCAGGCCCGGGGATGAGGTGTTCTGTGATGTGCTCATGTGATTGACGTCAATACGTGTTGTGCGCTGCCTGTTCAGGCGGGTTCAAACGGTTCAGGCCATGCAGACGATTCGGGCCGTTCAGGCGCTTTCCAGTCCGACCAGCGTGGCGAGCAATTCCGGCGACGCCGCGAGTTCACTGCTGCGCCCCGCCCAGACCTCGCGGCCCCGGTCGAGCACCAGCGCCCGGTCGGTCAGTTCCAGCCCCAGTTCCGCGTGCTGCTCCACGAGCACCACGCCCATGCCGCCGTTGGCGCGCAGCTTCCAGAAGGCATCGACCAGTTGATCGACGATCACCGGCGCGAGCCCTTCGAACGGCTCGTCGAACAGAATCACGCGGGGATTGCCGATCAGCGCACGGCCGATGGCGAGCATCTGCTGCTCACCGCCCGAGAGCTGGTTGCCAAGGTTGCGACGCCGCTCGTGCAATCGCGGAAACAGGTCGTAGACGCGATCGAGCGTCCAGTCGTTGCTGCCGACGCTACCTTTACCGCTTGCGTTGCCATTGCCCATCGCCGAGACCTGAAGGTTCTCTTCGACGGAGAGCGACTTGAAGATCTCACGCTCCTGCGGCACCAGCGCCAGACCGGCGCGCGCCCGCTTGTAGGCAGGCCACGACGAGATGTCGTCGTCGCAATAACGCACCACGCCGCCGTGGCGCGTGGTCAGTCCCAGCAGGCTGAGCAGCAACGTGCTCTTGCCCACGCCGTTGCGACCGAGAATGGCGACGGCTTCTCCCGCCCCCAAACGCAGGCTCAGGTCTTCGAGCACGATGGTCTCGCCATACCCGGCACTGAGTCCGCCGGCTTCGAGCAGAATGTCAGTCATGATGGCGACGCCCCAGATAAATGTCGCGCACGCGCGGATCGCTGCGCACTTCGTCCTTCTCGCCTTCCATGAGCACCGCGCCTTCGACCAGCACCGTAATGCGGCGCGCGAAGCGGAAGACCAGATCCATGTCGTGTTCGATGACCATCACCGCCACGTCCGCAGGCAGGCGTTCGAGCAGTTCAAACAGCTTGCGTCCCTGTCCCGACGGCACACCGGCGACCGGTTCGTCGAGCAGCAGCACCTTGGGGTCGAGCGCAAGCCCGAGGGCGATCTCCACCTGACGGCGCTGGCCGTACGCCAACTCGTTGATGCGCTTGCCCGCGAGGTCGAGCATGCCCAACTCGCGCAAACGCTCTGCCGCTTCCTCCACCACCGCCGGGCGGCTCGCGAGCGGCTTGCCGATGCGCCCGTCGAGATTGCGACGCGACGTGAGCGCAAGCCCCAAGTTCTCGGCAACGGTGAGCGTGTCGAACAACGTATTGAGCTGGAACGTGCGCGCCAGCCCGAGCTTCACGCGTTTGTGCGACGGCATCGACGTTACGTCCGTGCCGCCCACGCGCACCACACCGGCGTTCGGCTTGAGCACGCCCGTGAGCAAGTTCATCAACGTGCTCTTGCCGGCGCCGTTCGGCCCGATCAACGCGTGTCGCGCACCGACCGGCAGCGACAGGGTGACGTTGCGGGTGACGTCCAACTGACCAAAGCGCTTGGACAGTCCTTGAATTTCGAGTGCAGCGCTCACGGCGTCACCTCCTTGTCCGTGCTCGTTGCCTTGGCGTGATCGGTCTGCGGCGGCGTCGCCACCTGTTGAGAGCGACGCATGCGAACCGTCAGGCGATCCACCACACCGATCAGGCCATCGGGGGCGAAGCGCACCACCACGATCAGCAGCACGCCGAGTGCCGCGAGCCAGTTCGCAGGATCGAACGCCGCGATACGATCCGACAACACCATGAAGACGACCGCGCCGAGCACTGCGCCGTAAAGACGTCCGGTGCCGCCCAGCGCGAGCATCACGAGCACGTTGGCCGAGAGGGTGAACGACAGCGTGTCGAGCGCAACGATGTTGTTCACCTGTGCCGACAGTGCACCCGCAACACCCGCTACGCCGGCGGCGAGGGTGTACAGCATCAGGCGGCGCAGGCCCACACGCACGCCAAGCAGCGACATGCGCATGGCGTTCTCGCGAATGCCCTGCACGGTCAGGCCGAACGGCGAGTTCACGAGGAACTGCGTGAACAGGTACACGACGAGCAGCACGGCCAGCGCATAGAGATAGGCCGTGTGGCCGTAGATATCGAACTCGAACAGGCCGAGCACGGGAGCGATGGTGTAGCCGGTCAGGCCGTCGTCGCCCATCGTGATCGACTTCGCGACGTTGCCCGCCTCGTAGAGCAGCGTGGCGCACGCCAGCGTGAGCATGATCTGCGTGAGCCCGCTCACCCGCAGCACGACAACGCCGGTGATGAGCCCGACGACGGCCGCGACCCCCGCGCCCACCACCAGTCCGAGCAGCGGATTGGGCGACACGTGCAGCGCGAAGAGTCCCGCCGCGTAGGCACCGCTACCGAAGAACGCCGCGTGCCCCAGCGTCTCGATACCGCAGTAGCCCTGCACGAGATCGAGCGAGAGCGCGAAGATGATCATGATCAGCACGCTCGTGGCGAGCGCGAGGTACAGATCGGCGAAGAAATACGTGGCGACGGCGGCGAGCAGCAGCACCGCGTCGAGCATGCCGAGGCGCTTGCGACGCAGTGCGGGCGCGACTTGCGCCGTACCAGCGACCGACGGCAGAGGATTGGTATGAGACATCGTCACCCTCCGCTCAGGCGCGGCCGACCAACCCTTGCGGGCGGATCAGCAAAATGGCCAGCACGGCCAGATAGATCATGAAGGCACCGAGTGCCGGCACGTAGTAGCGGCCGAGCGTGTCGATCAGCCCCAGCAGCAGCCCCGCGTAAAGCGAGCCGCGCAGACTGCCCAGCCCGCCGGCGGCCACCACGATCAGCACCAGCACCAGATACTTCAGGCCGTAGTACGGTTCGAGCGGCAGGATCTGGCTCGACAGCGCGCCGCCCAGTCCCGACAGACCGCAGCCGATGGCGAACGTGATCGAGAACACGAGCGGCACGTCGATGCCGACGCAACGCGCCATGCGCGGGTTGTCGACCGCGGCGCGCAGCTTCGCACCGAACGGCGTACGCTCGAGCCCCCACCAGATGCCCAGGGCCACGACGGCGCTGCACACCAGCGCGAAGATGCGATAGACCGACACCGAGAACGCACCGAAGTCCCACGTGCCGCGCAGCCCCTGCGGCACCGGGATCGTTTGCAGCTCCGTCCCGGCGACATGCTTGGCAATCGCGCAGATGATGAACGCGAGCCCGATCGTCATGAGCAACTGCCCCAGACCGTTGGCCGTGTAGACCCAGCGATACAGCGTGCGTTCGAGCACGGCGCCGAGCACCATCGTGCCGATCACACCGACGAGCAGTGCGACGAAGAAATCGAGCCCGGCACGCTGCATGGCCCACAAGGTGAAATAACCGCCGATCATTGCGAAGGCGGAGTGCGCGAGGTTAACCACGCGCATCACGCCCAGCGTGACGGTGAGACCCACGGAGATGAGAAACAGCAACATCCCGTAGGCCACGCCGTCGATCGACAACGACAGGAAAGTGGCAAGCGATTGCGTCATGACGAATTACCGAACGAACTGAACAGCGACGCCTGCGTTACTTCGCAGCCACCTGGGGGTGGCTTACATGCCACGGCTCGACTACCGACTTGTAGGTCTCGATCGGCTTGTTGCCGAGCTTGCCGTCGATGTTCTCCACGCGACGGATGTACACGTTCTGGATGATTTCGCGCGTCTTCGGGTCGATCGACACCGGGCCGCGGGCGCTCGTCCAGGCATAGCCCTTCACCGCGGCGACAGCCTTGTCGCCATCCTTCTTGCCCTTGGTGGCCTTGATCATCTGGGCGATGAGCGTCATCGAGTCGTAAGCCGACACCGACGCAATCGACGGCAGCGCGCCCGGGCCGTACTTCGCCTTGTAAGCCTTCACGAACGCAACGTTCTCCGGCGAGGTCAGGTACGGCGAGTAGTGCAGTGCGGTGATCGTGCCGAGGGCGCTGTCGCCAATGGCCGGCAGATCGGTTTCCATCGTCTCCGTGGTAGCGAAAAGCTGGATACCGGCCTTGTCGAGTTCGCGTTCCTTGAACGCCTTCACGAAGCCTGCCGACATCGGGCCCACGGGCATGAACATGAAGACGGCATCGGGCTTCGCATCGCGCACGCGTTGCAGGTAGCTCGAGAAGTCCGTCGTGCCCAGCGGCACCTTCACTTCGACGGCGATCTTGCCGCCGGCCTTCTTGAACGTCTCGCTATACGCGTCGATGGCGTCGTAGCCGGTGGCGAAGTCGGCCACCACGATCGCGGCATTCTTCACGCCCTTGCTCGCGGCGTATTCGACCAGCGGCACGCTCACGGTCCACTGCGTGAAGCCCGTGCGCACGAAGTA
Organism: Pandoraea sp. ASV26; assembly: GCF_016428915.1. GTDB lineage: Bacteria > Pseudomonadota > Gammaproteobacteria > Burkholderiales > Burkholderiaceae > Pandoraea. The sequence continues at coordinate 34,018 of NZ_JAELTP010000053.1, forward strand.
CGGCGACTTGAGCGTGACGTTGGACGTGCCCGAGTTGCCGATCACGAGCGGCGTCTTGGTCTGGTTCGCCACGTCGGCCATGGCCAGCACGTTCGGCGTGAACGAGCCGCCGAACAGGTACTGCACCTGATCGCGCACCACGAGTTCCTGCGCGAGCTGACGCGTGCGTTGCGGATTCACACCGCCTTCGTCACGCTCCAGAATCACGAGCGTGTCGTCGCCGACCTTGTTCTTGTTCTGATCGAGCCACAGGTTGATGCCGCGGCGGTACTCCGTGCCCCACCACGACGCCGAGCCGGAGAACAGCCCCAGCACGCCGACCTTGATTTCCTCGGCACGCGCCGAGACAGCAGTGAGTTGGCAAACGCTCGCAAGTGCCACAGCGAGCCAGAGATGGCGCTTCATCATGGTGTCGTCTCCTCGTCGGCGTCGTGCGCCGCTCCGTTTTTTTGATGTGGGCGCCGGGGGTTGGCGCACCTTCTCAATATGTCCGGAACAGCTTAGGCAGCCGAAAACGAGACGTCGAATGAAACTCCCGCGTCGAGCGTTGCGTTTTTCGTATATCCCCGAGATTTCCCCTACGTTATGAGACGTTTTTTACGAGGGGAATTTCGCACTGCGGAGCACCCGGCGTGCCCGTTGTGAAACGCCCGCCGCGTAAGGCGCGGCGAGCGGTCGTCAGTATTGGGCGTGCAAATCGGAAAGGGTTCGCGAGCGAAAGCGGGCAGACATGCAACTCATGGCGAATCCGGCGATTTTCGCCGCGCTCGCCGAGCGCTTCACGACCATGACGTGCGTCTTACGTCGGATGCTGCATCGTCGACGCAAGCGCGCGCAGTTCATCGAGCAACTGCTCGGCGGCCGGGGACAGCAAACCGTCGCGGCGTGTGGCAACACCGATGGCACGACGCGCGTGTTGCAACGGCACGGGCACCACGGCCAGCTCGCCCGTGCGCAACTCCGACGTGATCTGCACCGGCGAGAGCAACGCAAGCCGGTCGCTCGACGACAACAGGCCGCGCACCACCGGTGAACTGCTCGCATGCACCTGCGTCTGCGGCAACGGCAGCCCTTCCGCATGGAACACGCGCTCGAACACACCGCGCGCGGGCGTGCACGGCAGCGGACTCACCCAGCCGTACTGCGCGAGTTCCGCCAGCGTGGGCGCCTGTCCCGACGTGAGACACGGATGACCGGCACGCGCGACCACCGACAGATGGTCCTCGAACAGCGCCTCCTGACGAATGTCCGGCGGCACATCGTTCGCGCGCAACGCGCCGACGATCATGTCCACGTCTGCCTGACGCAACTGACGCACCAACGCTTCATAGGTGCCGTCGACGACCGTCACGCTCAGATACGGCGACTTGTGCAGCAGGCTGTCGATGGCCTTGGGCAACAGAAAGCCGCTGGACAGGGGCAACGCGGCCACGATCACCGTGCCTTGCTGACGTCCACCGAACGGCGCGAGTTCGTCTTCGGCAATCGCCAGTTCAGCCAGCGCCCGCTTCACGGGGCCAAGCAATGCCTGCGCTTCGTCCGTCAGCCGTGTGCCGCGCGGCGTGCGTCGAAAGAGCTTGATGCCGATGAGATCTTCGAGCTGATCGAGATTGCGCTGGATCGTCGGCTGAGAGCATTGCAGACGGCTCGCGGCGAGCGGCCCGCTGCCCAACTCGGCCACGGCGATGAAGCTCGTGAGTTGCTGAGGGGCGACGACCGCCGCGAAACGGCTCGCCGCACGGGCACCGCCGTCGGCCTGCGACGCCGTGGCGGCAAACGCCTCGCGATAGCCGTTGGCCAGTTCGGCCAGTGCGCGCGACGCACGCACGCCGAGGCGTTGCCCCGCAGCATTCGGGATCAGGCCACGCGCGCTGCGATGAAAAAGCGGAAAGCCCAGTTCTGCCTCGATGTCGGAGATCGAGCGAGCGACAGCCGACTGCGAGAGATGCAGCATGCGCGCCGCGCGTGCCACCGAATCGCATTCGAGCACAGCGACCATCGCGCGCAGGCCGCGCAGCTTGCGACACAGCAGCGTCGCCTCGTTGTTCTGCGGCGCGCGGCTCCACGTGCCGCGCTCGTGGCAGGCCAGCCGCGGCGCGGCCGGCGCGTTGGTCAGACTGATGGCGGCGTCGATGGACATGCCGGCTCAGCGCATCGTCGGCACGCGCCGCGTGGCCATGAACTCGTCGAGCGTCTCGCCGCGCATGAGCGCATAGACTTCGAGGTTGGTCTTGCGCACCACGCGGGCGAACTTCTCCAGCACGAAGAAATTCACGCCATGACGCACCAGCCCCAGCCAGTCCTGCGCCTGCACCATCGCCTGCTCGTCGGCGGTCAGCCCTGCCGCCGTCATCGTGGCGACGGGATCGTTCAGATACGCCTCGCGATTCTCCGCACGGATCATGTGCCAGAAGAAACGATTGAGCTTGAGCGTGCGGTTGCTCACGCGCAGGTCGAACGCATACGTGCCGGTGATCGCCTCGATCCCTTCGAGTTGCGGGTTCATGCGGCGTCCTCCTCGTAGAGCGCGACCGTCATGGCGGTCGTCGTCGCCAGGTAGTAGTTCAGATGCAGACGCTTGATGCGCGGGCCCATCGCGCCACGCATCGACAGCCACATGATCTGCTCGACGCTCTCGGCACCGCCACGCTCGACATAGTCCACATGCCTGAGTTCGGTGAGCTTCTCGGGGTGATGCTCGAGCAGTTCGAGGAATTCGCGGTCCCACGCCTCGTCGTTGTAACCCGCGCGCTCGCCGTGAATCTGATGCGACAGGCCGCCCGTGCCCACCACGACCACGCGCAGATCTTCCGGATACGACTCGATGGCGCGACGCACGGCCTGACCGAGGCGATAGCAACGGCGGCCCGTCGGTAGCGGGTATTGCAGCACGTTGATGGCGATCGGCACGACGGTGCCGGGCCAGTCCGGCTTGTGCGGCCAGAGCAACGGCAGCGGCGACGCGCAGCCGTGATCGATCGGCTTGTCCTGGAACACGGTGATGTCGAACTCGTCGTTCACCAGCGACTCGGCAATGTGGGCCTGCAACGCCACGTCGCCCCGGATCGGCGGCAGCGGACGCAGCCCCGCGCCCTCATCGGCAATCGGGAACGACTCGCCCACGCCCAGCGCGAACGTCGGATACATGTCGAAGAAGAACGTGGTGGCGTGATCGTTGTAGAAAAACACCAACACATCGGCCTGCTTCTCGGCCAGCCACTTCGCTACGGGCTCATAGCCCTGAAACAGCGGCGCCCACGCGGGATCCTGCTGCTTGCCCTTGTCGTACGCCACGCCGATGGTCGGCACGTGCGACGTACCGATCCCCCCAATGATCTTTGCCACGCGAAGTCTCCGTCTTTTGTCTTGTGATGCCGGATGGCGAAATGAGACCACCCGTATTTGTGCAGCGCCGAGTCTATCCGGGATCCCGTATTTACATAAAGCAGGGTATTTACTGATGCGATTCGCAATTACGGGATCCCATAATAAAAAAAGGCCGGATCTGGCAGCGTTCAGAACCACCGGCAGATACGACCCGCAGATATTCCAGCGATCGAAAGGAGACGCATGCTGCATCCCACGCCGACCACGGTTCAATTGCGCGAGATGATCCTCAAGGGCGAACTGGCGCCGGGCGAGCGTCTGGCCGAGGCCAAGCTCGCGGAGCAACTGGGCGTCTCGCGCATGCCGGTCCGCCAGGCGCTGCCGGTGCTCGCCGAGGAAGGACTGGTGGTGCGCGCCGGGCAGCGCGGCTATGCGGTTCGGGCGCACACGCGAGAGGAGAGTGTCGAGGCGCTGCATCTGCGCGGGGCGCTCGAAGGTTACGCCGCGCGTCTGCTCGCCGAGAAGGGCGCGAGCGCCGAGTTGCTCGAGCAACTGCGCGACCTGCTGGCCGAGGGCGACGACCTGCTCGCCGACCACAAGATGACGGCCGAAGTGCAGATCGGCTACGCGTCGCTCAACGCGCGCTTTCACGACCTGCTCGTGACCGGCGCGCGCAATCCGCTGCTCGAGGGCTTCATCGCGCGTTGCAATCTGGTGCCGTTCGTTGCGCCGCGCACGGTGGCGTTCGGGCACGAAGACCGGCGTCAGTACGCCGACATCATCGCGTATGCGCATCGTCAGCATCACGCGATCGTCGAGGCGATTGCCGCGCGGCAACCCGATCGCGCCGAATTCATGTGCCGTGAGCACATCGTCACGCAGGAACACAGCATGGGCGCGCAGTTGCTCTGACGCGCGCTCCCCGAATTCAACCCGACCATCCCCTATCGCAACGAGAGCGCACCGGCCGAAGGTGCGCCAAGGAGACAAACGATCATGTTCCTCAAAAACACCTGGTACGTCGCCTGCACGCCGGACGAATTTGCCGACAAGCCGCTGGGCCGCAAGGTCTGCAACGAGCCGATGGTCTTCTTTCGCGACGGCAACGGTAACGTCGCCGCGCTGGAGGACTTCTGCCCGCATCGCGGCGCCGCGCTGTCGCTGGGCTTCGTTAAGGACGGCCACCTCGTGTGCGGCTATCACGGCCTGACGGTCGACGGCGGCGGCAAGTGCACGAAGATGGTCGGCCAGCGCGTTGGCGGCTTCCCGAAGACGCGTGCGTTTCCGTGCGTGGAGCGTTACGGCTTCGTCTGGGTCTGGCCGGGCGACGCCGAACTCGCCAACCCCGACGAGATCCCGCATCTGGAATGGGCCGTGAGCGATCAGTGGGCGTATGGCGGCGGGCTGTATCACATCAAGTGCGACTATCGCCTGATGATCGACAACCTGATGGACCTCACGCACGAGACCTATGTGCACGCAACGAGCATCGGTCAGGAGGAAATCGAAGAAGCGCCGCCGAAGACCACCGTC
>NZ_JAELTP010000524.1 GCF_016428915.1 Pandoraea sp. ASV26
TACCAACCCGGCCCTCAGAGTGACCACTTCTCGTCGCATACGCCACCACCGGCCCTTTTGCACGCCTGCCGGGAATCCCGCCAGCATGGCCCATACCAAAAGTCCTTCTTCAGCACGTTGCACGGGGAGTCCAATGCGCGGTACAGATGGTTGAACTTTCAGGAGGATTTAATCTGCTTCGCAGATTATACAGTGGAACGGCTTGCGCCGCACGAGGATGAGATCCAGCGGCGTAGGTTCACTGTACCGCGGGGCGATCGCGGTGACTTCTTCTATGAATACTTTTTCCATAACAGCGATATCTTGCTGCAGAAGTTTACAGCTCTGAAGGAGTTACACATTGCCATCCAGGAACACTTCGTATTATGGGGCTCAACAGTTAGTGCTTCTCGATCTGTCTCTTATACACATCTGACGCTGCCGACGAACCGT
>NZ_JAELTP010000525.1 GCF_016428915.1 Pandoraea sp. ASV26
ATTCGTAGTTACACGAATGTAAGATTTACTTCCGCTGTTTCATGCTCAATATCGTAAAATCTACAATATCGAAAATGATATCCCAAAATACCCTCAAGATGCCCTGTAAGACGCAACAAAGAGCGGATTCTGATAAGCTCCAGTGACGCACCACGCGTGATTTGAGTGGCTCACAATGGCCCGAATGGACAGACGGCTTCTCCGCATCTGATGGGCGTTTGTAAAGAAACCTGGTTTACACGTAATCGTCTGCCTCAAACCCCCAAAACCTGCTTTTCTAGAGTGTTAAAAAGTGTGGCGTAGCTAGCCATTTTACCTGACGACTGCACACGACAAAAAGCACCTTTATTCTCATTTACCACAAATCATCATGGCCTCCGACTCAGCGCTTAGTTTCCTGCCGCTTGGCGCCATCATCAAGGAGTTCAACGT
>NZ_JAELTP010000526.1 GCF_016428915.1 Pandoraea sp. ASV26
GGAAGCACGCTCTGGTACGTGTTAGCTGGAATATTCCTAAACTTATGCAGTCGTTGCCCTGAATTCCGTGAGAAGTACTGTGGAAGAACGGTAAACTCATAATGCGAGAAGCGGAATCGGTCAGGCATATTGGCAAGTAATTTTGGGCAGGCTTACTGCCGGCTGTGGGGCTTCAGGGATGGTCTCTCTGGCCTCCGTTATCATTACAGGTGAGAAGAACTGGCAGCATTTTCCCCTTTCTTATATGCTATGAGGCGCAGCTAACCAAATTCGTGAACAGAGATTGCCGAGCCAGCAGACGTCGCCGTTTTGCGAAGTTACGTTAATATAGCCTCGACGATTGGGCTTTCCGGTGGTGGTCCCCTTGGCGGATTCCTTGCAGAATCAATCGGTTGGAGATGGTAATCGTAATTACCAAGTTCTCTCTATGAG
>NZ_JAELTP010000527.1 GCF_016428915.1 Pandoraea sp. ASV26
CAGGCATAGAGCAAAGAATATATCAGCAAACCATTTCTCTATAGCTAGCCTAAGATAATGCCTTACCTGGTAAAGCCAAGAAGCTTGTTCTTATAAGCCCAGAGTACTGATTTGTTGTGCTTCATATCTATTTGGGTCGCGATAAAGTGAAGACGAACAATGACGTCCTTTGCGTGCTCATCACCGACGACGACAAAGAAGCTTCGCTTCTTCTCCTGCAGGCCATTGCGAATCAAGGCGCCGATCCGGGGATCGCTGCGAGAACTGTCAGCGCCATGCTTGGTCACATTGGAAGTTTCTTGGGCTTAAATGATAACTTACACTTGTTTGCGAGACATTTTGCCGACGTTATCAATCTTGCGATTGCTGTGGAGGAAAATGTCTTCGCAAAGAGTTTTCTGACCTGTCTCTTATACACATCTCCGAGCCCA
>NZ_JAELTP010000528.1 GCF_016428915.1 Pandoraea sp. ASV26
GGCAAGTAGAGGCCAGCAGCTGGACTTAGCATAAGAGGTATGGCAGCTGGGTGGCAAGTTATGTGAGGCGTTCGAGCCTCTTTGGTATTATTGTGATGCAATTAGCGTGGCTAGTAAACCGACGGACCTTTTCGGCAGATCGTTTCGAGTACCGCTGCCGTTTTAATCTGGCAGAGCCCTGCTCTCTCTCTACAATGCCATGACAGGAAAGCTATGCATTGTCGAGTATGAACATCTGCATTTGATACTAATTCAACAAATGTCTCGCCCAAAATTGTGCCTCTTTTCTTGCCAGCCACTCTACGCCATTCATAAAATGACCGTGCTTCGGTATAACCACTAAGTCAAAGTCCTTATCCTGTCTCTTATACACATCTGGCGCTGCCACGAACCGTGTGGTGTGTGGGTGGGGGGGGGGGGGGGGGGAGGGT
>NZ_JAELTP010000529.1 GCF_016428915.1 Pandoraea sp. ASV26
GCCTAGTTCCAACTCACTTTTTGAAAAGGCAACATCGCCTCCCAATGGCCCAACGCCCGCGAATTCCAGCCGTGAGCGCATCATGTACCCGCTTTGGGGCAGTTGTGGATTATCCCGTCTCTCTCTATAGAAAGTGTGCTTGATGGCGCTCTTGAGCGAGTCCCCTGCATCTTGTCGTACCGTAGCACTGGCGCCTTCGCCGAGGCCAGTAACTTGTCTCCAGACACCAGAATATTCTACACTGTGACTGTCGCGCTGAGGCGTGTACCATTGGAATTGTACAGAGCCGCCTTTGAGCACTTCCTCATGAGACGCCCATGGCTTTTCGGCAGCCGAAGCCAGCGCTTCGAGCGACACGCGCATATCCGGGTTACTCAAAACTGGAGCGCTCAGGTTGGCGCTATACGCAGATCTCGTGCGAGTGCCAGATC
>NZ_JAELTP010000530.1 GCF_016428915.1 Pandoraea sp. ASV26
GCCCTGATGTGCTGCCGCTTGAAGGCACGGATGATGGAGACAGGTCTAGAGCAGACTTTTGGATCCCCCAAGCAACACCGGACGGCCGTCTGTTCTACTACAACATGATGACCGGGGACCGTAGCATGGAACTGCCGCTGGAATCACCAGTCTCGGCTACAGAAACTGGTCCACGGGATAGAATGAATGCATCGATACCAGACAAGACCCGACCACCTGCAGAGATGATGGCCAGGGGTCTGAACCAAGACGAGGACGACGACTCAACTACATCCGCCTCAGAGGCCGAAGGCGAATCTCTGGTGTTTGGGTCTAGAGGAATTGTAAGCCAGCATTGGTTGCGTTACGCTGATTAGGAGGCAGCGATATGCTAACAAGTCACAGAATCGTCAACGAGTGTCATTCAGCGGCGCCCTATCACCATCCACGTC
>NZ_JAELTP010000531.1 GCF_016428915.1 Pandoraea sp. ASV26
TCATATATGTACATAACCCTTCTAATCGTAGCAACACCATTCCTAAGTAATCTTCATCCATATTTTTACCATAGGACTGAACGAATAATTTCACTCTCTCTTTAATACGATCTGCATGTTGCGATGATTCATAATGAATGGCTTCACCAGATTCTGTATAATACACTCTACTTAAAGGCACACAAGTATAAAGTGTATAAGCGATATCCCATAGTCTTGGACCAGGAGCAGCAACATCGAAATCAATAATCCCTACTGGCTTCTCATTATTAAAAATAATGTTATATATGGCAAAATCATTGTGGCATAAAACCTCAATGTTATTTGGCGTGTGATCCATCGGTTTCCAATCATCTAATAACGGAAAATCACTTACAGCATCATGGTAAAGGCGGAGAATCTTTGCGATTCCTTTTAATACATCATTAGAT
>NZ_JAELTP010000054.1 GCF_016428915.1 Pandoraea sp. ASV26
GGCGTAGAGCGCATTCACGTTCTACTGCGCCGCGAAGGCTGGTTGATCAATCACAAAAAGACCTACCGAATCTACTGTGAAGAGGGGCTGAACCTTAGGCGTAAGCGGCCTCGCCGTCGTGTCGCTGCCGCACACCGTATGGAGCGCCCCGAAATCTCTACGGTGAATGCGTGCTGGAGCATGGATTTCGTGGCCGATCAGTTGTTCAACGGGCAGAAAATCCGGGCCTTAACTGTGACTTTAGTCGGGAGAGCTTGGCGATTACCGTCGATTACGCCTTGAAGGCAGCCGATGTGGTGGCAACGATGGGACATCTAAAAGCGCTGCGAGGTACCCCGAAACGGATACAGGTCGATAATGGGAGCGAATTTATTTCTCATGCGCTGGATCACTGGGCGTATGAAAATGGCGTAACGTTGGACTTCTCCCGTCCCGGCAAACCCACGGACAATCCGTTCATCGAGTCATTTAACGGCAGTTTTCAGGATGAATGCCTGAACGTGCATTGGTTTCTGTCACTGGACGATGCCCGAGAAAAGATCGAAGGCTGGCGACAGGATTACAACGACTTCAGACCGCATAGTTCGCTAGGCCATTTGACTCCGGGTGAGTTCCGACTTGCCCACCTTGAAGCCGGAACTCTCTAGGCCAAAGTGCTCGGTTATCCGGGGGGAGGTCACAACGAGACCCGAATATCGGATAGTTCAAAGTTGGGAGAATTATGAGTTCAATGTTGGCAGACAAGCTCGGGCGGAGACCACTGATTTCAAGACACGTCCAGTTCAGCGTTCAATGAATCTCGACATCGGGCATGCAGTTGACCTGACGCTCGCGAACGATGGCAAGCAACGTTCCACGATTTATTGATTTTGAGAAATGGATTACCCGGGCCAACGGAAATTCCCGGCGGGCAGAGGTGCCACGATGCCCCCTGCCCACAGACCCCGCTCGCACATCGACTCAGGGCAACGAGCACGGCCTTTGTCATCTCGCAAGAAGAACTCCCGCCCCGAGCGGGATATCGCAAAACAGCGTAGTGGCCACGCTTCCCCCTGGCCACTACGCCGACAGGCTCATCGCCCCTCGTCTTTCCATACGGGCCTGCAAGTTAGCAGCGCGTCATCAACGCGTGTCAACACCGCCAAGATTGCGCGAGGTAACGGCCACGGTGTTGGGCGCCTGCGCCAGCGGCACGAACTTGCGCGTCGCACCGTCGAGCGCATCGATGCCGCCGGTTTCGATGTCGTAGACCCAACCGTGCAGATTCATGCGCCCTTGTTCCAGCGCCAGTGCCACCGACGGGTGAGTGCGCAGGTTTGCCAACTGCGCAATCACGTTTTCTCGCACCAGCCCATCGAGCTTGGCGCGAGGATCGTCGAACGAATGCGCGGCGTTGATCACTTTCGCGGCATCGGCGTGGCGCAGCCAGTTGGCGACTGCCGGCATATGGTCGAGACACGTACAGCGCGAGATTGCGCCCATTGCGCCGCAGTCCGAGTGACCGCAGATCACAATATCCTGCACGCCCAGTACTGCAACGGCGTACTCAACGGTCGCGGAAACGCCGCCAGGCTCAGGCCCGTAAGACGGAACGATGTTGCCAGCATTACGTATGACAAACAGCTCACCGGGTTCACGCTGCGTCAGCAGTTCCGGAACGACGCGACTGTCCGAACAGGTGACGAACAGTGCTTTGGGGTTTTGGCTTGTGGCGAGTCGCTTGAAAAGCTCGACACGCTGAGGATAGGCCTCACGCTGAAATCGCAGGAAGCCGTCAATGATGTCACGCATAACGAATCTCTGAGTTAAGACGCCGAGACGGGAGCGAACACCCGCGCGAAGCGACGTGCAGCCCGCCGCCGGGCCATCATTATCGCCGATCTTGACCTGCGCTGCGCAAGCCCAGCGCTCCAGCCTGCCAAATCCCGCGCCGCCCCGACGGCCTCCCCAACAGCAGCATGAGAGAGACAGCGCACGGTTCCACAGTCACATTTGAGTCATATTTCTAACTCATAACTAATAAATCATAAGAAAATGAGTTGATTTATTGACTCTAACAAAGCGACGAGTTAAGTTATGACTCAACATCCGTATTCGGTGGGAAGCGCGTCTGGAATGGAGGATATGGTGAATTCAGCTCGACGTTATCGAAGCGGCGAAGCCGCAAAGCTCGTCGACATGCCGGCAGCCACGTTGCGGATCTGGGAGCAACGGTACGGCGTGATTTCGCCGCCCACGAGCGCCTCCGGTCAGCGTCTGTATTCCGACGTCGACGTCGGGCGACTGAGAACCATCAAGTCGCTGGTCGACAAGGGGCACGCCATCGGCGCAATCGCCCATTTGGACAACGACCAGTTGAGCCGCTTGGCGAGTGGCACCGGCGCCTCCTCTGCGGGAAAAGCGCAACTCTCTGCCAACCTGTTCATTGTGGCCTTCGGCGAGAGTGTCGCGCCGCCAATGCCGGCGGGCGTGGCGTGTCTTACGTTCAATGGCGTCGACGAGATTCCGCCTTGCGACGAGCAACGCGGCGTCGCGAACTGCCTTGTCGTTCGGGTCGAGGCACTTCACGAAGACACGGTGCTTTCCATCGTTGCCGCTGCGCGGCGCATCCACTGCGAGCAGGTCCTTGTGGTCTACGCTTTCGGCGCACGTCGGGCCGTTGATCTCGCTCGTCTGGAGGGCATCGAGCTAAAACGCACGTCCAACGCCTTGCTGCACGCGAACGAGATCATTGCCGACTTCGTACAGTCGTTGCATCGCAACGATGCGCCGGGCTCGGGCCATGACCGGCTTTGGTCACGTTCCCCGCGTCGTTTCGACGATGAAACGCTGGCCAACGTGGCCTCGCAATCCACGACGATTGCTTGCGAATGCCCCAAGCATCTTGCCGAACTGGTACTTCAGGTTTCCGCCTTCGAGCGATATAGCGACGCGTGCCTATCGCGCTCCCCCGCCGACGCACTGCTGCATCAACACCTGGGCGATGCCGCCAACAAAGCCGTCGCGCTGTTTGAAGACGCGCTGGCCGCAATCGTTGAGCACGAGGGCAGGTCGATTCCGGGGATCGGGCGCAGGGACCGCTGAAACGCGGGTCGTTCGAGCCATTTCCATTCAGGAGAATTTTATGGGCGCAGTTATCGATTCGCAGCCGGCCATCACGCAGGGGTCCCAAGACGGGATTCCGCTGTCGCAGGCCATCACACAGCGTCTGCGCAATGCGGGTGTCCGATTTCACGCCAACGACAATATCGCGGCCCACCTGCGCGATGGCGACGTGGACAGTCTGCAAGACGAAGTCGCCTTTCATATCGAGAATGCGCTTCGCGCGCTCGTCATCGATGTCGACAACGACCACAACACGCGTGAGACGGCAAAGCGCGTCGCCAAGATGTTCGTCAGAGAAGTATTCTCGGGCCGCTACGAGCCCCCTCCGGCGATCACCGAATTCCCGAATATCGGGCAATTGAACGAACTCACGCTGATCGGCCCGCTTCGCGTGAGGAGCGCTTGCTCGCACCATTTGTGCCCGATCATGGGGCGCGCATGGATCGGTATCCTGCCGAATGCCGATTCAAATCTGCCCGGCTTATCCAAATATGCCCGCCTGCTCAACTGGATCATGGCCCGGCCGCAGATTCAGGAGGAAGCGGTCAAGCAGATCGCTGACTTGCTCGAGGAAAAAATTGCGCCGGACGGTCTGGCCCTCGTGATAGAAGCGGATCACTTCTGTATGCATTGGCGAGGGACCAAAGACGACGGCGCTCGCATGGTGAGCAGTGTGATGCGCGGGCGATTTCTCGAGGATGCCTCTCTGCGCCGCGAGTTCCTGGCATTGATGACCACGCGCGCTCAGTAAGCACACCATGGCTGCTGCCGAATCCTCTTCCGAGATGGGAGGTGTCGCGATGACCATCGCCGAAATCAGTCGGCCCGCTTTCGCAGCGGGCGTGGCGGCGCCCGACATCTCGTCGGAGGGCACCTCGGCCAGCGTGCATTCGATCGCGCGCGGATTCTCCGGCGTCAACTCGCCATCCGCGCTCGCCGACAGGGAAAACCTCGCGGACATGCTAACGAGTGCCCAGCGCGGAGACGCGAAGGCATTCGCGCAGTTATACCGTCAAACGTCCCCGGCCATCTTCGGCGCCATCCTGCGCATCGTCAATCGCCGCGATGAAGCCGAAGATATTCTGCACGACGTCTATATGGCACTTTGGCAGCGAAGTGCCGTCTACGACGCGCAGCGCGGCGACGTTCTGCCGTGGATCCTGACCATCGCCAGACACAGGGCCATCAGCCATCTGCGCAAGCACAAACATCTTCCCCTGGACGAGGCGCTAATGTCGTCGCTGTCCTCGGACGGCCCACTCCCCGCCGATCTCAACGAGAAAAAGCGAGAGTTGCAAAGGCTTCAGCATGCGCTGACGGTGTTACCCGTGCAGCAGCGTCAGGCCATCACGGTCGCCTACTTCGGCGGATTCTCTTACACCGAACTTGCCCAGACCCTCGGCGTGCCGGAGGGTACGGCGAAGAGCTGGATTCGTCGAGGTATTGCCAAGCTTCGGCAGGTGTTAGAGGATTGAGCACGCCGCCCGGCGGAGGGTCGCGCACGGCAATGCGAGCTCGCCCCTTCGCCAGGACGACATGCCGATCTACAACAGGCTTTTCCCATCCACTATCGAAGGTACACATGAGAGATAATTTTCGCGCCAGATCGTTACTGCGGGCTGGGCTTCTGGGTATTCTTCCGGCGTTGTTCTTGCTGCTTTCCGCCTGCGCGAGCACAAGCCCGCCCCCGGGCGTCACCCCCGTATCGCCGTTCGATATCAGCCGCTACGAGGGGCGCTGGTATGAACTGGCCCGTCTCGATCATTCGTTCGAGCGCGGCATGACCGACGTCTCGGCGACCTACACCCTCCAGCCGGACGGTACCGTGCGCGTGTTGAACCGTGGCTTCGATACGGCAAGTGGCCGCTGGAAGGAAGTGATAGGCAAGGCGCGCTTTACCGGGGCGCCGGATGTCGCTTCGCTGAAGGTGTCATTCTTCGGGCCCTTCTACGGCGGCTACCACGTTGCAGCACTCGACCCCAACTATCGATGGGCGCTGGTTCTCGGGCCCGACACCAGCTACTGCTGGATTCTGGCTCGCGACAAGCAAATCAGTGACAGCGACATGAAGCAAATCGTGGCCCAAGCGCAAAGGCTAGGCGTCGATTCGGCATCGCTTATCTGGGTATCGCATGAGCGTGTAGATCCCTCGGAATGACATGCATCGCAAGCCATTTCTGCCCAGCAAGTGCTGCGTGGCCTGCGGTAGACCGTTCGTCTGGCGCAAAAAGTGGGCACGCTCGTGGGACGACGTAAAGTACTGTTCCGAGCGTTGCAGGCGAACCGGGCCGCTCACGCTTCAGCCATCAGGTGGCCGATAATCAGCGCGGGATCGGCGATGTCCAGAATCAGCCGGCGCAGTATGCGCCTGCGCATGTGCGCTTCGTCTAGCGTCCATGGGGCGCCCTTCTCGCTCAGATAGCGCGCGAGGGCGTCCTGCGTGTCTGCGCCGGCGGGAAGATCAAGCCGCGCAGCGAGGAGTCCTGCAACCACGTCGTCGATCTCGATATCGAGCGGCTTTGCGTCGATGGAAAGCTCAAGTTTCATGGCTGTCTCCGGCAAAAAGCGGCGCCGCATGACGCAGACATCTTGCGGCGCCGCACAGACGGCGCCGGTCGCGACGGAGGACCGGCGCATGCACGCCCCAATGCCGGGTCAGTACTCCAGCTCTGGTGCGGCAGACTGGACAGATTTCTCTTCTTTCGGCGCTTCGGCAACCGTTGCGTCCGTCGTCAGGATAAGCCCGGCAATCGATGCAGCGTTCTGAAGTGCCGTGCGCGTCACCTTGGTCGGATCGACCACGCCCGCCTCAACGAGATCGCCATACTCGCCGGTGGCTGCGTTATAGCCGAAATTGCCGCTGCCTTCGAGCACTTTCGCGATGACCACCGAAGGCTCATCTCCCGCATTGGACGCGATGACCCGCAGCGGCGCTTCGAGCGCGCGCAGCACGATCTGGATCCCTGCATCCTGATCGCTGTTGGCGCCCTTCAGGTGGGTTGCCGCAGACCGCGCGCGCAGAAGCGCCACGCCGCCACCCGGCACGATCCCCTCTTCCACAGCGGCGCGCGTCGCGTGCAGCGCGTCGTCGACGCGGTCCTTCTTCTCCTTCATCTCAACCTCGGTCGCCGCGCCGACCTTGATTACGGCCACACCGCCGGCGAGCTTAGCCACGCGCTCCTGCAACTTCTCGCGATCGTAGTCGCTCGTCGCTTCTTCGATCTGCGTGCGGATGGCCTTCACGCGCGCCTCGATGCGCTTCTCGTCACCCGCGCCGTCGATGATGATCGTGTCGTCCTTGCGCACTTCAACGCGCTTGGCCTGACCGAGATCCTCGAGCGTGGCTTTCTGAAGCTGCTTGCCGGTTTCCTCGGAGATGACGGTGGCCCCCGTGAGGATGGCGATATCCTCGAGCATCGCCTTGCGTCGGTCGCCGAACCCGGGCGCCTTGACGGCAGCAACCTTCAGGATGCCGCGCATGGCGTTGACCACGAGCGTCGCCAGAGCGTCACCGTCGATATCCTCCGCGACAATCAGCAGGGGTTTGCCCGCCTTCGAGGTTGCCTCGAGGACGGGGAGCAGATCCCGGATGTTCGAGATCTTCTTGTCGTGAAGCAGGATCAGGGCGTCGTCCAGATACGCGGCTTGCTTTTCCGGATCGTTGATGAAGTACGGGCTGACGTAGCCGCGATCGAACTGCATGCCCTCCACGACGTCGAGTTCGTTTTCGAGCGACTTTCCGTCCTCGACGGTAATCACGCCCTCTTTGCCGACTCGCTCCATGGCGTCGGCAATGATTTTGCCGATCGCCTCATCGGAATTGGCAGAGATCGAACCCACTTGCGCGATCTCCTTGTTCGTGGAAATCGGCTTCGAGAGCTGGCGCAGTTCGTCGAGCACGGTCGCTACGGCCTTGTCGATGCCGCGCTTGAGGTCCATCGGGTTCATGCCCGCGGCCACGTGCTTCATGCCTTCCTGCACGATCGCCTGCGCGAGCACGGTGGCCGTGGTGGTGCCGTCGCCCGCCACGTCGGCGGTCTTCGAGGCAACCTGTTTGACGATCTGCGCGCCCATGTTTTCGAAGCGGTCTTTCAGCTCGATTTCCTTGGCGACCGAAACGCCGTCCTTCGTGATGGTTGGTGCGCCGAAGCTGCGCTCGATCACCACATTGCGGCCTTTGGGACCCAGCGTAACCTTCACGGCATCGGCGAGAACGTTCACACCCTTGACGATACGGGCGCGGGCGCCGTCATGAAATTTGACGTCTTTTGCACTCATGTTGTTGCTCCGGGTAGTAGTCGTTGAGGTAACGCGTCGCGAACATCCGGTTCGGTGTGCGCGAGCGCAACGCGATGTCAGGCGGCCTTGCGCGCGGCGGACGCGTCGGCCTCGAGCACGCCCATGACGTCTTCTTCGCGCATGACAAGCAGTTCCTCGCCGTCGATCTTGACGGTCTGGCCTGCGTATTTGCCAAATAGCACCTTGTCACCGACTTTCAACTGGAGCGCGCGCAGCGTTCCGTCCTGCAAGAGCCGGCCGCTGCCGACTGCGACGACTTCGCCTTGCTCGGGCTTTTCAGCCGCCGAGTCGGGAATCACGATGCCCGAGACCGTCGTTCGCTGCGCTTCGATTCGCTTGACGATAACCCGGTCGTAGAGGGGACGAATCTGCATTTCCATCTCCTAAGCGATTAAAGGATCACCCATAAGGAATCCGGCCGCTGTCAGCCGAGCGCCAGAAGCGCCGCAGTGCAACAGCCGAGCCAATGTTTGGCGGAAAGCGAAATATAGGTGCCGCTCGCGCGCTTCAAGAGGTGCGAAACCGGTTTTTTGTAACAAATTGTTTCAGCGCGGCAGCAGCAGGCGATGGACCGTACCGAGGCGATAGAGGGTGCGGCCGCGTCCGTCGGGGCGACGGGGTTGGGTTCGCACGGGACAGGGTGGCTGACGCCCGCCATCGGCCTCAAGGGTATCGTCCGGTTCGTCGAGTGTGCGCCACAAGCCATCCTTGATGGGCCGGAAGAGCCAGCGCACATAGCCCTTGCTCGCAGCGAGCTGCATCAACTCCCGGCGATCGGTCGGATCGCCGGGAAGCGGCGCACGAAAAGTGATGTCCTCGTCGTAGTCGCCAAAGGCTTGCCGGCAGGCCAGCGCCTCGGCTGCGCTGGCACCGATCACGTTGCAGCCGCGCTGCTCCACGCGCTCAACCTCCCACGCACCGTATTGCCAGGCGGCGTCGAGGAGCATGGCGTCCACGGTCTCAAAACGGTGCCATGGCGTGTTGAGCTGGATGACCGATCCGGCAATCGGTCGGGGCGGGATGTCGACACCGGGCAGAACAAGCGGCGTCGCTCGCCGGAAGCCGTGCCAGTGGAGTATCGCGAGAAGCGGGGAATTGACCTGCGCTGCCGCCGTCACCGTCACGGCAAACAGCGGTAGACGCACGCGCGCGACCTGTTCCTCGAGCCTGTCGAAAAGATCCATTAGACCTCCTTGAAGAGATGTTGCGGGGCCTCTTGAAATTTCCGGTTCCTGCACTATTTTATGCATTGCTCAAGCAGTTGCGATAAGCGCTGCGTGTTTCGATTTGTTTGTCGGCGGGGTTGCCCACGACAGCCGGACTGGAACGCGTGGTTCCGTTCGTCTTTCGTGAGCGGCCCCTGAATATTAGGAGCCAGTCATGAGCGATCTTTTCTACAGCACCGATCTGCTGGGCGAATTCGACCGCCTGCAACGGCAGATGACCAGCCTCTTTACAGGCTTTCCTGCAAGTCTGCGCGCCATGCGCACCGAAACCTTTCCTCCGGTCAACATCGGCAGTACCGACGACAGCATCGAGATTGTCGCGTTCGCGCCAGGACTCGATCCGGCCGCGATCGACATCTTGATCGAGAAGGGTCTGCTCACCATCAGCGGCGAGCGCAAGCCGCCCGCACCGGCCGAAGGCAGCGAGGCACGCGTCTATGCCCGGGAACGTTTTATGGGGACTTTCCGGCGGGTAATCGAGTTGCCTCAGCACGCCGACCCGGACAAGGTCAAAGCGCGCTACACGAACGGTTGCCTGATGATTACCGTCGGGCGCTCCGAGGCATCGAAGCCACGGGCCATTTCCGTCCAGTAAGCGACTCGATACCGCAGAACGAACACGGAGAAGATCATGAACGAGAACACCGAACTGACCACCCGCTCGTCGCGCGCCGAAGTCGTCGGCCGCGAGGCAGGAGAGACCGCCAAGCCGCTCACCCGCATCGCGCCCGCCGTCGATGTGTTCGAGGATAGTCACGGCATCACCCTGTATGCCGATCTTCCCGGCGTGCCACGCGAGAAGCTCGACGTGCGGGTTCACGACGGCAATCTGAATATCGAGGCGGAGGCCGTCGTTCCAACGCCATCCGACTTGCGCTTGCAGCACGGTGAAGTGCGTCACCCGCATTTCCGGCGCGCGTTCACGCTGAGCCCGGATTTTGACGTTTCGCGTATCGACGCACAGTTGCGCGACGGCGTGCTCAAGCTGACCATTCCGCGCCGCGAGGAAGCGAAGCCGAGACGCATCCAGGTCAACGTTGAACCCGCTTAAGCGCTAACGGCTAAGGGCCAAGGGCCATAGACAAGCCTGACCGGACACGCGGCACATCCTGCGGGATTCGTGCCGCGTTCCCCGCTTCCACGAGGAAGGCACACGCGACTTCGGTCGATGAGAAAACACGGCCCCGCCAACCTGGCATGCCCCCTTGACGCCGCCCCGCAGCGGGTCGCGCTCTACATCATGCCCCTGCTCACGGTTCCATTGTCTACAGGAGACGGAAATGCTCAGTCCACACGAATTTGCGACCCTGATGCTGATCCGCCAGGCGCCGGACCAGCTCGACATGAAACGCGCCGAACTCGACGCACTGCTCGAACGCCAGCTTGTCAAACTGGATTCATCGGTGACTGGCAAGTGCTGCGCCCAACTCACCGAAAAGGGCAAGTCGTTACTGCGCAGGCTGCATCCGGATAACGCATTGCGTTGGAGAACGAATCAAGCAGGATGCAACCGCCGCAGTCCTGCCTGACGTTTGGCCGCATATCGCGCCAGGCCGGCGATAAGCGCCTTCAGCATTTATGCCGGGCGCTCGCCGCCCCCCTCCCACCCTTACCGACAATCTCAGCATGTCCCAAAGATCACCGCGCGGGCCCGCGTCCGCGCGATCGGCCATCGAAGGCTGCGCGGGCCTATGGTGGCTGTGCCTCGAATCTTCCGCGCTCGATCGGAACGCCGTGGCTATCGCTTCGTCCATTGCCAAGCGATGCTCGTGAACATCATGTTCACGTATCGGCGCCAGCGCAATTCAGCAGACGATTAAATTACCGTTGATTGGCTCGAACACAACGGTTGAGCCGCGTCATATCAAGCCAGAGAACGAATAACGATTTAGATTCAGTTTCACCCCTCAAAACCCATCGCATTTCGCCCGCAATCAGTGCATTTATTTGCTTGACGCGCCCAATTCCCAAGCGTACGATCCGCCACGAATCAATCATCAGGGGATGCCCCAATTGGACAGTTGCAGTTGCCCGTTACCGCTTGAACGGTAGATCCCGGCCCGACGTCCGTCCCTTTTTGGTCGCCGTCTCGCCGGAGTGCGAGAGGTGCACCGTGTCAATGCTCAGCCCATGAGCCGCGATGCTTCGCGGCGTGGCTGAAGACATGCAGTCCTTTCCCAGATCGCCCAATGCCTGACGTCCGCTCGCCTGCGCGAGCATGACGTTGCGCGCTCATACGTTTGCATGTCGCCGCACCGATCAGCGTATCGGGTGCGTCGTTGTGTGCTCGCGAAAACCGCCACTTGTGCGCCAGTTTCCCGGAGGCCATTCCCCGGGGACGGTCCGAGCTTTGCCTAAGGAGAAATCGATGCCCGACCCTGACAGTTGTTTATGTCGGTCGACTGTCGCTGACAGAAAAGCTTTTCATAAACACATTGCCGCAAAAGTTTTTCCGGAGATTCCACGGAATTGCCGGTATGCATTGCGTCGCGTGGCAAATCGCGATTTACGTTGCCGGATTGATTTCCGACTGACGTGACCCGACTCGTCTTTCACGTGAGCGCATTGCTTTTAATTCCCTCACGTGTAAAGAGAGATTCGGGAAATGAAACATATCCGTCTATCGGGCGCAAACAAGCGCTTCGCCCTCGCCGGCCTCGGTGCGATCGCCACCCTCGCCCTGTGCATTCAGGCGGTGCGCTTGATGTCCACGACCGGCCACGCCGCCGCCAAGTCAGACGCCGGGCACGCCATCGTGCTGCGCGACGGCGACAAATACATCGTGCCGCCCGACTCCGAGCTACGCTCGCGACTCACCGTGGCCGCCGTGGGTCTGCGCGACGAGCCCCGCATGGTGCAACTGCCCGCCACGGTCGAAGCCGATCCGGCGCGCACCGCCAATATCCTGCCCCCGGTCGCAGGCCGCATCGTCGAACTCAGGGTGCATCTGGGCGATCACGTCACCAAGGGCCAGCCGCTCGTGACCATCGACTCGGGCGATCTCGCTCAGGCGTGGGCCGACAACGACAAAGCCCGCGACGCCTTCAATCACGCCGGCACCACGCTCAGGCGCGTGCAGGGCCTGCGCGATGCCGGCGCCGGTGCCGCCAAGGATCTCGAACAGGCGCAAAGCGACTACACACAGGCACAAGCCGAACTCACGCGCACCGAGACACGTCTGCGCGGCATCGGTGCCGACGCCCGCACGCGGGGCCGTCAGCTCACGCTCGTGGCGCCCAGCGCCGGCACGATCACCGCCCTGTCCACGTCGCAAGGCGCCTTTGCCAACGACCTGACCGCCTCGCTCATGACCGTGTCGAATCTCGAGTCGGTCTGGGTGACGGCCAACGTGCCCGAGAGCAATGTGGCCATGATTGCGAAGGGCCAGCCGGTCGACGTGGTGTTCCAGGCATACCCGGGACAGACGTGGCACGGCACGGTCAGCTTCGTAAGCGAAGTGCTCGACCCGGACACGCGTCGCGCGAAAGTGCGCATTGCATTCCCCAACACCGACGCACGCCTGAAGCCGAACATGTTCGCCACGGCCACGTTCGCCGTGCCCCAGCAGCGCTCGGTGTTCGTGCCGAATTCCGCGCTCATCATGAACAACGACAGCACCGTGGTCTGGGTCGAGGTCGCCCCGTGGACGTTCGTCAAGCGTACGGTCCAGCCGGGCTATGGCGAGCCGGACGGTGCCCGTGTCGGCGCAGGACTCGCCGCCGGCGAGCGCATCGTCGTCAAGGGTGGGGTACTGCTCAATGATTAATCGCCTCATCGCCTTCTGCCTGCGCAAGCGCATCGTCATCTGGGTGGTGGCGCTGCTGGTGGCCGCGTTCGGCTGGTATAGCTGGACGCAAATGGCTGTCGAAGCGTATCCCGACATCGGCGACGTGACCGCGCAGGTCTCCACCCAGGCGCCCGGCCTCGCGGCCGAGGAAATCGAACAGCAGATCACCGTGCCGCTCGAGCGCGCGCTGGGCGGCACGCCGGGTGTCGTCTCGATGCGCTCGTCGTCCACGTTCGGCCTCTCGCTCATCACACTCACATTCCGCGACGGGATCGACGACTACTGGGCACGCCAGCGTATCAACGACCGCATCGCGGGCGTGACGCTGCCCTCGGGCATCACGCCGGCGCTCGATCCGGTCACCGGCCCGGCGGGCGAAATCTATCGCTACACGCTCGAGTCGGACACCAAAAATCTGATGGAACTCTCCGAGCTTCAGCGCTGGGTCGTGATCCCGGCATTGCAACAGGTGCCCGGTGTGGTGAACGTCGACAACTTCGGCGGCTTCACCATGCAGTACCAGTTGGAGCTCGATCCGGTGCAGTTGCAGCGCTACGGCATCGGTCTGAACGACGTCACGACGGCCATCAACAACAACAGCGCCAACGCAGGCGGCAGCCGGATTTCGCGCGGCGAGCAGGGCTATGTGATTCGCGGCATCGGCATGGTGCATTCGCTCGACGACCTCGGCAACATCGTGGTCACGCAGCGCAGCGGCGTGCCCGTGCTCGTGAAGGATCTGGGCCGGCTGACGTACAGCCATCAGGAACGCGAAGGGATTCTCGGCAAGAACCACAACCCCGACACGATCGAGGGCATCGTCGAGATGCTCAAGTATCAGAACCCGTCCGAAACGCTCAAGGGCGTGCATGCGAAGGTCGACGAACTGCGCAAGCAACTCGAACCGCAGGGCGTGCGCATCGTGCCGTACATCGATCGCGACGATCTGGTGCAGAACACCATCCACAAGGTCGCGCACACCGTTGCGGAAGGCGTGGGGCTCGTGTGCATCGTGCTGATCCTGTTCCTCGGCAGCCCGCGCAGCGCCCTCATCGCCGCGGTCACGATTCCGATCGCGCTGGTGGCGGTGTTCATCATGATGCATTTCACGAACATGCCGGCGAACCTGTTCTCGCTCGGGGCCATCGACTTCGGCATCATCGTCGACGGGGCCATTGTCGTGACGGAGTCGATTCTGCGACGGCGAGAAGCGATGCCCGAAGCCACGCTCAGCGAAGGCGACGTGCTCAGTGCGACCACGCAGGTCGCGCGTCCGATCCTGTTCGCCACGCTCATCATCATCACAGCCTACCTGCCCCTGTTCGCCTTCGAGCGCGCGGAAGCCAAGCTGTTCTCGCCAATGGCCTACACCGTGGCTTACGCGCTGGCCGGTGCGCTGCTATGCACGTTCATGCTGATTCCGGGTCTCGCCTACGTGGCGCTGCGCAAGCCGCGCAAGATGTTCCACAACGCGCCGCTGCTGCGCGCGCAAACGGCCTTCCAGCGCGGTCTCGACAAGCTGCTCTGCGCCCCGCGCACCGCCATCGCCGTCGGTGCATTGGCGCTCGCGGCCGTCGTGGCACTGGGGGCGAGCACCGCGCGTGAATTCCTGCCGGATCTCGACGAGGGCGCCCTGTGGCTGCAAGTGCAGTTGCCCTCCGGGCTTTCGCTCGACAAGGCGAGCGACATGGCGGGTGAGCTGCGCACGGTACTGCTGAGCTTCCCCGAGGTCTCGTATGCCGTCACGCAACTGGGTCGCAGCGACAACCAGACCGACCCGTGGACGCCCTCGCACATCGAAGCCCCCGTGGGCCTCAAGCCCTATGACACCTGGCCGCACGGCGAAACCAAGGCGGAATTCGTGCGACGTCTGAACGAGCGTCTCAAGCAGATTCCGGGCATGTCGATCGGTATCAGTCAGCCGATCATCGACGGCATCAACGACGCCGTGGGCGGCGCGCACAGCCCGCTCGTGATTCGCATCATCGGTAACGACTTCAAGGAATTGCGCCGCATCGGCAACGAGGTCGTCGCATCGCTCAAGCAGGTGCGCGGCACGGCCGATGCGTCGATCTTCGAAGAGCCGCCGATTCCGCAGATTGTCGTGAACATCGATCGTGCTGCGGCCGCGCGTTACGGCATCAATGTGTCGGACATCACGAACCTGATCCAGACGGGCATTGGCGGCGCATCGGTCAGCCAGGTCTATGTCGGCGACCGGCAATACAGCGTGACGGTGCGGTTCCCGCCTGCCACGCGCAACCGCCCCGAAGCCCTCGGCAACCTGTTCGTCAACGCCCCCGGGGGCGCGCAGATTCCGCTCTCCGCGCTGGCCAGCATTCGCTACCAGAGCGGCGAAGCCACCATCACGCACGAGATGAGCAAGCGCGAGCTGATCGTGCGCATCGACAATGCGGACCGGGGCCTGTCGGACTATCTGGCCGACGCGCAAAAGCGTATCGACGCGAACGTCAAATACGACCACGACAAGTATCAACTCGTGTGGGGCGGCCAGTTCGAGAACCAGCAGCGGGCGCAGGCACGGCTCACGCTCATCATGGGGCTGGTGCTCGCGCTGATGCTGGTGTTCCTGTTCGCCGAATTCGGCAAGCTGCGTCAGGCGGCACTGATTCTGGGGGTGGTGCCGCTCGCCACGCTCGGTGGCCTCATCGCCCTGCGTCTCACGGGCGAGACGTTGAACGTCGCGAGCGCGGTGGGCTTCATCGCACTCTTCGGGGTCGCGGTACAGAACGGCATCATCATGATCGCCAACATCAACCGGGTGCGTGCGGAAGGACTCGCGTTGCGCGACGCCGTGATCGCCGGGGCAGTGGAACGCTTCCGTCCGGTGCTGATGACGGCGACGGTCGCCACGGTCGGCATGCTGCCCGCGGCCATGGCGATTGGCGTGGGCACCGACGTGCAGCGCGCACTGGCCACCGTGGTGGTCGGTGGCCTCATCGTGGCCACGCTGCTCACGCTGTTCATTTTGCCGACCTACTACTACCTGCTCGAACGTTACGTCGAGCAGCGCGCCGCGCGGCGTGCTGCTCACGGTGACGGGTCCGGCGAACCGGCACAGGTGTGAGCATGCGTCACCGCCTCTCACGTCTGCCACTCATCCGGCGCCCTTGCTGCCCTGTCACCTCTACCCTGTGGCGTCGCGCAGCGAAGGCCGCGCGCATCGCGGAGACCGTTGTCATGATTCATCGTTACTTCCCGCCCCAAGGCGGCGTGGCCCTGGCCGCCCTGCTGTCGCTCGCCGGCTGTGCCGTCGGTCCCGACTTCAAGACGCCCGAGGCGCCCGCAGGCGCCGGCTACACGGTCGACGCCTTGCCGGCCGGAACCGCCTCGGCACCGACCACGGGCGGCGCGGCGCAACGCTTCGTCGCGGGCATGGATATTCCTGCCCAGTGGTGGACGCTGTTTCACTCCCCCGAACTCGACGCCCTCGTGAACGAGGCGATGACGCGCAACCCGGACATGGACGCCGCACGCGCCGCGCTCAAAGCAGCGCATGAAGCCGTGCGCGTGCAGCAAGGCGACGACTTTCCTCAGGTGAGCGCGTCGTATTCGCCAACGCGTCAGCAGATCGCGGCGCCGCTCGCGAGCCCTGCCGCCAGTGGCACCGACCTGTACAACCTGCATACCGCGCAGGTATCGGTGTCGTACACGTTGGATCTGTTCGGTGCGAACCGCCGTCAGGTCGAATCGCTCGTCGCACAGGCCGACGCCCAGCGCTTCGCGCTCGAAGCCACCTATCTGACGCTCTCTAGCAATGTCGTCGCGGCGGCCATTCAGGAAGCGTCGTTGCGCGGCCAACTGGCGGCGACGCAGGAGATCGTGTCGCTGCAACAGCGCTCGCTCGACCTGCTGCATCGCCAATACGACCTCGGACAAGTCGCGCAGGCGGACGTGGCGGCGCAGGAGGCGTCGCTTGCGCAGGCGCAGGCCGCCATTCCTCCGCTGGAAAAGCAGCTTGCCCAACAACGCGACGCGCTGGCGCGACTGCTTGGGCGCATGCCGAACGAGCGCATCGACGCCACGTTCGACCTGAATCGTCTGCAATTGCCCGAAGCGTTGCCCGTGAGCCTGCCGTCGCAACTGGTCGAGCAACGGCCCGACGTGCGCGCGGCGCAGGCGCAATGGCATGCGGCCGGTGCTGCCGTGGGCGTAGCGGTTGCGGCGCGCTTGCCCAGCCTCACGCTGAGCGCGAACTATGGGGCGAGCGCCGAGATTGCGCGTGAGTTGTTCAGTCCCGGCACCGGCTTCTGGAGTCTGGCGGCCAACCTGACGCAGCCGATCTTTGCAGGCGGCGCACTGCTGCACAAGCAACGTGGCGCCGAAGCCGCTTACGAGCAGGCGGGTGCCCAGTATCGGGCGGCCGTGCTCACCGCCTTCCAGAACGTGGCCGACACGCTTCACGCCCTGCGCACCGACGCCGACGCGCTGCGCGCATCGCTTAACGCCGAGCAGGCCGCCAAACGCAGTCTCACGATCGCCCAGAAGCAGCTCGAACTGGGCGACATCAGCTATCTGACCCTGCTCAATGCACAGCAGACCTACCAGCAGACGCGCGTGGCGCTGGTGCAGGCGCAAGCCAACCGGTATGCGGATACGGTCGCGCTGTTCCAGGCCGTCGGCGGTGGTTGGTGGCATCGTGACGACATGAAGGCCGGCGCCACGGCGGGCACGCCGCCGGTTGCCGCGTCACCGGCCCAAGCAGGCTGAAGTCGCACAGCCGCATGGCTGCACAACGCTCTGCCGCGATCGTCGGCAGTCGTCTCGCCCGCTCTCGCCATCACGGCGCGAGCGGGCGGGTTCCCGAGGCAGGTTCCGCGCCGTGCAGCGAACCCGTCACGCAGAGCCGGTACAATTGCGGGAAAAATACCTCCGGCAATCACTTGCGATGACGTCAGCTTTACCTGTCCGATCTGTGCGTTCCGTGCTTTCCGTACGCGCTGCCCGAAGTGCATTCACACTGGCCATGTTGGCCGCAGCGCTGGCTGGCTGCGCTGGCTCCCCGCCAGGCACCGCCCCGGTGAGTCCTCCGCTGGCAAGCCCCTCGACACCCGCGCCCTCCACGCCTCAGGCGCCCGCCGACGCGACGCAAACCGCCGCTGCGCTGCCATGGTGCGTGCAGACCTCGCTGCGCGAGGAAGACGATCTGATGCGCAACTTCGGCGGCATTCCCGCCGGCGTTCGCCGTATCGAGGAAACGCGCTTCATCGCCAGCTATGACCGCGCCACCGGCAAAGTCGGCCCGCTCGACAACGGCAATCGCTTCGTGATGGAGTTCGACGCGCAAGGGCATCTGCTCTCGAGCACCGACCGTGGCCGCTATACCTACGACGCCGACGGCCGTCTGCGCAGCATCGACGGCGCGCCCGTCGACTGGCAGAGCGCCGACGCCTGGATCGTGCGGGGCGCCACACGGCGCGGCACGTGGAAAGAGCAGGTGCGTCAGGAGAGCGACGGTCAAGTGGAATGGACACGCCGCATCATCGCCTCGCCGAACGGCGCGCATCATCGCCGCCCGGGCAGCCTACAGGCACGTCTGTTCGACGACGAATGCTTCGCGCTTTCGCGTCAGTGGGAAGCGCCCAACGAAGCGCGTCAGGTGGTCACGGCAGACGGCAAGGTACGCCCCGCACCGAAGGTCGTCTCCTATCGCACGTTCGCAAGCGTGGAGCGCAAGCCTGACGGCAGCCGCATCGTGCGCGACAACGGCGCAGCCGCGTTCATCGACGGCCAATGGCTCCCGCTGGCATGGGACAACGAGGTCGCCGAATACTCGCCGCGCCACGAACTGACGCGTGTGACCCGAACCGACGCCGCCACCGGCGAGCGTCACGTGTCCGAGTATCACTACAAGCGCGACAGCCGCGGCAACATCGTGCGCGTGGTGATCACGTCGCCCGCCGCCCCCGGCGAGAAGGGCGAACGTATCGACCCGTTCGCCAACGTCTTCGTGCGCAAGCTGACCTACTTCGATACCTTGCCGACGACGTCGGCAGACAACGGGCTCACGTCGGCAAAGTAAAGCGGAACGTAGCGCCCTGTCGTGCCTGACCGGCCGTGTCCACCAGCGTGATGCGCCGGCCGTGCAGTTGCAGGATGCGGTGCACGATGCGCAATCCCAGCCCGCCCTCGCGGCGGGCACCACCCACCGTGAACGGCCGCTCGAAGAGCCCTTCGCGCGCGCTCTCGGGAATGCCCGGCCCCGTGTCACTTACCTGCACCTCGATTTCCGAACCGACCGGCGCCACCGCCACCGTGATCTCGCCACCCGACGGCGTATAACGCAGCGCGTTATCGAGCAGGTTCGTGAATACCCGTTCGATCAGGCCAAGATCGGCGCGTGCGACCGGAATCTGCGGCGCGAGCCGTGCACGCAACGCCACCCCGCGCGACTCGGCGCTCAACTCGAATTTCTGGAAGACGTCCTGTATCAGATCCGTCACGGAGAACGGCTCGGCCTCGGGCTGCACGAAGCCATGCTCGAGACGCGCCAACTCAAACAGCGACTGCGCCAGCGAGCCGACCTTGCGGCTCTGGTCCAGCGCGATGCCCAGATAGCGACGTCGCTCGGCGGGCGTGAGCGTGGCGTCCTTGAGCGAGAGCGTTTCGAGATAGCCGTGCAGCGACGACAGCGGCGTGCGCAAGTCGTGCGAGATGTTGGCGATGAGTTCGCGCCGCTCCTGATCCTGACGCGTGAGCGTGCGCCATTGCGTGCCCAGTCGCTCGACCATCTGCCGGAAGGCCCGCTCCAGCACCACGATCTCGTCGCTCGGACGCGCCTGCTGCGCCGCCGGCTCATCGGCTGACACCGCCGGCAGTGGCGGCATCGGCGCTGCGTCGATATCGAATTCGCGTACGGCATCCGTCAACCGCCGCAGCGGCCGGGTGATGAGCGCGAACGCAGCCAGACCGGCGATCAGGCACAGCGCCGCCACCAAGCCGATGGACCACAGCGCCGTATTGAGCGCAGCGCTCGTTGCGCCGCGCTCGGCGAATCGGTCGTGCGCCTCGCCCAGCAACACCACGTAGACGTATCCGACCTCCCGCCCGTCCACACGCAGCGGCGCGGCACTGAACACCTTGCGAACGTCGGCGTTACGCGGATCATCGCCGTAGATCGGCAGTGACTCGCCGTCGAGCAACCGGTGCACGGGCGCCAGATCGACCTGCATGCGCCGCAAATGCCCTTCGGGTGCGGCGTGACCGGTGATGCGCCCCTGCGTGTCGAGCAAATAGACCTCGACGCTCGGATTCACGACCATCAACTGACCGAACAGACGCCGCACGGCATCGGGCTTCATGCCGTTTGCGTCCATGAGTTGCGCGTTAGCGGCAATGTGCTCCGCGAGCCCGCGCGAGAGTCCCTGAATCACTTCGGCTTCGTGCGCGCGATTGGCACGCACCTGCATCCAGGCCGAGGTGCCGCAGCACACCAGCAGCAGTACCGCAAAGACCAGTGACAGGCGCTGGGTCAGGCTCAGGTTGAGATTCCAGCGGCGCATCATGCGGCTCCTGCGTCGGCGCTCTGACCGTCCGGTCCGCCATCGGGCGCGAACTTGTAACCCCGCCCCCAGACCGTGAGAATGCGCGTCGGCTGCGCCGGATCCGCCTCGATTTTGGCTCGCAGGCGATTGATGTGCGTATTGACGGTGTGTTCGTAACCCTCGTGCTGGTAGCCCCACACGGCATTGAGCAGATCCATGCGCGAGAACACCTTGCCCGGCTGACGGGCGAAGAAGTACAGGAGATCGAACTCGCGCGGTGTGAGATCGAGTTGCTTGCCGCTCAACGACGCCTCACGGGCAATCGGATCGATGAACAGCCCGGCGATCGCCAGACTGCCCGCTTCCATGCGGGCGTTGCGCGCCAACGCATCGACCCGCCGCATGAGCGCCTTGACCCGTGCCACCAACTCGAGCACCGAAAACGGTTTGGCCAGATAGTCGTCCGCGCCCAGTTCCAGCCCGAGAATGCGGTGCACCTCACTGGAGCGGGCACTGGTGATGATGATGGGCGTGTAGCGAGTCATCTGCCGCGCCCGGCGGCAGATTTCCAGGCCGTCGACGCCCGGCAGCATCAGATCGAGAATCAGGGCGTCCCACCCGCCCTCGGATAACCGGCGCAGGCCCTCGTCGCCGTCGGCGCAATGCACGACTTCGAATCGCTCATCGCGCAGATGCAGCGTGAGCAGGTCGGCGATATGCACGTCGTCTTCGACGAGCAAAACACGGCGCGGTGATTCCATCGAGGGGACAACTCCCGGGAAAGTGGGTCTTGGAGCCCCCATTGTGCGCAGTTCACACACTGTGAGGTATCACGAATTGTTTAATTTTACGTGAGGACTTTGCCATCGCTGGCGCACTACGCTTGAGTTATCGATCCGGCGCGGACCCATGCTGTGCCGCACTACCGCCGCTCCGCTCCCCTAAACACGGGACGGCGGGGCCAGCCCCGCGCCGGATCGGCCTACTGAGCGGAGGATGTCATGAGTTTGTCCGAAAACGATACGCGCCCCCAACCCGAGCTGCCTGAGCCGTCCCGGCCCCGCCGTTCGGCGGCAATCGCCAGCCCGATGCCGTCGCGCCGTGTGTTCCTGCTGAGCGCCACCGCTGCCGCGGCTGCCGTCGCCACCGGGCTGGTGCCGCGGCTCGTGCGCCCGGCACTGGCCGACGACGCCCGCCGCGCCAACGCGCCCGAGCACTTCGAGGTCGCCTACAGCGACGCCGAGTGGCGCAAGCGCCTGACGCCCGGTCAGTACGAAATCCTGCGTCAGGCGGGCACCGAGCGTCCCTATTCGAGCCCGCTCAACGACGAACACCGTGCCGGCACCTTCCTGTGCGCCGGTTGCGCGCTGCCGGTCTTCTCGTCACGCACGAAATTCGACAGTCATACCGGCTGGCCGAGCTTCTGGACGCCGCTCGAGCATGCCGTCGGCACGCACACCGACACGACCTTCGGCATGGCTCGCACCGAAGTCCATTGCCGGCGCTGCGGCGGCCATCTGGGCCACGTGTTCGACGATGGCCCGAAGCCGACCGGCCTGCGCTACTGCATGAACGGCCTTGCCATGACCTTCAATCCGCAAGCGGCCTGATCTTTATACGCGGGCTAGGGCTGGCTGAGGCTGGCTAGGGCTGGCTGGCTCAAGCTGTTTTTACGCGCTGACGTTTGCGCGCGGATTTTGACGTTTTTGCGTCCTCTAGCCGACGCAATCCGTAATAGAGCTAAACCCAAGAGCTAACTCGCCCGGTCGCCGGCCCCCAATCACCGGCACCGCATCACAATCCGCTTCGCCCGGCTTTCGGGTGTTGCGCCAGGAGCACTTCATGACCTTGCTTATCCTTGCCTATCTCGGCGGGATTCTGACAATCGTCAGCCCATGCATTCTGCCGGTGCTGCCGTTCGTCTTCTCGCGTGCCGGCCAATCCTTCTCGCGCAGCGTGCTGCCCATGCTCGCCGGCATGGTGCTGATGTTCGCGCTGGTGGCAACGCTCGCTGCCGTGGGCGGTAGCTGGGTCGTGCAGGCGAATCAGTACGGCCGCTGGCTCGCGCTCGCGCTGGTGGCCCTCTTCGGTGCAACGCTGCTTTTCCCAAAGCTCGCCGAACGGCTCACGCACCCGCTCGTCTCGCTGGGCGATCGTCTGTCGCAGTCTGCGCAAGGTGACGGCACCGCCACCGGCGGCGCAGCCACGGGCCCTCGCCCCGGCGCATCGTTCCTGCTCGGCATTGCCACCGGTCTGCTCTGGGCGCCGTGCGCCGGCCCGATCCTCGGTCTGGTGCTCACAGGCGCTGCGCTGCAAGGCGCCAGTGTCGGCACCACGCTGCTGCTGGTCGCCTATGCGGCCGGGGCAGCCACCTCGCTCGCCCTCGCGCTGCTCGTGGGCGGACGCGTCTTCTCCGCCATGAAGCGCTCGCTCGGCGCGGGTGAATGGATTCGCCGCGCGCTCGGTGGCCTGATGCTCGCTGGCGTTGCCGCCATCGCGTTCGGTCTGGATACCGGCGTACTCGCGCAGATCTCGACGGCATCCACAGGCGGGATCGAGCAAAAGCTCGTGGAACAGCTTGGCGCGCGCCGCAATGCTGCTGCCAATGGCATCAATAGCACTAACGGCACTAATGGCACCAATGCCGATAGTGCGGCACAGAACGCCCCGGCTGCCGATCAGGCCAATGCGGGCGGCCCGGCCATGACCGCCACCAACAGTGCGATGATGCGCGCCGCCGTCGATGCTCCCGCCCCGCTGCCGGTCGAAGGCCAGTTGCCCTCGCTCGACGGTGCGGTGCAATGGCTGAACTCGCCGCCGCTCACGGCGCAAGCGTTGCGCGGCAAGGTCGTGCTCGTCGACTTCTGGACTTACTCCTGCATCAACTGCCTGCGCACGCTGCCGTATGTGAAAGCGTGGGCACAGAAGTATCGCGATCAGGGTCTGGTCGTCATCGGTGTGCATGCCCCCGAGTTCGCGTTCGAGCGTGATATCGGCAACGTGAAGAAGGCCGTGCACGATCTGGGCGTCGACTACCCGGTGGCCATCGACAACAACTTCGCCATCTGGCGCGGCTTCAACAATCAGTACTGGCCGGCGCACTACTTCATCGACGCCGAGGGCCGCGTTCGCTACCACCACTTCGGCGAAGGCAATTACGCAGAATCGGAACGTGTGATCCAGCAACTGCTGCGCGAAGCCGGTGCCAAGCAGGTCGCGGGCGGTATTGCCGACGTGCAGGCCAATGGCATCCAGCAAGCCGCCGACATGCGCGACGTCGCTTCGCCGGAGACCTATGTCGGCTACGAACGCGCCGAGAACTTCGCCTCCCCTGGCGGCGCCGTGCGCGATCAGGTCAGTGACTATCGTGCCCCGTCGATGCCGTCGCTCAACAACTGGGGACTGGCCGGTGGCTGGCGCGTCGGGTCGGAACAGGCCACGGCAACGCAGGCCGGTGCCCGCATCGTCTACCGCTTCCATGCCCGTGACCTGCACCTCGTGCTCGGCCCGGACGCCAGCGGCAAACCCGTGCGCTTTCGCGTGACGGTCGACGGTCAGCCGCCCGGCGACGCCCATGGCACCGACGTCGCAGCCGACGGCAGCGGCAAAGTGACCTCGCAACGCCTGTATCAGTTGGTGCGTCAGTCGGGCGATGTGCGCGACCGCACGTTCGCCATCGAGTTTCTCGATCCGGGTGTGTCCGCCTACGCCTTTACGTTCGGTTGAGTCCGCATGCGCGGGATAGCCCGCTCACGACCTGTCGCCAACCATCACGGACCATCACGAAGCTTCGCGAACCCGTAAGAAACACCAAGCCCCCGTACCTGATAAGCACTCGTACCGAATCTCAATTGCCTCTGCTACCGAGGCGTCCACGGACGCCGGGAGTTTTCAAATGACCCAATTCGATCCGCATCATCCGTCGCAAGCCCATGGCGATACGTCGCCATCATCGTCGCGTCGCGCGTCGCCAGCCTCGCGCGTACGACGCGTGCTGCTCGGCGCTGCCGCAGCCGCCGCCGGGGTACTCGTGTGGCAAGTCGGCGCCTACGCGTTCGGTGGCGCCGAGGCGGCTGTCGTCATCGCCGCCCCCAAGGTCGACGAGCCCGTCACGGGCGCCCGCACCGAAACCGCCGTGTTCGCCGGCGGTTGCTTCTGGGGGGTGCAAGGCGTATTCCAGCACGTGAAAGGCGTGACGAAGGCCGTGTCCGGCTACGCAGGCGGTGCCGCGAAGACCGCCGATTACGAAACCGTCAGCGGGGGCGCAACGGGCCACGCCGAATCGGTGGAAGTGACGTTCGATCCGCAGCAGGTGTCCTACGGCAAGCTGCTCCAGATCTACTTCTCCGTGGCGCACAACCCGACCGAGCTGAACCGTCAA
The DNA here is from genome assembly GCF_016428915.1 of Pandoraea sp. ASV26. Classification (GTDB taxonomy): domain Bacteria; phylum Pseudomonadota; class Gammaproteobacteria; order Burkholderiales; family Burkholderiaceae; genus Pandoraea. The sequence goes on from NZ_JAELTP010000054.1 coordinate 24,304, forward strand.
GGGCCCGACAGCGGCACGCAGTATCGCTCCGCAGTGTTCCCGATGAACGAAGCGCAACGCAGCGTCGCCACCGCATACATCGCCCAGCTCGACGCCTCGCACGCCTACAGCAAGCCCATCGTGACCAAGGTTGAGAAGTACACGGGGTTCTACGCTGCCGAGACCTATCATCAGGACTTCCTGACCGAGCACCCGACGTATCCGTACATCGTTATCAACGATCTGCCGAAGGTGAACGATCTGAAGCGTCTGTTCCCCTCGTTGTATCGCGACACGCCCGTGCTCGTGAAGACGGCGTCGAAGTAACGCATCCGCTGCGGCGAAGGCGACAGGCGCTCACTTGCCCGTCAGCCCTCGCCGCCGCCGAACGCTCCGTCACCGGCTCTCGGCGAGCTTGTACACGCGCAGCCGATGACCGTCGAGGTCAGACGCCACGAACGTGCGGCCGAAGTCCATCGTCGTTGGCGCCTGCACGATGGTGATACCCCGCGCGCTCCAGGCTTCCCACGTTGCATCCACGTGCGCATCGGACGCCACCGGCATCACGACTTCGCTGCCCCCCGGCGGCGCGATCACGGTCGGCGCCACGGCATAGCGCGCCCACAGCCCGAGCTTCATGCCCGACGGAAATGCGAACAACGCAAATCCTGGCGACGCCTCGACCGGCTCCAGGTCGAACAGATCGGCATAAAACGCCGCACTCTCAGGGGGACTCGCAACATACAGATTGACCATGTTCGGATGCAGCATGACTAGCTCCTTTCGATTGTTATGCATGACATGCCGCCACGTCGGCGCTCCGAATTTCCGGTGCCGCCGTGCGCTGTCATGGATGCCATCGTACGAAGGGATGCTGTCAGTTTTTGTCAGCAGTCGAATGTCTGTTTGAGACACCGTGAAGCGCGTTGCGAATCACTGTATTCCAGTGGTTTCGCGCCACATCCTGAGCAACGTGCGTCGCCCGCGCGGGTAGCGTGTTTGGGTCACGGTCATCGCTTCGATGCGGTCGGCGCGGAAGTGGCGAAAGCCGTCACGCAGCTCGCACCACGCCACGATCATGCGTACGCGCTCGAAGAAGCCCAGTGCGAACGGCCAGATGACTCGCTCGGACACCCGGCCCGCTTCGTCCCGGTAGGACAACTGAAGTTTGCGCTCGGCGCGAATGGCCTCGCGAATGACGGTCAGGTCGACGAGCATCGGCGGCAGCGGATCGCCCGGCCCGATGAGCAGCGTCGACGCCTCAAGCGACGTGCGCAGATCCGAAGGAAGCACCGCCGCGATCTTGGCCAACGCATTCGCCGCAGCCTCGGCCAGCGCGCCGTCGGTGCGTTTGGCCACCCAGCGCGAGCCCAGCACGATCGCCTCGATTTCCTCCTCCGAGAACATCAGCGGCGGCAGCATGAAACCCGGCTTGAGCACATAGCCCAGCCCCGGCGCGCCTTCGATGTGCGCGCCCTGCGCCTGCAACACGGCAATGTCCCGGTAGAGCGTGCGCAGGCTCACGCCAAGCGCATCGGCCAGCGTCGCACCCGCCACCGGGTAACGGTGACGGCGCAGCAACTGCATCAGAGAGAAGAGACGTTGTGTGCGGGACATGGCGCGTCATTATGCGCCATGCCGTCGCACAGGGTGCGGCGTCAGATCACTTCTGACGCAGTTGTTTGACGATCTCGGAATTGACATCGCCCGCCTGGCCGCCGTAGGCCACGCGCAGGTAGTTGCTCAACTCGGCAATCTGCGCGTCGGTCAGACGCTTGTCGAAGCCCGGCATATCCTGCATCGCTTCGAGCCCCGGGAATTTCTGCGGCTCGATGCCGTCGAGGATCGCGACGATCAGATTGCGTGGATCCTTCTGGCGTACCGTCGAATTGCCCAGCATCGACACCGCGACGTGCGGCTTGCCCGTGCCGTCGGCCGCGTGACAGCCCGCACAAACGGCGAGATACATATTGCGGCCCGCCGTCAGCTTGCTCGTGTCGGGATGGTCCGGCAACGGCTTCGGTGCGGGTGCTGCGTCGCCAAGCAGGTATGTCGAGAGCGAACGCAGATCGTCAGGCGTGAGGTATTGCGTGCTCAGATGCACCACCGGGTACATCTCGCCGAACGCCGACCCTTGCGGGGCGATGCCCGTGCCGAAGAACGTTTGCAGGTCCTTCACCGTCCATCCGCGTGCGACCAGCGCCTCGGGCGTCACATCGGGTGCCGCAATACGCGCGAGCGCCGCCCCGCCAAGCGGCGTTGCCTTGTCGAGCTGGCCGAAGGTGCCGCGCGGCGTATGGCATTCCGCGCAGTGGCCCAGTGCGTTCGCGAGATAGCGTCCGCGCAGCCAGTCCGCCGATTGCCCCTTCGAGGCATCGGGCAACGTGTCGGTGAGGAACATCCAGTCCCACACGCGCATGCCGAATCGCAGGTTGTACGGGAACGAGAGGTCGTGCTTGCGGTTGGGTACCGCCGCCGGTTTCACCGACATCAGGTACGCGTAGATGGCATCGCTGTCCGCCCGGGTCATCTGACGGTAGGACGTGTACGGCATGGCCGGGTACAACGTCTTGTCCGGGGCGACACCGTCGTGCAGCGCGCGGTAGAACTCGTCGGCCGTCCAGCTGCCGATGCCGTTCGTCTTGTCAGGTGTGATGTTGGTGCCGTAGAACGTGCCGAACGGCGACTTGAGCGGCACACCGCCGGCGAAGGGCGCGCCGTCCGCGCTCGTATGACAGGCCGCGCAGTCGGCCGCACGCGCCAGATACTTGCCGCGAGCGATCAGTTCGGACGACGCGCTCGGTGCGGGTGACGCCGATGGTGTCGATGGTGTCGATGGCGTGGATGATGCGGATGACGCAGCCGACGCATCCGACGCCTCGGCACCGATGGCCGACGATGCGGCGGCGTTCGGTGCGCTCGGTGCGTCTGCGGCCATCGCGCTCGTGACGAGCGACGGCACCCGCGACGTCTTGGGTGTCGGCGGCTGCGCCGGCTCGGGTGGCTTGGGTGCGGTCGAGTCGTTGCAGGCGGCAACGAGCAGCACGGCGGCAAGACACGCCGCTCGCGCGCTCCATCGGGTGACGCGATTCAGGCTCATGGCATTTCCCCTCATTTCGCGTCCTTCATTTCCCATCCCTGATGCAGCCGGGCGTCTTGAGAATGACGTCACGCACAGCCTCGTAATAGCGCACATACCCCGTGCACCGGCAGATCTGGTCGTTGAGCCCCGCCGTGATCGCCGCTTCGAGATCGGCGCGTGGGACCGGATTGCGCTTGAGTCCCTCGATCAGCACCGTCGCCGCGTTCACGAAGCCCGGCGTGCAGTAGCCGCACTGAAAGCTGAAGTGATCGAGAAACGCCTGCTGGATCGGCGCGAGCGTGAGTTTGCCATCGGCATCGCGAGCGGCATGGCCTTCGACCGTGCGCACGGTCTTGCCGTCGAAATAGTTCGCGCCTGTGATGCAACTGCGCACGGTCTCGCTGCTGCCGTCCGCATGATCGACGATCACCACGCAGGCGTGGCAGATGCCTTGCCCGCAGCCCAGCCGCGAGCCCGTCAGACCCAGCGTCTCGTGCAGGAAGTCGATCATCATCAGGCCGGCCGGCACGTCCATCGGCCCATGCGATACGCCGTTGACCTTCACGGTCACCGGCAACGTGTCCCACGGCGTCTTGCCGCTCGTCATTGGTGCCGATGCTGCCGGCGCGCTCGCGGCGGCCGGTGCCGATGCGGCGCTCGCGCCGCTCATGTTTTGTCCCGCGCCCGTCGTCGCCATGGCGTCCGACGCGGCTTGCGGTGCGCTCGAAGCGTCCGTCATGCCAGTACCTCCTGGATCTTCTCCGGTGTCACCGGCAAATCCGTAAATCGATGGCCGATCGCATGCGCGAGGCCGTTCACAATCGCACCCACCACGGGAATCATCACCACTTCCGCAATGCCCTTGGGCACATCGGTCTCGGAGATCGGCGGCAGCACCTCACCCGTTTGCGTCCATACCGCGACGTCGACCGCGCGCGGCAGGTGATAACGGTTGAAGTTCCACGTGCCGTTGCCCGGGCCGTCCTCGTACAGCGGCAGATACTCGTGCAACGCGTGGCCGATGCCCATGGCGAGACCGCCCTGCAATTGGCCCGAGACGAGTTGCGGCGAAATCTGATTGCCGCACTCCATGATGGAATGGTGCGTGAGCAGTTCCACCTTGCCGGTGGCCTCATGCACCGACAGTTCGACGAGCGTGCCCACGGCGCTGTAGTACGTCACGGCCGCGTTGTTACGCTGCACCGGCGGGTAATACACGCGCTTGCGGTCCATGACGCGATAACCCGTGCCGGGCGTGGGTGCCGCGACCTGCATACCCGTCGCCCCCGTGTTGGGTGACGGCGCACCTTTTGCGACCTTCGCCCCACTTGCCCCGGCGCCTGCGGCAGCCGCCGCGGCCGGTGAAGCGGACTTCGCGGGTGCGTTGCCGCTACGATGCGCGCCCTTGGCGGCGGGCGTTTGTGCGGCCGCCGGTGTCTGCACCGCTGACGCCGCGGCGTTCGCGCCACCCTTGCCGAAGCGCAACGCAATGCCGTCGACCGGCAACCGCTGCGTCACGCCGTCGCCCAGATCCCAATCGGCTTCGGCCCACTGCCAGCGGTTGAAGACGTGCACCGTCGCGCCCGTCACCAGTCCCAACTCATGCGCAGTCTTGGCGAGCATGGGCAACGGCAACGCTTCGAGCCCTGCGGCCGAGAGCTTGCCGTCGACCCAGCGTGCGTCCTCGGCGCGCACCACGAGCGGTGCAGCCTGACCGCCGCCGAGTCCCCGGCGCCATATCGATAGCGCCGCCGGCCACAGTCCCTGAAGAAACAGCAACCGCGCGGCTTCGCGCGTGCTGTGCGTGAAATAGTAGGCGGAGTTCGTCGCGCTCGATGGCGACGCATACCCCGGCGACCATCGCGGATTGGCCGCGAGCTTGTCCTGATCGGCCTGCGACATCAGATACGGATCGCCGCTCGTCACGACCGGCAGTTCCGGCCAGTCGGTGATGGCGATATGCACGTCCGTCGCGGGCATGCCGAGCCATTTCGCCACCGCAACCGCTTGCGACGTCGATGTGCCCGTGCCGATCTCGGCCGCCGTGTGATGCAGCGAAATCTTGCCGGTCTCGTCGATCTCCACACGGGCGAACGAAGTCTCGGCACCGGTGCCGAAGTCCTTTTGCACGCACGCGAATCCCACGCCGTAACGACGCCCCGGGTGCGCCGCTTCGAATTCGGCCTTCTTCTTGTCGCGCTGCTTCCACAGCGGATGGGCCTTGGCGCGCGCCAGCACCTCGTCAACGCGCACCGCGCCGGCCGGAATCGCGCCCTGCGTGTTCTTCATGCCCGAGCGCAACGCATTCTTGAGACGGAAATCGATGGCGTCGACACCCAACTGCGCCGCCATCTCGTCGATCATCATTTCCGTGGCGGCCATCGACTGTAGCGTGCCGTAACCGCGCGCCGAGCCCGCGTCGATGGCACGCGACGCAATCGCCACGCTCGCCAGATCGCTCTGCGGGAAGTAGTAGATCGACTGGGCCGCCGTTGCCGCGACCATCGCCACCGACGGCGAGAAGTTCATCCGTCCGCCGCCGTTGCATTCCATGTCGGCCGTGAACGCCTGAAGCAGACCGCTCTCCTTGTCGACGCCGATGCGATAACGCATGGTGAACGCGTGCCGCTTGAGCGACGTCTGGAACTGTTCGTAGCGGTCGTTGGCCAGCCGCACGGGCAGGCCATCGCCGTACATCGCGGCCGCCAGACCGTAGAACGGCATGTTGTAGTGATCCTTCGAGCCGTAGCCCACCGTGTAGCACGGATAGACGATCAGCCGCCTGACCGGGAAGTGGCCCTTGGCCGCCATCGCGGCGGCATTTTCAGCGACTTCCGAGGGCGATTGCGTGGGCACGACCATGTGCAGCGTTTGCGTGGCGGCGTCGTACCAGCAGTTGGCGTTATCGGGTTCGAGCGCCGCCGTGTCGATCGACTGCGTGCGGTATTCGCGCGACATCACCAGCCAGTTCGCCGGCGGGTGCGCGAGCGACTCGCCGATCTTGCCCGCATAGGCCATGCCTTGCTCATCGAGCTTGCCGTGGTCATTGCCATCGGGCCACACGGGCAGATGCTTGCGCATCATGCTCGGGAAGATCGGCGCGTCTTTCAGGCTCGAATAGACATCATCGTCGTACGCCGTCTTGCCGCCCACGCGCACGTAACGGAAGCTGCCCCACGGATCGCGTTCGAGCGGGCCCGTCACGTCGCCATAGCGAATGATCTCGTCGCGGAACTTGAGCTTGTCCTTGGCAAAGCGAAAACGCGTGAAGTCGCGATAAATCAGGATCGCCACGGCGTGACCGAGATAAGCGGGTGTCTTGCCCACCGGCAGCAACATGTCGTCGCCGTAGAACTCGGGGAAGGCAACGCCATCGCGCGCGAGGTCGTCGGCGGTCACTACGCGATCCGGTTGCAGGCCGTCGTCCAGGCGCGAGAGATCGAAGCCGAGGTACGGGCGGTCGGCGCGCGTCACACGCAGCACGAACGCATGGGCTTGCTGCGCGGGCCAGCCCGGCATGTCGCGCGAGCGCACATCACGCGCAAAGATCTTGGCGCCCGTCACCTTGGCGGTGCCATCGATGCGGAATTTGGCTTGCCCCTTGGCGGCGTCCCACGCGAGCGGCGTGAGATTCTTGTCCTCGAACAGCGCGGCGAACGCACGGCTGCCCAACGGCGCGATGTACACGGAAATGCCCGCGATCACCGAGGCCTTGAGGAACCCGCGACGCGACATCGCGAAGCCGGGAGCCGCATCGGGACTCTGAGGGTTGTGAGACGACTGGGGGAATTCGGAAGCGGTATCAGGACGAGCGTCATCGCTCGACACAGCCGCAGGTGGACAGTGTTTTCTTGGCAGGCGCGGCATAAGCGTTCCGTCCGTCTTGTTTTGGGGGGCGTATCACGATCCACAAAGCTCGCGAACCACAAAACAGCACTGCTACGCTCACGGGGCCGCGACGTCGGACTTCTCGTCATCGACCCACGATGCATGGTCACAATGCGTGACATTCACCTGCCGTGATGCGCTCGTGAAGTTCTATATGAACACGCTTCATGAGTGACACCGGACGTGCCAAGGCTACACGCCGACTCCGGGAATGACAAGGTTGGTCATGACGCACTGCGTGAGAACACGCGCGAACGGTCACGCATCGCGCACCACGCAGCGGGCGAGAGCGGGCGATATTCGAACGGTGTGATGTTGCCTATGCCGGATGAGAAATGCCGCTATATCCATCGGGACATAGCGGCATCGAATTGATGGTGCAGCGCGTGGCGTTACGCGTTCAATTCACGCCATCCACGCCATCGATATGCCGTTCCATGCACGTAAGGTCGAGCCAGCGTCCGAACTTCGTGCCGACTTCCTTGAACGTGCCGACCGTGCGGAAGCCGAGTTTTTCGTGCAGACGAATCGACGGCGCGTTTTGCGCTTCGATGCTCGCGATCATCACGTGAATGTCGAGCGCACGCGCGCGTTCGATGAGTGCGCGCATGAGCGTCTCACCAATGCCGCCGCCACGTGCGTTCTTGTCCACGTAGATCGAGTGCTCGACGGTATGGCGATAGCCGTCGAATGCACGCCAGTCGCCAAACGACGCATACCCCGCGACCTTGCCGTCGCGCTCGGCGACGATCACGGGATACCCGCGCGCCACACGCGCCGCCAGCCACTCGCGCCGATTGTCGACGTCGACCAGCACCTCGTTCCAGATGGCGGTCGTGTGCTCGACAGCGTCGTTGTAGATGTCGCGAATGGCGACGAGATCGGCGTCAGTGGCGTCGCGAACGATGAACGAGGAAGTCATTGGCGTGGTCCCGCAAGCAAAAAGCCGTGGATGACGGCGTGAACGATGCCGTCTATTTTACTGGAAATTAATTTCCAGTAGACTGGATGACATGGATATCAACGAACGCATCGCCCGTCGCGTGCGCGACCTGCGCAGCGAGCGCGGCTATTCCCTCGACACGCTGGCAGAGCGCAGCGGGGTGAGCCGCTCGAGCATCTCGCTCATCGAGCGCGCGCAGACCAGCCCCACGGCCAACGTGCTCGACAAGCTTGCCACTGCGCTCGACGTTACGCTCGCTTCGTTGTTCGACGCCCGGGCGCAGGAAGACGCGCCGCCCTCGCCGCTCGCTCGCCGTGCCGACCAGCCGGTGTGGACGGACCCGGCCTCCGGCTATGTGCGACGCAATCTTTCACCGGCACAACCGTCGCCTCTGCAATTCGTCGAAGTGCAATTCCCGGCGGGCGAGCGTGTCGCCTATGACACCGGCGCGCGCGAGAACGAGGTCTGGCAACAGATCTGGGTGATCGACGGCACCATCGAAATCACGCTGGGCGACGCCACCTGGCGGCTCGATACCGGCGATTGCCTGGCCATGCGGCTCGATCAACCGATCGGCTTCCATAATCCGACGTCGGCGCCCGTGCGTTATCTCGTCGGACTCGTGACGTTGCCGTTTGTCGCGGCAAGGAGAACCCCATGATGTCGGCTTCGTCGTCCATTGCACTGCAACGACTCGACGGCACGCAAGCGCTTGCGGCCATCGACGCCCTCGCCGACGTACTCATCGACTGCGTGCAAGGCGGCGCGTCGGTCAGCTTCATGCTACCGCTCACGCGTGAGCGCGCCACCGCGTTCTGGCGCAAGGTCGCCGAGAGCGTGGCCCGTGGCGAACGCGCGTTGCTCGTGGCCCGTCGTCACGCGCCCGGCATGGCAGGCGATGGCGACATCGTCGGCACGGTGCAGTTGATTCTCGATCTGCCGGAAAACCAGCCACATCGGGCGGACGTCGCGAAGATGCTCGTCCATCGCTCGGCACGACGTCAGGGGGTGGCTCAGCAGTTGATGGCAACCATCGACGACGTGGCGCGCAGCGAAGGCCGTCACGTGCTGGTGCTCGACACCGTGACCGGCGGCGACGCGGAACGCCTTTACCAGCGCAGCGGCTGGCAACGCGCAGGCGAGGTGCCGAAATTCGCGCTCATGCCCGATGGCGGCTTCTGTGCCACCACGTTCTACTACAAGCACCTCTGACGCGTCGCAGGGCTACCCGCTCAGCCAGCTCAGCCCGCTCAGCCAGCTCAGTCACCTCAGCCACCTCAGTGATCTCACTCGCGCTAGTGCAGCGCTGCCAGCCCGTTGAGCAGTGCTTTGTGGAATGTGGCCGGGTCCTGCATCTGGGGTGCATGGCCCAGTTCAGGGAACGTGATAAGCGTCGAGCCGGGAATGGCCGCTTGCGTCGCCTTCGCGAGCACCGGGTAGTGTCCAATGCGCGCCTGTACCTCCGGCGGTGAAAAGTCCTTGCCGATGGCCGTGGTGTCTTTCTCACCGATCATCAGCAACGTCGGCACCCGAATCTGGCTCAACTCGTACACGACCGGCTGCGTATAGATCATGTCATAGAGCAGGGCCGAGTTCCACGCCACGATGCGCTTGCCCGGTCCGCGATACAAACCGGCCAGCATCTGCACCCACGGCTCGTAACGATCGCTCCATTGCCCGGCGTAATACGTCGCCTGCTCATAACGGCGAATGCCCGCTGCGGTCGTGCGCAGCTCGCGGTCGTACCACTCGTCCACGGTCTTCGACGGCACACCCAGCGCCTTCCAGTCTTCGAGACCGATCGGATTGACGAGCACGAGTTGCTGCGTCTCGTTCGGGTACATCAGCGCATAGCGGGCGGCCAGCATCCCACCCGTCGAATGACCGACGATGGTCGCGGTCTTGATCCCCAGCGAGGCCAGTAACGCATGCGTGTTGTTCGCGAGTTGCTGGAAGCTGTATTGATATTGGGCCGGCTTGCTCGATTTGCAGAAGCCGATCTGATCCGGTGCGATCACGCGATAACCGGCGCCTGCGAGCGTGTCGATCGTCTCTCGCCACGTGGCCGCGCAGAAGTTCTTGCCGTGCAGCAGCACGACAGTTCGCCCGTTGGCCTGTGCGGGTTTCACGTCGAGATACGCCATGTGCAGCGGTAGACGCTGCGACGTGAAGTCGAATCGATTGACCGGATAGGGATAGTCGAAACCCTGCAACTCCGGGCCATAGGCCGGACCGGCGTTACTGTTGCTCTGGGCGTTGTCCGATGTTGCGTCGGCGGCGCGCGCAGACGTGCTCGACAGGGCAGCGTTCAGAACCAGGAGGGAGGTGAGGCTGACGAAGGCACCGGCACGTAGTGTCGCAACAGCTTGTCGCGATACACGGCGCAGGCGCTCTTGAAGCGATGACGTCATGGGATGAGGGGCGCGCCGGAGCACGCAAAGTGGCACAAGGCAGAATGCTGCCGATTGTGCCACGCAGTCCTCATGCGCGGACGTCACACCATAAACCCACCGCAATGCGAGCGGCACGCTGCGCCCCGGATATCCCGGGGGCGTCGAGCGTGCCGTGGTGACGCTTAGTTACCGAAGTAGGTCGTGCCAGCACGTTGCAGGCCACCGACCGAGCCGGCCGTCAACGGTGCCACCGCTGCCGTCGCTGCCACCGCTTGAGCGCTGGGCGCTGCCTTCGGATACACGGTATCGTGTTGAACCACCAGACCGGCCTTCTGCGCCTGGATCAGTTCTTCACGAACCTGAGCGCGAGTGAGAACGCTGGTTTGGGGTACCCACGAGAATTCCGACGGGCCGTCGAAAGCATCGCTGGCAAAGGCGGAACCGGCCGATACGGCGAGCATGGCGGAAATCAGGGCTGAGGTAATCAGGGTGCGCTTCATGATATTTCTCCTGTCTATTGAGGGGGGCGATGCTTAACTCATCGTCGACAGTGAAATTTTATTAGTGCGTCAATTGATGATAAACACGAAGTTTTACAATCTTTTATTTCTTTTTTAGAAATAATTGAGCGCAAGGGGGTCGAATGCGATTTCACGTGCATCACACCCATCTCTACCCAGGGGCGCGGCTCACGGCATTCGACGGGCCGACAGCACCGTCGGGTGAGGTCATCCTGGAATTCAGCGATGGTGCGGGTAGCGTCGGGCAGTATCAGCATCTCGCCGACGGCGCGCTGTCACTGACGGTCGCACCGTACCGAACCGTCGCAGGCACACAGCTTCCGGCGAAGCACTGGCGACTCCTGCCCAGCGGCGAACGCCACATCTGGCGTGTCGAAAAAAGACTTGATCCTGACCTATAACCCCTTGTGAAAAATGGTTATTTGAACCCACTTCTTCACATCTTCATCATTTCCGCCGAGCCTTCTCATGGGGCATGTTTCGGTACCCGCAACGCTAGGACGTTGGGCACTCACACGACAAGTGAGTGAGCGCGAACCCCGTTATGGCGAGCGTTATGGTATTTTTCACACACTTCAAACACGCGTATAAGCGAGCACTCGCTTCGGAAACCGAAAGAATTGCGCAAAATCTGACGCCATTCATGTGCTGCACGCATGGCTGCCACAACTTTGACGCTCTGGGAACCGTTTTGAAGGCGTAGAAAGAAACTCGGTAAAATCCGCTGCGGCATGGGGGTGTGCGCTGAACGCGGCCCGTGCCCGAGACGCCGGGTATGGCTGTGGCATCTCGCCGAAGTACACGGCGCGCGCGCCGCTCAATGGAAGACATGCATCAGATGAAAGCGCCCAGCAACCTGATTACAGGAGAAGTGCGGACCAAAATCCGCAGCATGATTCTTGCCTCGGAGCTCAGACCGGGGCAGCGTCTCATCGAAGACGACCTGATTCAGCGGCTCGGCGTAGGCCGCACGCCTGTGCGTGAAGCGTTGCTCATCCTGCAAGGCGAAGGTTTCATTGCCCGCAATCGCGGATGGGAAGTTCAGGGCGTCGATCATCTGCAAGTCCACGCGATCTTCGAAAGCCGTGTAGCCATCGAAGCCGAAACGGCGCGACTCGCCGCGCGCAAGATCACCCCCGACGTCTGCGACGCGCTGGCCGCGCTCATCGAGCAGATGGAGCCGGGCGGTCATTTGCCGCGTCTGGCCCTGAATCGCCTGAACACGGAGTTTCACGATCTGATCGTGAAGGCTGCCGATAACGTGGTCCTGGCGCAATTTCACGAACGCACCCAGTTTTATTACTGGGCGTTACGCATTCCCGTGATGTTCTCCGACGAACAACTGACGGCGACCAACGCCCAGCACCGCGAGTTGCTTGCCGCCCTGCGCGCGCACGATGAAGAACGCGCCGAGCACATCGCACGCGCTCACGTCGAGACGACGATGGGCATCGTCGAGCCGGCCCTACCGCGCTGAACCGGCACTCACGGGCCGGTAGCGTCATCGCACCTCAGCGCACCAGATAGCCCGCGACCCGCCAACGGCTGTCGATGCCGTAGACCATCGTCACCATCTCATGCGCATCGGCCTTGTTCTCGAAGGCCGTGTCGTACTGAATCACCACATACTCCCCCTCCGGCTGCCCCGGAATGGTGCGCGTAAATACCGCGTCCTTGGTCTTGCGCGACTTCACCTTCCCCAGCGGCGCGCGCGCCGTTTGCAGGCTCTGCGTCCAGGCGTCGGCGGAGATCGCGCGCTGGAACACCGGCGCGGCCTGCTGCCAGCTCTGCGCCGCACGATTGATGTCGGTGAGTCCGAGCCAGAGATTGGCGGCTTCCAGCGCAGGACGCACGTCGCGGTTGATGTCGGCAGCCGGTGCGGTGGTGGCGCTCGCAGGGGCGGCGAACAGCGGTGGCTGGGCCGAGCGGCGCTGCATCGGCTCCTGCTGCGCGCGCACCGGCAACGCGCTCAGACTGACGGCCACACCGGCGGCCAGCGTCAGCGCGCGAACGAAATGGAAACGATGGAAACGATGTGACGCAGGGGACGGGGTCGTCAACATTGACGCAAACTCCTTGAAACGAAAAAGACTAACCCGATCATTCTACTGGCGTGTAACGCGCGCAGCGGCGTACATTACAATGCACAACACCTGCCCGTTTCCCCCCGCTGGTCATCGCCATGTTGACGACGTCCCTGCTCGCGATCACCTCACTGCTCAGCTTCATGATGTTGCTGATCGTGGGTTCCCTTCTACGCTCACGCGTGGCAGGCGTTCGCGAGTGGTGCCTGGCCAATATCGCGGTCCTGACCGCCTTGCCGCTGTTCGCCCTGCGCGGTGTCGTGCCCGACTTCCTGTCGATTCCCATTGCCAATATCGCGCTCGCGAGCGGTCTGCTGTTTTTTTACGCCGGCTGCGCCCGCTTTCTCGGTCAGCCGGCGCATTGGCGGGTGCTGGGCGCGTCGCTGGGCCTGCTTTCTGCCGCGATCCTGATCTGGTTCTATGGCACGGACAACCCTCAGGTGCGCGTGGTCGTCGTCTCCGCCTATCACGCGACGATGTTGCTGGCCATCGCGCTTCTGATTGCGCGACACATTCCACCGCGCCGCCATCCCTATAACTATTGGCTGACGGCAACGCTTGCTGCCACATTCGCCATCGGGCATGCCGTACGCGGTGCGGTCTTCGCCTGGACGCCCTCGCCCGGCCCGGAATTGTTCGCCCCGACAACCTTCAACGCGGTGATGCTTACAATCGGCACGATCGTCATGCCTGCCATGACGATGGGCGCGGTCTTGATGATTCACGACGCCATGCTCGCCACCGCCGAAGAAGCCGCCAACCGCGACTATCTGACCGGCGCGCTCTCACGCAAGCATTTCGACCTGCTGGCGCGTCAGGAGATGGCGCGCGCGCTGGTCCGCAGTTGGCCGCTCTCGATCGTGGTCATCGATCTCGATCACTTCAAGC
>NZ_JAELTP010000532.1 GCF_016428915.1 Pandoraea sp. ASV26
TGCTTGAGGATGACACCCTGCAGAGCAATTTCACGTCGGTTTCTCGACTGGGGTCCGGCAGTCGGCTGGCTGCCGAAGCATTCCACTGCCACCTCCCAGCCCTAGTAAGACCCCCAATGAGCTTGGCCACCATCCCACTGTCTTCACGGTAAGGAGACGCCGAAGGATGGATGGGATGGGATGGATGGGCGCTGAAAGTCGCCTAGTGGCTGCTACGGTTCACACACTGTGCATTCTGACAGGGTCCCCTTCCCAAGCGCCCCGACACATGCATGTGCATGCCATAGAGGAAAGAGCTACCGCCCAAATAGAGAAATAACAATTTAAGCGGTATTTGCCTGGCCGCGCCTCCTTCCCGCACAGCCCACAAAGACTCTAATACAGAAAGAGCAAGCCGCCTGCCAACTGCCCCCCCAGAAAACCCCCAAACC
>NZ_JAELTP010000533.1 GCF_016428915.1 Pandoraea sp. ASV26
GTGTTATGAAAGATATGAAATCAAATTGTTGATATGAATTTGAGCGACTGGAATAGAAAAAGAGGTTGAACTAGGTCATCTTACTGACGGCGATAGACTGTCTTAAATACACGCATGCTCACCCGTGAAGTGGGTTCAGACTTCAGGCGCTATTGTCGAGAAGCGCCGCTCAACTCGACATTCTTTCTGTGCAACAAAAGTGCGGGCGATTAAGTGTGAGTCGGAGGTTGTTCCAAGCGCCGACTAAACTAGGCAACGACGGATGGTCGAAGGCGTGTTTTCATTGGAGCCATTGCGACTTTGTGGTGTGGTGCTGCAGTGTTAAGGTCGCAAGTTCCGCCCCTGAAACAAGACGGTGACTTTTTTACGCCCTTTGATAGGACGTCAAAGCTAGTTCTCCTGCAATGCGCTGGCGTGGAATGGAAACAAC
>NZ_JAELTP010000534.1 GCF_016428915.1 Pandoraea sp. ASV26
GGTCAGTACTTAGCATCTCTATAATAAACATCACAATGACGTGTAATGTAATAAATTGCACGTATATTTGGCACGCAATGGCTATTTAAATCGTTTGCTTTGTTAAGGAAACCACAAATGTACAAGCCAAAAAGGAGATATACCCAGTTTTCATCAAGGAAATGGATGCCGATATGCTTAGCGCTGACCGTACTTTATGCGATTGATATATCATTAAAGATGTTTCCATGGGCCGACGCCCGTCTACTCCAACAAAATCTTTGTAAGAAAATGATGGTATCTAGCATTCGTGAAAGTTGAAACAGGCCGTGTCTACTGCGCTGCGTTGTATTTCTTCAAGAAGCGTAATAGAGAAATGTTGTAAAGTATCCAGCGAAACCGTAGATGGAGCTTATGTAAATGCGTTTAAATTCGTGCTCTCGTATTTCAC
>NZ_JAELTP010000535.1 GCF_016428915.1 Pandoraea sp. ASV26
CACTGCCTCTTTGGGGTTTGTTTACTTTCGACCCAAAACAGAAACTCTCCAGCTCCACACTGCAAGCTCCCGCTCCACCAAGCCTTCTCTCTTGCTCTGCCGTTGTTTGGAGCGGCGATACCACGCGTTTCCTCTCCAGCTTTTTTTGTTGCAGGCAAGGAATCAGCGAGCCAACATCATAATCAGCAAGGCTCGATGTTGTTCTTGCTTGGCCCTCAGCCAGCGCATAGGGTTAAACCTAATCACACAATTCAGTCAGTATCTGCGTCAGTGCCCGACCGCGGAAGTTGATGGCCATGTATATTCGTTATGCATCTTACGCCCAGATGAAGGAAACAAAGCGAACAATTTCATATTTTTTTAACAACTCCAGTCATGTGCGCGCTGCTTGGTCCAGCCAGGCAAAGAAAGCCACGCGAGAGTTTCGTGC
>NZ_JAELTP010000536.1 GCF_016428915.1 Pandoraea sp. ASV26
CCTGTACAGTTTGCCCAAGAATTACCTAGAGAGTCAGATTACGGGACGTCTCCAAAACATCGGACGCCCATTGCTTGTGTTGAAAAATTTTGTATCATAAAGACAATAACAGACAAAGTCTTCAAGATGAGCTCCAATATTCCCTGGAAAAGTCTTCTTTTGGTGCCGTCGAACCTGCGACACGGCATGGCGTTCGCCCGTCTCATCTGGGAGATCCGTGCCGGGTCTCGAGGGCCAATCAGATCCGTGTCACACACTTCACTCTACCTGCTACGGCTGGGCCACGTTGGCGTTGGAGATGTGCAGTTTGGAAGAAGCTGTACCGTAGCTGCAACAGAAGGAGCACGCAGACTTGAGACATTTTTTCTTTTCTTTTTTGAGAAGTTTATTTGAGCGTGACGTTGTGCTGTTGCTAGGTGAGGTGTAGGT
>NZ_JAELTP010000537.1 GCF_016428915.1 Pandoraea sp. ASV26
GGACTGAGGATGTTGGGATCACTGCATTTCTTCGCCTGGTCCGCTGCTCCCAATATCTGCCTCTGCCGCTGCGGACGAGGGTAACTGGGTCGTCAATATACTCGTCTGCTCTGACGGGTAGAGAATGGCTGCCAACCTTGGAAAAGGATGTAATCCCTCCTTTCGGCGCGTTCCCGATTCAGCAGATGTTTGTCGGTAGGCAAATTCCACTCCTCATTTGCCTTGGCGGCAAGTGTACATAGAACCAGGAGGGCCAAGCTAGTGTTGGGCAAAGTAACTCACATCCCAAGTACTGGCCTAATTTTGTATATTTTGGGGATAGTTTACTCGACCCAGAGCGTTTTGTTGCCGGCTTTCTCTCTTTCCTAGCTACGCGCTGTCAAGAGGATTTGCTATTATCCTTTTCGCAGGCACCAGGCTCCCTAAAGC
>NZ_JAELTP010000538.1 GCF_016428915.1 Pandoraea sp. ASV26
TACGCGGGCAGTTGCTCTTCTTGCACCGGCTCCAGGCCGACAGTGGCGTTGTCACCAACGCGAACAATGAGGACACGCCCGCTCTTGCGTTGGCCTTCATCGTCTTGCTCGTCGGGGAAGGTAATGTGGATTTCCGGCACGTTGTCGGGAGAGTGAGGTGGCGAGCTGGGGTTCTGCAGCATGGGCTGTCCGTCACGGCCGATGAAGACGACGCTGGAACGTCCGTTGTGCTTGGTCTCAATGGTGAGGCCATTTTGCATCGAGTCCTTGGGAGTCTGGCTGTAAACGGGCAGAGTGTCGGCGTTGCGTGCCTCGCGATTGCGGCGGACACGGCGGAAGAGAAAGAGGGCCGAGATGAGAATGAGGGCGAAGAAGGCAATGCTGAGGACGGCAATGAGGGCATTGATCATGTTGTCGGAGCCATCGTCC
>NZ_JAELTP010000539.1 GCF_016428915.1 Pandoraea sp. ASV26
GACCTGTACGAAATGCGAGCGGCGCTCCTAAAGTAAATAAATGGGTATGTATCTTTATAATTCTAACGATCAATAGTTCTGGCTAACTAGAGCACAGTACCAAATCGAAACCGACGAGATCGACGATTTCCGAGAAGAGCTCAAGACGTGGAAAAGCTGCGGCAGTTTAGAAAACCAGCCGCCGCCAATGATTATTGATGTATACCTTGATACCTCTACTCTCAAAGAAAGCCAAAGCCTTGTACTTGTCGACGACGATGGCAAGCGATGGGATGTGATGGAGCAGCTCCATGCCTCCCGCTTCAGCGCAGACAGCGCATCACCCAACTCACAGAGAAAGAACAGTGAAGTCATATTGGAACGATGGCGAATTGACTTGAATCCCACTGGTGTAATTCCTGTTGAAGACTTTGGACCCATCCTTCCCAC
>NZ_JAELTP010000540.1 GCF_016428915.1 Pandoraea sp. ASV26
TATATGCTCTTTGGCTAGCGACTTCTGCCTTCACTACCAGAGCCACTAATGACCGCTCATCTGCATCCGCATCAAAAAGTGGGTCCTGACTGGGATCAGCAAACAGTTTTGAATGCAGCGTACCGGTTGTTTCCACTCACAGAACGAAGCTTGGTTAAAGAGCCTTGTGTGGCGGCATCAGCAACGAAGCCCAGAAACGCCGCCCACCGTTCCTGATCTGTAACGCCCGGGCCGTTATTCTTTTGCATCATGTTCATCGCCACCTCGCCTGCGGATTTTGTGTCCAGTGCTTCTACGCTTGAACTTAGTGGTTTGAAGTTCTCTTGATTTGCTGTTGATTAGTTAGTAGAGACGCTGGGTGTTGGGGGTAGTCCTACCTAGCTTTACGAGCCCTTGGCTGTTAATCAGTACATTCTTGCAAGTGAAACC
>NZ_JAELTP010000541.1 GCF_016428915.1 Pandoraea sp. ASV26
GCAAGGGACTGCGCGGCGAATGGGATTGGATTTCTTGTGAACATGACGGTAAGGGCAGAGTATGCATATACGGGGAGTTTTTGTATGTTCTTATGTTGAATTGCACTGTTTGGTGTAATTCTATATTTTTGTAAATGTACAATTGTCAAGGCAGATATACGAAGGTTATTTTATTTAGTAGTGAAGCATCTTGAAGAGCAGTCCATTCGGCACGCGTACCTCACAAAGAGTCTATAATATACATAATAGGTCAAAGATCAAATAAGAACAATAAAAAAAGACATTCGTTCATCACGCTAAATAAAACACAACACAACAAGTCATCCCTCCCCATCTCACAGTTCCTAACCAACACATTTACTCGTCACTATCCCTCCGGTCACCAGCATCCCTCGTCTGTGACCTCGTAGTCGGCACCGGTCCACGAAA
>NZ_JAELTP010000055.1 GCF_016428915.1 Pandoraea sp. ASV26
GATCGACTTGTAGTCGAGATCCATGTGCGTGAAGCGCGCGCTGGAGCGCCATTGCAGGGCGTCGTTCAGGCGATGCTCGAAGCGGTAGCCCGTGGCGACCTGCGTCTTGCGGTAGCGGTCGAAGGCCGGGTCGCCGGTCAGCAGGTCGCGGTCGATGCGGCCCCAGCGCGAGGGATTCACCATGCCGAGCGCCGGGCCGTAGCTCACCGACGAGCCCATGTTGTCCTGCATGTAGTTGACGAACCAGGTGAAGCTCGTTTGCGCATTCGGACGCCACGTGATCGACGGCTGGAGCATGATGCGATCGTCGCTCACGTTGTCGGTCTGCGAGTTCGAGGCACGACCCAGGCCCGTGATGCGGTACAGCAGCGTGCCGTCGTCGTTGGCCGGGCCGGTCATGTCGACGCGCAACTGGCGACGATCGAACGTGCCGTAGTCGATGCCGATTTCGCGATACGGCTCCGCGCTCGGCGCCTTGCTCACCAGATTGACGAGACCACCGAGGTTGCCCGCGCCATACAGGATGGAGCTGGGGCCGCGCAGCACTTCCACGCGCTCGAGCGTGTACGGATCGACGCGAATGGCGGCGTAGCTGCCGGGACGGTTGGCGATCTGCGGCACGCGCAGGCCGTCCCAATAGACGTCGGCATTGAAGCCGCGAATGTAGAACCAGTCGGCGCGGGTGTCGCTGCCGTACGGGTCGGCGTTGACACCGGCGGCGTACTTGAGCGCGTCGGTCACGGTCTGCACGGCCTGATCGTTCATCTGGTCGCGCGGGATCACGCTGATCGATTGCGATGTCTGCATGATCGACGTATCCGACTTGGTGGCCGTGTCGCTGCGCTGCGCGACGTAGCCAACGACCGGGCCACGCGCGATGTCGCGCTCGGCGCTTGCATTCACGTTCGTCTGCGGTAGCGCGACGGCGGCCCCGGTGCCACTGGCGTTGGCGTTCGGGCCGGGCGCGACGATGTAGCCGCCGTTGGGCTGGCCGGAGGCTTGCAGCCCCGTGCCTTCGATCAGGATCGCGAGTGCGAGCGACGCCGTGTACGTGCCCGAGACGCCGGCGGTGCGCTTGTCGGCGATCTGCGCGGCGTCGTAGGAAATCATCAGCCCGGTCTGCTGGGCGAAGGCGACGAGACCCTGTTGCAGCGAGCCCGCCGGAATGTGCAGCGACTGGGCGGCGCGCGCGGTGGTGGCCGGGGTGGTAGCGGCAGACTGGGCGTGAGCGCTCAGGGCACTCAAGGCCGTGAGCGTGACGAGTGCACTGGCCGCCAGCGTGACGGCGCGGCGGGGCGTGGTTGTGTTGGTGGTTTCGGCACGCACGAGCGTGCGCACACGTGCGGCACGCACAGGCGTGTGGCTGACGTGAGAAGACATGACGGCGGATTCCTTTCTATGGAGCATCGAAACATCGAAATGGGCATTCCTGTCTATGCCCCGCGAGATTCGAAAACCCCTCATCCGACGCAAAAAGATTTTTCGGCGATGGCCTCAGGTGTGCGGACGATCGCCGCCGATGGCCTGATACGTCCGGACGCGGGCACGCGCATCGCCGTTGCCCGAGCCGGGCTGCACGCGCACGAACCAGCGCGTGTAGCGCTGCACGTCGACCGGCAACGCCCGCGAGAGCATGTCGAGCACGCGGTCGGTGTCGTCGACCGGATAGATGCCTGAAACGCGCAGGTCGGCCACTTCCGGCGCGCAGCCGAGATGGCCGCGACGGTAGCGGCCGAGTTCGGCAAGGAAGTCACCGAGCGGCATGGCGTGGACGACGAGCATGCCTTGCGTCCATGCGGCGGCGGCGTTGGCGGCGCTGGCGTCGTCGAAGCGCGAGCGCAGGGTGAGGGCGTCGAAAGTCGCGCCTTGTCCTGCCGTCAGCACCGTTGCGGCGTTCGGTGCCTGCGCGGGCACGATGCGCACCGCCCCTTCGAGCACCGTGAGCGCGGCGCTGTCGTCATGCTGACGCACGGCGAAGCGGGTGCCGAGCGCCTGAAGGCTGCCCTGCGCGGTGTCGACAAAGAAGGGGCGATGGCCGTGATCGGCATCGGCCCCCGTGGTGATGGCGATCTCGCCGCGCACCAATCGCAAGCGGCGGGTGTCTTGCGAGAGGCTGATGTCGACGGCGGAGTCGGTATTGAGCGAGAGCGTGGTGCCGTCTGCGAGCTGGACGGTGCGGCGCTCACCGACGCCAGTGCTCACATCGGCGCGCCAGGCGCGTACGGCGTTGGAGTCGCTGGCGGACCAGACAGCGCCGGCCACCCCGGCAAAGGCGATGAGACTGAGCACGCGTCGGCGCCCCGGATTCGCGTGCGCTCGCACGAGCGTGTTGTGCGCGACGAGCGGCGGGAGGGTGCGCAGATGTGCACCGAACTCGACCAGACGCTGCCATGCGAGGGCGTGCCGGGTGTCCGCGTCGTGCCAGCGTTGCCATGCGGCCTGCGTGGCGGCGCGGGCGTTGGCGTCGGTACCGGGGGCATCGTTCGCTTGCAGACGGACGAACCACTCGGTGGCCGCGAGCGTGACCGGTTCCGGTAGCGTTGCCGTCGCCGACGACGTGCCGCCTGCGCTGTGCCTGTGATGCGTGTCGGTGCTCATGCGGCGGGGTTCCCGAAACAGCAGGCGTGCAGCGCCTTGACGATGTGACGTTGCACGGTGGCGATGGACAGGCCGACGGCGTTGGCGATGTCGCGCTGTGCGAGGCCGTCGAGTTGCGACATCAGGAAAACGCGGCGCACGACCGGCGGCAAGCCGTCGAGACGTCGGTCGATGTCGATGAGTGTCTGGAGCAGGATCGCGCGGGTTTCCGGATCGGGCGCAACGGCTTCGGGTTGCGCGGCGAGCGCGTCGAGGTACGCCGCTTCGATCTTGCGACGGCGGTGCAGATTGGCGACCAGCCCCTGGGCGACGACGGTGAGAAACGCCCGGGGTTCGCGCGGGCAGACGGGCGCGTCTTTGCCGAGCAGGCGCACGAAGGTGTCGTGCGCGAGGTCGGCGGCGTCGCCGTGATTACCGAGCTTGCGGTGCAGCCAGTTGCGCAGCCAGCCGTGATGATCGTGATAGAGCGTGGCCACGCCGGACGCGTCGGCGCGTACGTCGTTTTTGCGTCCCCCGGTGTCGTCGCACATCATGGTCCTGGCTCGGCCGCGTTTGTGCGCAACCTTCGCTGATCTAGCCGCTTTTGAGGTTAATGATAATCATTCGCATCATATCATGAACGTATCGCGCGGTGACGTATAGGCGTTGGTACCGAGCGTGACGTCCAGCGCAATCGCATGCGATGCGATCAACTTGACGAGATGATCCTTGCGGCTTGGCGGTTGGCAGGCGGTATCCGAATTAGGAACACCGGCAATGGGGGAATCCATTATGCTGTACAAACATACAGTACAATCGCAGCAAGCCGAGCGATGAGAGGATGCTGCCAGCGCCTGTCGTTTCGGCCTGATACAGTAGTTCCCCCGAGGCGCGCACGCGCGCTGTCAGACGTCACGTTGTTTATCGTCACGCTGTTCATTGTCAATCAAGCGGCCCTGATACCAAGTGGACAAGTCATCCCCGAAATCCGACCCGTCGGCCAGCCGCGCGATTCGCATTCGCGGCGCCCGCCAGCACAACCTCAAGAACCTCGACGTCGATCTCCAGACCGGTGAGATGACGGTCGTGACCGGCCCGTCCGGTTCCGGCAAGTCGAGTCTGGTCTTCGACACGCTGTTCGCCGAAGGTCAGCGGCGCTACGTCGAGACCTTCAGTGCCTACGCGCGCCAGTTCCTCGACCGCATGGATCGTCCGCAGGTCGACCATGTGGAAGGCGTGCCGCCGGCCATCGCCATCGATCAGACCAACCCCGTGCGCAGCTCGCGCTCGACGGTCGGCACGATGACCGAACTCAACGACCACCTCAAGCTGTTGTTCGCTCGCGCGGCGGCGCTGTTCGATCGCGAGACGGCGCAGCCGGTGCGTCACGACACGGCCGAGACGATCTACGCCGACCTGATGGCGCGCACCGCCCAGGACGATCCGCGTCTGGTCGTCACGTTCCCGGTCGAACTGCCCGGCAGCGTGACGGCAGATGAAGTCGAGCAGTGGCTGTCGGCTTCGGGCTACACGCGCGTGCAGGCCGAGCGCGAAGTCGCCACGGCAGACGGTACCCGCAAGGTGCTCGATGTCGTTGCCGACCGGTTCCGCTTGCAAAACACCGAGAAAGCGCGCGCGATGGAAGCCATCGAGTCGTCGCTCAAGCGCGGTCGCGCACGGATGAACGTCTACGTGCTGGCCGAAGCGGGCGAGCCCGAGATCTGGCGCTACTCGCAGGATCTTCACTGCCCCGACAGCGACCTGCACTACGCCGACCCGCAACCGGCGCTGTTCTCGTTCAACTCCGCCTACGGCGCGTGCGAGGCGTGTCGCGGTTTCGGCCGCGTGATCGGCGTCGACCTCGGCCTGGTGATCCCCGACGAGCGCAAGACATTGCGCGGTGGCGCGATCAAAACCATCCAGACGCCCGCATGGAAAGAGATTCAGGACGACCTGCTGGAATACGCCGGAAAGGCGGGTATTCCGCGCGACACGCCCTGGTCGAAACTCTCGCCCGAGCATCGCGAGTGGGTTATCGAAGGTGACGCGGACTGGAAAGGCGAGTGGAACAAGCAGTGGTACGGCATTCGCCGCTTCTTCGGCTATCTGGAGTCGAAGGCGTACAAGATGCATATCCGCGTGCTGCTCTCGAAGTACCGCAGCTACACCACGTGTGAGACGTGCGGCGGCGCTCGTCTGAAGACGGAAGGCTTGCTGTGGCGTCTCGGCTCGAAGGAGAACGCCGACGCCGTGCTGCCGCCATCCCAGCGCTTCATGCCGCGAGGCGTGTCGTGGTCGCGCGAGCAGCTCGAAGCGCTGCCGGGCCTCACCATGCACGATCTGATGCTCATGCCGATTTCGCGCGTGCGTCAGTTCTTCGATTCGCTCACGTTGCCGTCGAGTCTGCTGGACGACGCCCTCAAGCTGTTGCAAGAGGAAGTCGGCACGCGTCTGAAGTATCTGTGCGACGTCGGTATCGGCTACCTCACGCTTGATCGTCAGAGCCGCACGCTCTCGGGTGGCGAAGTGCAGCGTATCAATCTGACGACGGCGCTCGGCACGTCGCTCGTCAACACACTGTTCGTGCTGGACGAGCCGAGTATCGGCCTGCATCCGCGCGACATGGACCGTATCGTTGCCGCGATGCATCGTTTGCGCGACGCGGGCAATACGCTCGTGGTGGTCGAGCACGATCCGGCGGTGATGCTTGCTGCCGATCGCGTCATCGACATGGGCCCGGGGCCGGGCGAGCGCGGCGGTCAGATCGTCTTCGACGGCACGCCCGAGGAAGTGCGTCACGCCGACACGCTGACCGGCAACTATCTGGGCGGACGCAAGCATGTGGCGAACGCGTCGAACTGGCGCGCGCGTCCGGTCGATGCCGATACGCCGCGTCTGGTGCTGAGCGGCGTGCGCGAGCACAACCTCAAGCATGTCGACGTCGAAATTCCGCTGGGCCGACTCGTGTGCGTGACCGGCGTGTCCGGCTCCGGCAAATCGACGCTGGTGCAGGACGTGCTCAATCCCGCGCTGGCGCGTCACTTCGGCGACCCGACCGAAGCGCCCGGCGCACACGACGAACTCGTGGGTGCCGAGCAACTCTCGGGCGTAGTGTTCGTCGATCAGTCGCCCATCGGCAAGACGGCGCGCTCCAACCCGGCCAGCTACGTCGGTGCGTTCGACGAGATCCGCAAGTTGTTCGCGGCCGAACCGGTGGCGCTGCAACGGGGTTACACCGCCAGCACGTTCAGTTTCAACTCCGGCAACGGGCGCTGCCCGACGTGTGGCGGATCGGGCTTCGAGCACGTGGAGATGCAATTCCTGAGCGACGTCTATCTGCGTTGCCCGGACTGCGACGGCAAGCGCTACCGCGCCGAAGTGCTCGACGTGAAGATTCAGCGTGCCGTGCCGGGCGAGGCGATGCGCGAATTGAGCGTGTCGGACGTACTGGAGCTCACCGTCAACGAGGCGGTCAAGCTGTTCTCGTCGGATCGCGACGTGCTGCGCGTGTTGCAGCCGATCGTGGACGTCGGTCTCGAATACGTGAAGCTCGGCCAGCCCGTGCCGACACTCTCGGGCGGTGAGGCCCAGCGCCTGAAGCTGGCAGGGTTCCTCGCGGAAGCTGCGCAGAAGAAGACGGCCAGCGGGCAGAAGGTCGCGCATCGCGGGCGTCTCTTCATTTTCGACGAGCCCACGACCGGGCTGCACTTCGACGACATCGCCAAGCTCATGCGGGCGTTCGGCAAGTTGCTCGACGGCGGCAACTCGTTGCTCGTCATCGAACACAACCTCGACGTGGTGCGCGCGGCCGACTGGATCATCGACCTCGGGCCGGAAGGCGGCGAAGGCGGTGGGGAGGTGCTGTGCGCGGGCACGCTCGCGCAGGTGGTGGCGTGCGAAGGTTCGCATACCGGGCGCGCGCTGGCCGACTACGAACGCACGGTGGTCGCGCCCGGGCAATCCGTGGCGGCGGCCAAATCCGCTGGCGATCCGGGCATGCCGCTGCAAACGGCGCTGCGTGCCGCGCGTGCGCATCGCAAGCCCGCCGGTGGCGACGAGATTCGGATCGTCAACGCGCGTGAGCACAATCTGAAGTCGCTCGACGTGGCCATTCCGCGCGGCAAGTTCAGCGTGATTACCGGGGTGTCGGGATCGGGCAAGTCGACGCTCGCGTTCGACATTCTCTTCAACGAAGGGCAGCGCCGTTATCTCGAATCGCTCAACGCCTATGCGCGATCCATCGTGCAGCCGGCGGGGCGTCCGGAAGTGGATGCCGTGTATGGCATTCCGCCCACGGTCGCCATCGAGCAGCGTCTGTCGCGCGGTGGCCGCAAGAGTACGGTCGCCACCACGACGGAGGTGTGGCACTTCCTGCGGCTGTTGTACGTCAAGCTCGGCATTCAGCATTGCATTCATGACGGCGCGCCCGTCACGGCCCAAAGTCCGGATTCCATCGTT
This sequence comes from Pandoraea sp. ASV26, assembly GCF_016428915.1. GTDB lineage: Bacteria > Pseudomonadota > Gammaproteobacteria > Burkholderiales > Burkholderiaceae > Pandoraea. The sequence goes on from NZ_JAELTP010000055.1 coordinate 7,036, forward strand.
GCGCAACTGATGCGTGATCGGCGTGGCCAGCACGTGGGCCTGCTCGCGCCGCTGGTCGTGGGCCGCAAGGGGATCTACACCGATCTGGCGAAGTGGGCCAAGGCGCGCGGGCATTCGCATTTGCGTGTCGACGGCGTCTTCCTGCCGGTCGACCCGTGGCCGAAGCTCGACCGCTTCCGCGAGCACACCATCGAACTGCCGGTGGGCGACGTGGTCATCACGCCCGAGAATGAAGGCTTGCTGCGCACGCTGCTGGCGGCGGCGCTCGAGTTGGGCAAGGGTGTCATGCATCTGCTCGCCCCGCTCGACGGCCTTGGCGACACCATGACCCATGAGCAGCCGGGCGAAGGCGTGGGCGAGATCGAGGTGTTCTCGGTCAAGCGCGCGTGTCCGGTGTGCGGCACGAGCTATCCGGATCTCGATCCGCGCATGTTCTCGTTCAACAGCAAGCACGGCTGGTGCTCGACGTGCGTGGGCACGGGCCTCGCGCTCACACGCGAGCAGCGCGAAGCGTTCGACGACACGGTGCTCAATCAGGACAACCGGGGACGCGAGCATTCGCTGCCGTCGGAGGAGCAGGAACCGGAAGACGTGGGCGATCAGCCGTGTCCGGATTGCCACGGTGCGCGACTCAATACCGTTGCGCGCGCGGTGACGTTCGACGAACACGCGATCTCCGACGTCGCCCAGTGGACCGTGAGCGACGTGCGCGAGTGGATTCAACGACTCGAGTTGCATGGCCGCGAAGCGAGCATCGCGCGCGATCTGATCAGCGAGATTCAGGGGCGTCTTGAGTTTCTGGAGGAAGTCGGGCTTGGCTACCTCACGCTCGATCGCGCGGCGCCGACACTCTCGGGCGGCGAGTCGCAGCGTATTCGTCTGGCGGCGCAGTTGGGCAGCAACCTGCAAGGCGTTTGCTACGTGCTCGACGAGCCGACCATCGGCTTGCACCCGCGCGACAACGGCATTCTGCTCGGCGCGTTGCGCAAGCTGGGCGATCAGGGCAACACACTGGTCGTGGTCGAGCACGACGAGGATACGATTCGTCGCGCGGATCACATCATCGATATCGGGCCGGGCGCCGGCAAGCGTGGCGGCACGCTGGTGGCGCAGGGCAGCGTGGCCGATCTGGCCGCGCATCCCGACTCGCTGACCGGCAAGTTCCTGGCGCATCCGTTGCAGCATCCGATTCAACCGCGCCGCGAGGTCATCGCGCCCGCCAAAAGGGTCGAGGCGGTGCCGCCGAATTGGCTGACGGTACACGGCGCAACGCTCCACAACCTGAAGGACGTGACGGCCTCGCTGCCGTTGTCGCGGCTCACGGCGATTACCGGCGTCTCGGGGTCGGGCAAATCGACGCTCGCGCGCGACGTGCTGATGACGAACCTGCTCGACGCCGTGGGGCGTTCGGTGTTGTCGTCACCGGCCGAGCGACGCGCACGCAAGGGCACGGTGCGTCACGCCGTGAAGGCGGACGGCAAGCCGCGTGCGACGTCACAAGCGCCCGCAGAGCCGCGCCGTGCGGTGGTGCACGCGTGGCATGGCTGCGAGTCGATGACCGGCTGGGAGACGATCGATCGCGTGCTCGAAGTCGATCAGACGCCCATCGGCAAAACACCGCGTTCGTGCCCGGCCACGTACATCGGCTTCTGGGACACGATCCGACGCCTGTTCGCCGACACGCTCGAAGCGCGCGCACGCGGTTATGCGGCGTCGCGATTCTCGTTCAACACGGGGGACGGTCGTTGTCCGGCCTGTGAAGGGCAAGGCGTGCGCACCATCGGCATGAGCTTCCTCGCCGACGTGAAGGTGCTGTGCGACGTGTGTCACGGTCAGCGCTTCAATGCCGAGACGCTGGCCGTCACCTGGCGCGGCAAGAGCATTGGCGATGTGCTCACGATGGAAGTGGACGAAGCCGTCGAGTTCTTCGCGTCGATGCCGAGCATCGCGCATCCGCTGCAACTGATGCAGGACGTCGGCCTGGGCTATCTCACGCTCGGCCAGCCGTCGCCGACGCTGTCGGGCGGTGAAGCGCAACGCATCAAGCTGGTGACGGAGTTGACCAAGGTGCGCGACGACATCACGCGTCGCGGGCAGAAGTCGCCGCACACGCTGTACGTGCTCGACGAACCGACCGTTGGCCTTCACATGGCAGACGTAGCGCGGTTGATCAATGTGTTGCACCGGTTGGTGAATGGCGGGCACACGGTCATTGTCATCGAGCACAATCTCGATGTGATTGCCGAAGCGGACTGGATCGTCGACATGGGGCCGGAGGGCGGCAAAGCCGGCGGGACGGTTGTGGCCGCGACGTCACCGGATGCGCTGACGAAGGTCGCCGCGAGTCACACCGGCATCGCGCTCAAACCCGTGCTTGCGCAGACGACGGCCTCGGGCGCCTCGGCAACGACGCCGGAGGAAGCGGCCACGGCGAAGTAGCCCGTCGATATCTCCGGTGGCGTCGACCGGTTGCGTCGACGCGCGGTTCGCCCAGTTCGCGGGCCAATCGCGGCCATAAGCACCCATACGTGGCCATGAGTGGCCATGAGTGGGCCACGAGCGGACGACTGCGAACCCTATGTGAGCCCTATGCGGGACGCCTGACGGCGTCCCGTTTTCATTGGGGGGCGGCGACGGCTCACGAGGTGGCAGGAGGCGACGAGCGCCGGACTTCGAGCACCGTGCCTGCCTGATCGCGCGTGTCGAAGTAAGCGAAGCCCGAACCGTCTTCCCGCAGTCCGGACGCGATGGTGCCCACGCCAAGCGCTGTCATCTGCGACTTCGCACCGGCGAGATCGTCGACCTCGAAGCCGAGGTGATACACGCCTTCGCCGTGTGTGTCGAGAAAGCGCCGTTGCGGCGAATCGAGACTGCCGGGGTCGCACAGTTGCAATTGGAAGTTCAGGAAATCGCAGCAGCGATAGCGCATGACCTTTGAGGCTTCGGGGTTGGGCGTCATGAGTTCGACGTAGGGCGACGACTTCGGATAGTCGAACCACGGGCCAATGCCTAGCGACGTGTAGTAGGTTTCGGCCTTTTCGAGATCGTGCACCACGATGCACACGTGATGCAGGGTTTGAAACGGGGAAGTCATGATGGGTCCTGAGTGGCGAGACGGGTCGGATGGCGAACGCGAGTCATGCCGCGTGACTGTGACGTGAGACGAACTGCTTGCTGCGCGCGTGCTGCGGATCGTCGAAGAAGCGGCGCGCGGGTGCATCTTCCACCAGTTCGCCGCCGACCATGAACAGCACGCGATCGGCGAAGTCGCGCGCGAGCCGCATTTCGTGGGTGGCGATCAGCATGGTGATGTTCTCGCTGGCGAGTTGCCGGATGACGGCAATCACTTCCTGAGCGAGTTCCGGATCAAGCGCGCTGGTCGGCTCGTCGAGCAGCATGACGCGCGGCGACATGGCGAGCGCCCGGGCGATGGCCACGCGCTGCTGCTGCCCGCCCGAGAGTTGATGGGGGTAGGCGCCGGCCTTCTCGGACAGCCCAACGCGTTCGAGCAGCGCTCGCGCGGTGTGCTCTGCCAGCGAGCGCGACTGGCCCATCACATAACGTGGCCCGGACATCACGTTGTCGAGCACCTTCATGTGGCGGAACAGGTTGAAGCTCTGGAACACCATGCCAATGCGTTGGCGCTGACGGCTGACGTCGCGATCGCTCATCTCGAAGCATATGTCGTTGCGCTCGCGATAGGCGATCAATTCACCCTCGACGAAGATCTGACCGTCGTCGATGGGTTCCAGATGGTTGACGCATCGCAGCAGCGTCGACTTGCCCGCACCCGACGGGCCAAGCAGCGCGACGACCTGTCCCTGCGGAATGCGCGCGCTCACCTGACGGAGCACGGCTTGTGTGCCACGGAACTTGGTCACGCCGACAAGATCGACGGCGCAAGCGGGAAGGGAGTTCGGAACGTTCATGCCGGCGCTCATCGGTTATCGGTGTGGGTAGAGACGTTCGAGCAGCATCTGCAATGCTGTCGCAAACGCGGTCATGACGAGGTACCAGAAGCCCGCGACACACAGCAACTCGACCACGCGGAAGTTGGCGGAGTAGATGTCCGTGGTCACGCGCAGCAGTTCCAGATACCCGATGGCCGAAGCGAGCGACGTCGATTTGAGCAGGAGAATGTACTGGTTGCCCGCCGCCGGCAAGATGATGCGCGCCGCCTGGGGAATGACCACGCGGTAGAGGATCTGCCCGCGCCGCATGCCGAGTGCGCAGGCGGCGTCGCGCTGTCCGGTGTCGACGGCGCGCAGTCCGGCGCGAATGATCTCCGCCATATAGGCGCCTTCGGCCAGCGACAGCCCGATCAGCGCGGCGATCCACGGCGTGACGACTTCGGTCATCGGTCCGTCGATCAGCACGTGATCGGTGAACGGGATCGCGACGTGGAGTTGCGGAAACATCAGCGGGAACGCATTGAACCAGAAGATCAACTGGATGAGCATCGGCGTGCCGCGAAACAAATAGACGTACACCGACGATAACGTGGCGAGCACCGGATTGCCGGACACGCGCATGAGGGCCGCGATCAGGCCCACGGCACCCGCCGCGAACAGCGCAACGGTGCCGAGCAGCAATGAGTTGCCCGCCCCTTCGAGGATCTTGCGGCTGAAAAGGTAGTTGGCGAACACGCTGGCATCGACGACGTGGGCGCTGACGGCCGCGTCCACGATCGCAACGAGCAGTCCCAAGACGACGCCCGCGAAGATCCACGATCCCCAGGCGCGCCGGTGCACGATGCGTTTGCGTGTCTGGCGGGAGTGGGTGTCGTCGACGGTCGCGGATGCCTGGGCAACTGACTTCATGGTCATTTACGTTTGCTCGCGGGCAGATTGACGGTGATCTCGGGCAGTGCGGCGTCGCTCAGATTCCATTTCGTCAGAATCGTGCGGTAAGTGCCGTCCGCCAGCATGGATTGGGCCGCGCGCTGCACGGCGTCACGCAAACCCGGGGCGCGTTTGTTGAAGCCCCACGACGCGATGTAAGTCGTGAGCCGGTAGTCGCCGCCCGCGATGTTGTAACGCCCGGGAAACTGCTGCCGCATGTAGGCCAGCGCAGGCAGATCGCCGATGTAGCCGTCTACGCGTTGCAGATCGACTTGCTGACGGGCATCCGGCGCGCTGGGTAGCTGCTCGATGCGAATTGTCGGTTTGCCCGCTTGCTTGCAGCGTTCGGACGCCGCGTCGACGGCCGCCGTAATGACACGCGAGCCGAGCATCGTGGCGACGCCCTTGCCGCAGAAGTCGTCGATGGTGTTGAAGGTGGTCTTGTGCTTCGCAAGCGTCAGGATGCTCGCGCCGGCATACATGTAATTGACGAAGTCGACTTTCTCCTCGCGCTCGTCGGTGTCGCTGATACCGCCCGAGGCGACGTCGAAGCGGTTGGCATCCAGCCCCGGAATCAACGCGGCGTACTCCGCCTGCACGAACTGCACTTTCAGGCCGAGGCGCCGGGCGACTTCGTCGAGCAACTCGCGCGAGACACCGGTGACCTCGTCCTTACCGGGTTCGCGGTACTCCACGGGCGGAAAAGTCTGTTGGGAGCCAATGCGAATGACGCCGCGCGCCTTGATATCCGCAGGCACGCTCGCCGACAGGTCCGCAGACGCTGCCATCGATGCGACCGGCGTGGCGGCCAACCATAGCGCGGCGACAGTGAGCCATGTCGCACGTCCAAGCGATGAAGCGGATGACGATACTCTTGATTTCATGTTCGGGCCCTGTCGGCATCGTGGATGCCAGTCAGCGGGCGCGTGTCGCCGGTGTCACGGTGAGCGCCACACGTTCCGCGTGATTGCGGACGAAGGAGATGGGCGCGCGACGCTCGCCGCGCGCGCCATCCGTCGTGTCAATGCGTCAATGATGCGTCAATGATGCGATCAGCGGCTTTCGGCGGACTTGCCGGGCACCGCCGACGGATTCGGGCGATCGGCGCGCGGGCACTCGGCCGCCGCGTCGAAGCGCGCCTGCACGCGATCGATGTAAGCCTGCGGGAAGCCCCATTGCCTGAGACCTTCGGGAATGTGGTTGTAGTAGAAGTTTGGCGGGCGCATATCGATGCCGGGATCGGTCAGACGGTAGGTCCAGCAATCGTAAGCCTTGCCGTCGTCACCATGCACCGTGAGAAAAAAACGTTCGAAATCGTCGTAGTCCTCATGGAATTGTTCCGGCGTATGTTCGAAGACCACGCCGAGCGCGTTCTCTCCATGCGCATCCGACACACCGTTGAGGTGGCACCAGCCACGATCTTTCCGATCGCCAGCCGCGTGGAATTCGAGCCGATGGTTGGCGGCATAGCCTTTCGTGATGGCCTTCGTGTTTGGCCAGTAGCGTCGGATCTCCGGGTCGTTGAGCCAGGTGCAGTAAGCGAAGTAGTACAACATCGTCGACATCCTCAATAAGGGCAGGTAGCAGGCCCCCGCACATTGCGCGCGGGCCACGGACATCGCTTCCGGCATTCGTCGCGAACTCAGCCGGAGCGATAATATACGAAAGAATATATTCGACAATAAGACGTCAATATCGGGGTGAACCCTAGACGGGAGGGTGGGTGCAACCGGCAGGAAAAGTGGCGGGACGACGAGGCGCGCTACGCCGTGATGACGCTATGACGTTATGACGCCGCTATGACGCCGCGACAGCCGTGGGTCAGCCTTCCAGCACGGGCATGACGATGGCCATCGTTGCCTCGACGTGGTGACGCGCAATGTGCTCGGCGCGCGCCGGATCGCGTTCGCGCAGCGCGGCAACGAGTTCGCGGTGTTCGAGATTGGTGGCGTGCCGTTGTGTGTCTGAGAAAAGCACGGGGACTCGCAGTGCCCAATAGTAAAACTCGGTGCGCTCGTGCAGCTCCGTCAGGATGTCGTTTTTCGCACCGGCGATGATGCGCTGATGGAATTCGTTGTTCAGACGGTTGAGAGTCTGCCGGTCGTCGCAAATGTCCATCTGGTCGATCAGCGCGTCGAGCGCATCGCAATCGCACGCGTTCAGTCGCTGCGAAGCCAGGCGCGCCGTCGCCGATTCGAGCGCGGCGCGACTCTCGAAAATCGTGCGCACTTGCAGATGATCGACGCCCTGCACTTCCCAACCTCGGCGGCGCGCGATCAGCCCTTCACCCTGCAACAACAGCAAGGCTTCGCGCAGCGGCGTGCGTCCGACGTCGAGTTGCGCCGCAAGCTCGTCCTCGACCAGGCGGCGTCCGGGCGCCAACTCGTTAGCCAGAATCATGCTGCGAATGCGAGCACGGACTTCGGCGGTAATCAGGTTCGACGGGTGCTTCATCGGGGCAAGGGCGCAGCAATCGGAAGGTCGGGAATGGGCGTCATTATATATTTCTAAATATATGAAATGCCCCTCTCAATACCGTTTGCCCGTCTTTGCCGTCATTTTCAGACATAAATCGCTAGTGAGCGCTGACTCCAGCAGTGGCGGCTACGTTGTGTCGCTCTAATTATTTCTAAAACAGAAATTGAAAATAGACAATTATCGACTTTATTGTGACTGGCGCGAGCAATAGACTGCAACTGTCGACGATGAATTGAACATCGCCGCCATCCAAATAGACAGGAGAAAACATCATGAAGCGCGCACTTATTACCTCTGCCCTGATTTCCACCGTGTTGGCCGTATCGGCTGGTTCGGCTTTCGCCAGCGACGCTTTCGACGGTCCGTCGGAACTCTCGTGGGTCCCCCAAACCAGCGTGATGAGCCGCGCACAGGTTCGTGAAGAACTGGTGCAAACGGAGCAAGCCGGTTTGCTGCAACAACACGATTCGGTGTATCCGGAGACGGTTGCCAAGGCTGGCGGTGCAACGGCGGTCGTGACCTCGGATTCGATCAGCAAGATCGCCCAAGCCGGTAACACGTACTTCGGTAGCTGATCCAGCCCACCAATCGCTGCACTTGCTTTATTCCCCGTGAGCCGGCGCCAATACGGCGCATTGCGACTCCGGGCAGCAGTCTCCGATGACAAATCGGCCGCGCATCTGGCGGCCGATTTTGTTTTGTACGCTGACTTCGCAGGGGTCAACCGCTGTGGACAAGTCTGTCGATAACCCTGTGAGCAAGCTGTGACACCCCTGTGGGCAACCCTGTGGATGACGAGGGGATAGCCGGTGGAAAGCCGGGGGAAAAGTCGCCCTTATCGCGGGGATAACCGGTGAATATCCCGTGGATACACGGTGGATATGTGGTGGATATGTGGTGGATATGTGGTGAATATGTAGTCGGTATGCCGTGCATAACCCTGGGGAAAGCCAGTGGATTTCCTGTGGAGATCCCTGGCTTTTCCTGTGATTAAGCTGTGGATTTCCAGTGGGTAAGTTTCGCCGCCCTGAGCGTTGACGCCCGCTGGACGGGCGTTACCCGCCCGCCCGGCAAGAGCGCTGCGGAATTCGACCGGAAATCAGGTCCCGAAGACTTTCGCAAGAAACGCGGTGACGCGCGCAATGGCGTCGTCCCGCGCTTCCGGCTGGGTGCCGGTGATCGGCACGATGTGGGTACGCGGGTTGGTGAATTCCGGGCGATTGCGTACGGGCAGATTGGGGTAGTCGAAGTCGTGCACTGCCCCCGGATAGATGTGGAACGTGATCGGCGCGCCCCGGGCGCTGACGTCTTGCACAAAGGCGTCGCAGGGGGCGGCCTTTGACCAGACGTCGTCGGCGCCGGTGAGGATGAGCAGCGGGATGCGCGTCGACCAGTCGGCGCCCTGCGCCTTCGTGTTGCACCAGCCGGGATAGAACGCGATGGCGGCCGCGAAATCCGGCGCCGGTTGGGCATCCTGCACTCGCCCGGGGCTCTTGGGGCCAACGGAGAACAGCACTGTGCCGCCACCATGCGACCAACCCATCAACGCAATGCGGTCCGGCCGGATGCCCGGCAAGCTTTGCAGATAGCGCAATGCGCCGTAGGCGTCGCGCGGACGCTCCACCGAAGGCCGCACCTGCCCGCCGCCGGTGCACTCGCTGGGCTGCGCACGCGACGTGAAGCTGTCCACCGCCAGCACCGCATAGCCTTGCGCGTTGAGCCGGTGCGCCCAGTCGAGCTCCCGTGTGTCGATCTTGCCCTTGCGCGTGAACATCCCGTTGCAGCCATGCATGAAGACGACGGCCGGCGTGGGGCCGCTGGCATCGGCCGCGCGAAACAGATAGGCGTCGATCATCACGGGCGCACCGTTGCTGTCCACATCCAGCGACGGGATGCTCACTTTCTCCTGCGCGAATGCGCTGCCCGACACACCCAATGCGCCAGCCAGGGAGAAGCAGGTGAGCGCGATGGCGAGCGGTGAAGTGAGGCGTCGCGCAAACCGGAAGGAGAGCCGGCCTGAACGATTTGCAGAACCCATCAAACGCGCAAGACCTACGAAGCTGACTGGCATGGCAATACGTCTCCGTTAAGGTGTTAAGGCGGTGCTAAGGCGGTGTTATGGCGCACTGACGGCGCTGTGACGGCGAGTGCGAACGAGTATAGCCAGCCGGTAACGTGTCAGATAGCGCGGCCATCGCGGGCCATATTACGAACGATTGCCGGCTGTGGGGCTTTCGATCGGCATCGCGCATTGGTGCACCTGCCCAACATCTCATTTCCTTCCAACGCTGACGGAGTATCATGCGCGGCAGCCGGTTGAGGGCAGGCAACCGGTACCGGCGTCATGTGACTGTCATGAAAATGTCATGCGTGCCGCGTACTGTCCCTGCCCATTTCACAAGGATTACGCATGGATTATCTGCAAGTACTCGTGCTCGCGATTGTGCAGGGGGTGGCGGAGTTGCTCCCCGTGTCGAGTTCGGCGCACGTCATCATGGCCGAGAAGCTCATGGGGCTCGATCCGTCGGCGCCCGAGATGACGCTGTTGCTCGTCATGCTCCACACCGGCACGATGCTCGCCGTCATCGTCTATTTCTGGAAGTCGTGGCGCGAGCGTTATTTCTCGTCGAAATACGATTTCGTTCACAACGCGAAACAGGTGATTATTGCCACGGCCTTCACCGGCGTGATCGGGCTCGCGCTGATGTTCTTCATCGAGAAGGTGTTGATGCGCGGCACCCAGCACTCCGAGATCGAGCATCTGTTCGGCAATCTGTACATCATCTCGGCCGGCCTCGCGATGGCCGGCATTCTGATTCTGATCTCGGGCGCCCGGCGTGCGCCGATGGGCGACCGTCCGATGCGCAGCGCCGATTCCGCCTGGATCGGTGCCGTGCAGGGCATCTGCCTGCCTTTTCGCGGGTTCTCGCGCTCCGGCTCGACCATCTCGACGGGCATGTTGCGCGGGCTCGATAAGGTGCGCGTCGAAGAATTCAGCTTCGCGCTGGCCGTGGTGCTCACCCCGCCGGTGATCGTCAAAGAGGCTTACCGTCTGTACAAGTCGGGCGGCGCGCAGACATTCTCGGGCCACTTCATGACGGTGCTCACGCCGAGTCTCGTCGGCATGGTGTTCAGCTTCCTCGCCGGTCTGGTGGCGCTGCGCTGGCTGTCGCGCTGGCTCGAACACGGCCGCTGGTATCTGTTCGGCATCTACTGCCTCGTGGCGTCTGTGGTCGTGCTGGTGTCGAGCCAATATCTGTAAAGCGATGTGCGCCGGGGGCGGCCGGTAAGGCTGCCTTTGCGCGCCGCGCTCGCAATCTCCGCGATGCGCCGGATGCCCTGTACGCCCATTAGGCTCCGGCGCATCACACCAATCCCGCCACCACCTCCAGAAACGCGGCGATCGCGCGCGACTCGCGCCGCTCCGCCAGACACACGACGACGGTCGTCGTCTCCACGCGGGCGTCGCTGATCGACACCGTCGCGAGCCGCGCGTCGGGGGTGTGCTCACGCGCCGACACCGCCGCAATCCCCAGCCCCAGAATCACCGCCTCGCGAATCGCCTCGCGGCTGCCGATCTCCATCGCCACCGTTGGCGTGACCCCGGCCGCCTGCAACGCCGCTTCGAGCGCGTGACGCGTGGTCGAGCCCGGCTCGCGCATGAGCATCGGCGTGTCGGCCAGCGCTGCGAGCTTCACGCTGCGGCGGCGCGCGAACGGGTGCGCCCGCGGCACCAGCAGCACGACCGGATGCGTGCGATAGGGCACGACATGCAGCCGCGCATCGTCGTAGTAGCGCGCCAGCACTGCCACGTCCGTGCGATACGCCAGCAGGCTCTCGATCATCTCTTCCGAATTGCCCGGCCGCATCGAAATGCGGATGCCGGGAAAGCGCGGCTGGAAGGCCGCCACGATCTCCATCGCGTGATGCGGCCCGACGGCGCCAAGCCGCAACTCCCCCGTGCGTAACCCGCCATGCTCCTTGAGCAGGCCAAGCGCTTCGGCCTCGTCCGAGAAGATGCGCAGACTCACGGCGTACAACGCTTTGCCTGTCGGCGTGAGCGTCAGCCCGCGGCCGTGCCGGTAGAACAGCTCAACGCCGTAAGTCTCCTCCAGCGCACGAATCTGCGTGGTCATCGTGGGCTGGCTCACATGCAGCGCTTGCGCCGCGCGCGTCACGCTGCCGTGACGCGCTACCGCATGGAACGAGCGCAATTGGGTGATTCGCATCGATGACGCTCCCGTGACGAGGTATAGGTTTTACCAATACGTTGGCGAAAAAATGTGAATTGGAAGTATAGAACGGCGCTCACCATAATCCAGCTCAATCTTCGTCAATGGATCGCTTCGCTTGCGGGCGCGGCGGCACCGTCCTCACCATGACTGCATGTTCACGTTTTCATAATCCGGTCGATGTTCACTTCGGTGCGGGCGCGCTCGCCCATTTGCCCGAGTTGGTCGGCCAGCGCCGCGCGGTGCTCGTCACCATGCCCGAAGCGCGCGCGCTCGGCATGACCGGACAGATCGAAGCGCTGCTCGGCCAACGCCTTGCCGGTGTCATCGATCAGGTCAGTCCGAATCCGGATGTGCGCGAACTCGCGCCGATGTACGGGGATTTCTGGCGGCGGTACGGCCAGTGCGAAGTGATCGTGGCGTTGGGGGGCGGCAGCGCACTCGACACGGCCAAGCTGCTGATGGTCGCGGGTGAAGACGACCGCTTCGCCACGCTCGTCGACGCGCTCGACGCGGGCGTGACCTTCCGGCCGGCGCGCACCAAGCGGCTCATTACCGTGCCCACGACCGCCGGCACCGGCAGCGAAGTCACGCCGTGGGCCACGCTGTGGGACCGCCATGTGAAGCGCAAGAAGTATTCGCTGCATCTGCCCGAGACGTGGCCGCAGGCGGCGATCGTCGACCCGCGTCTCACGCGCTCACTGCCGCGCGCGGTCACGCTGCAAAGCGGTCTGGACGCCCTCTCGCATGCGCTGGAGGCGATCTGGAACGTCAACGCCAATCCGATCTCCGACACCTTCGCCGTGAGCGCCGCGCGCGACATGATGCGCGTGCTGCCGCAGCTCATGGCGTCGCTCGACGACGAAGCGTTGCGCAGTCAGGCGGCGCTCGCGGCATTGCAAGCGGGCATGGCGTTCTCGAACACGAAGACGGCGCTCGCGCATTCGATTTCGTACGACATGACGATTCGCCACGGCTTGCCGCACGGGATTGCGTGCTCGTTCACGTTGCCGGCGGTGATGCGATTGGCCATCGGCCGTCGCGCCGACCGTGACGCGGTGCTGGCGCGGGTATTCGACGGCGAGATCGCCGATATTGCCGACGCCCCGGACAAGCTCACGGCGTTCCTCCATGGCCTGGGCGTGGCCACCGAGTTCTCGGCGTACGGCGTGAGTGAGCCCGAGTCCAGCGCGATGATCGCCGCTGCGCTCGACGGCCCACGCGGACGCAACTTCATTGGCGCTCCGGTCTGACTGACGAGGCGCCGCCCGGATCGCATGCGTTTGACGCGCATGCGTGTTTTCGAGTCTTAACCGCAGTGCCTGCAACAGCCATCATCAAAAAATAGTCGCGTGACGAACCGAGGTACGCGCGGCACCGAGACATCCAGGAGACAGACGCCCGGCGCAGACCGGCGCGTCGCAGCGCGCCGCCGGGCGCGGCGCATCAACAGGAGGCGCAATGGAACAGGTTCTCACCGGTGCGGGCGGCAGCGATGCCGCCAACGCTGCCAATGCCGAAAAAGCGGTGCGTACGGTCGCGCTGGCCAGTCTGATCGGCACGACCGTCGAATGGTATGACTTCTTCCTGTACGGCACCGTCACAGGGCTCGTCTTCAACAAACTCTTCTTCCCCAGCGGCGACGCGTTCATTGCCACCGTTCTTGCCTACACGGTCTACGCGGTGGGCTTCGCCACGCGTCCGATCGGCGGCATTCTGTTCGGTCACTTCGGCGACCGGCTCGGACGCAAGCCGTTGCTCATCGTCACCCTCACCATCATGGGCGTGTCGACGTTCCTGATCGGGCTGGTGCCAACGTATGACAGCATCGGGATTGCCGCGCCGCTGATCCTGCTGTTCCTGCGACTGCTGCAAGGCATCGGACTGGGCGGCGAATGGGGCGGTGCGGTGCTGATGGCGTTCGAGTATGCACCGCGCGACAAGCGCGGGCAGTTCGCCGCGTATCCGCAGATCGGGCTCGCCGTGGGACTGTGTCTGTCGACGGGTGTCGTCGCACTGCTTTCGTCGACACTGACGGATGCGCAGTTCATGTCGTGGGGCTGGCGTCTCGCGTTCATGCTCAGCCTGGTGCTGGTGGCGCTCGGCATGTTCATCCGGCTACGCGTGCTCGAGACACCCGAGTTCGCGCGTATCAAGGACAGTCAGCATGTGGCCCATGTGCCGCTTTCGGAAATTGCGCGCGACTACCGGCGCAACGTGCTGCTCGGCTGGGGCGCGCGTTACATCGATGGCGTGGTGTTCAACGTCTACGCGGTGTTCGCGATCTCGTATCTCGTCGGTACGCTGCACTTTCCGAAGACGCCGATTCTGCTGGCCGTGACGTTTGCCGCGCTGGTGCTGGTCGTCACCATTCCGTACGCCTCGAAGCTGTCGGATCGCGTGGGACGTCGTCGGGTATTCGGCTGGGGGGCCATCGCATGTGGCGTGTCGTCGATACCGGCGCTGGCGGTGATGCACTACTCGACGCACGTCTGGTGGGTCTCGCTCGCGGTGATCGTGCCACTGGGCGTGGTGTACGCGTTTGTCTACGGGCCGGAAGCGTCGATGTTCTGCGAACTGTTCGATACGCGCGTGCGATATACGGGCATTTCCGTCGTGTATCAGGTCTCGGGAATCGTTTCCAGCTCGATTACGCCGCTGGTGGCGGCAACGCTGCTCGAATACGGCGGTCATCAGCCGTGGTGGATCGCGGGGTATGTGCTGGCAGTGGGATGCTTGTCCGCCGCCTGTGCGTCGGCAATGAAGCGGACTTACTGAAGGGAAAAGCGGGAAAGAAGCGGGAGAGAAGCGGGAAAGAAGCGAGAGAGATGTCCCGTGAGTCGGGAACGCGGCAGGCCGGAGGGGGGGCTCTCCGGCTTGCCGTTTCTTTGCGCAGACTTACTGACCGAAGTAGATCGATCCCGCGCGATTCACGCGGCCCGGCACTTCATACACCGGAGCGAGCGTCGACGTTTGGGCTGCGGCGGCCACCGGGCCCGGCTGGGCTTGCGTCTGCACCTGCGCTTGTTGCTGGGTTTGCTGCGGCTGAGCGGCCGGTTGCGAACTCTCGGCGGCGCTCGCGGCACCTGCGCTCAAGCATGCGGCGGCAAAGGCCGAGGCGATCAGAACCTGTTTCATTTTCATTTCTCCTGTCTGGCGAGACGTCCACCGTGGGCGCCGTCAGTGCCGCCAATCTACGCTCGCGCGTGAAGGAGAAAAACGCGATCCCGAGTAAGGACGCATTGCTGAAAACGAAATAATGGAATGTCTGAAACGCTGATTCGTTACGCACAGCGACAAGACCCCGCACGTTGGCCGACAACATCCCGAAGGATGCGACGACCGGTACGGCCGGCTCAGCGACGCGTCACGCGCACCGGCTGACGGCGCGCACGGGCCGCACGGCTGCGCAAATACGAAGCGGTGAGCAGCGAAGCGCTCGCCAGCAAAAGGAATGAACCGAGGGCAGCCATGGTCTCGCTCCTGTACGAACCGGCGTCGTTCGCGGTGCGGCGCACCAAGCGACTCACGAGGCCGGCTGACTTCATCATGTTGTCACTCTACTGCTGACGCACCGCGCAATAAACCCCATCCGATCAAACACGCTATTGCGCGCCGCGGCATTTCCCGTCAAATCGCTGCCAAGCGAGCGTCATTCGTGTGCCATCTGGCGGTTTTGACGGCTCTAATACATTGATTTTCAACGGATTTTTCGATTCGGACGATCGGTTGCGTTTTGTAGACGCTTAGTTGCGTAAAAGCCACGGGTTTTCCCTAAGATTCACCCATGCCAACGCGACGGACACCGCAACGCAGCAAAACGAAGTGCCGAGGTTTTTCATGACACCCGACATCTCTGCTGCCGATGCCCCGAACGCTAGCTGATCAAGAAGTAATCAACTAATGACAGGAGTATCACCATGAACACCCGTATCCTTGCCGCTGTTATTGCCGCTGCCTCGCTCGTGTCGGCCTCCGCTTTCGCCGACGCTCGTTATGACAACAACGTCTCCGACCTGCAAGTGGTCGCTGGCCAAAGCCAGGTGAGCCGCGCCGAAGTGCGCAGCGAACTGACGCAAGCCAGCGCCAGTGGTCAACTGAACCAGGTGGAAACCGGTACGCCGCTGATCGAGACCACGCAAGCGCAAAAGGCGGCGTCGGCCGACTCGCTGACGCGCGCCGATGTGCGTGCCCAGGTGAACGACCGCGGCCTGCTCGACCAGGACAACCGCTCGTAAGTTGCTCTGACGCATCGGCCCCAAGCGATGCGACACTGCCGGCCTGCCCAGGCCGGCTTTTTTATGGGCGCGCGAACGTTGCGAATGGTGCGAACGATGCGATTGCCGGGCAAAAGCTCGGCAAAAGCGGGACAAAAAAAGCCGCCCGAAGGCGGCTGAAGGTCGGGTGAGACCAAGGAAAAGCGGAGTTCCCGCAGCGTCAGGGCGCGAGCGTCTGAGTGAGCACGTTGCGCGCGGCGTCGAATTCCACCGCGAAGCTGCGGTGCCATGCGCGACGTGTGCTGTCGTCGATCCAGGCGCCATCGAGGCCGTTGTGCATGAACGCGCGCAAATCGTCGAGCGAGAAGCCGAGGTGGCTGTACATCAGTTCCCACGCCTGTGCCGGATTGACCTTGTGCAGCGTCGGGTCGTCGGTGTTCGGGTGAATCTTCAGGCCGAGCCCCGGCATGCGACGAATCGGGTGATCTTCCGCCCAGCGCTCCGGCGTGAGTGTGCGCAGGTAATACGAGTTGGTCGGCACCACCGTGAAGACGATGCCGCGCTGCGCACATTCGTGCGCAAAGTCCGGGGCGTCGACGATGGTGTAGCCGTGATCGATACGGTCGCACTTGAGCAGCTCGACGGCCGTCTCGACGTTCGTCCACGGCATACCGAATTCGCCGGCGTGCGCCGTCGTCTTGAATCCCGCCAGACGCGCATTGCGATACGCCTTCCAGAACAGCTCGGGCGGCCGGTCGTTTTCGCGATAGTCGATGCCGATGCCGATCACTTCGTCGGCACGGTGCGCGCGCATCCACTCCACCATTTCGACGGCTTCGCGCGGGTCGGCTTCACGGTCGATGCTCGGCACGAGACGGCCGACGATGTCGTGATCGCGCTCGGCATCGCGAATGGCGGCGACGATGGCGCTCTGCGCGCTGGCGTAAGGAATGCCGGACGTGCGCACCGTGCCCGTCGGGTTCCAGAAGAACTCGCTGTAGCGCACGTTGTGAGCCGCAGCGTCGGCCAGGTATTCGTAGGCGATGCGGTGCAGATCGTCGGGCGTGGTCAGCAGATGCTCATCGAGCGCGCGCAGCACGCGCAACACCCCGACGGGCTTCTCGCCGCGCGTGTAAAAGGCGTCGATCTCGTCACGCGCGAGCGGCGCGTTCGACTTCTGCGCGAGCGCCACGAACGTGTCGTGACGCACCGCGCCCAGCAAATGGCAATGCAATTCAACCTTCGGCATCGCGTGGAAGAACGTGCGATGCGCCTCCTGAATCTGCACGCCGGTGCGTGCGGCGGGCACGTGGCCCGGTGTCTCTGTCATCACGTCTAGTCTTATCTTGAATTCACCGGCAGACCAAGCCTCTGCCGGGCGAACGATGTGCCACTCAGTGGCGTCCCACCACCGTCCAGAAGTAATACGCCAGCGGCAGCGCCAGCACGTACAGACCCCACGGCAGTTCCCTGAAGCGGCCCATCAGGGCCTTGACCAGCACGTAGCACAGCAGACCGCCCGCAATACCGGTGCCGAAGCTGTTCGAGAGCAGCGTGAGCAGCACCATCGCCAGCACGGGGAACGCGTCGCTGAAATCGTCGAACGGCACATGACGGATCGTGCTGAACATCGACAGGCCGATGAGAATCAGCGCGGGCGCGGTGGCCTCCTTGGGAATGGCCAGCGCCACCGGTACGAAGAAACACATCATCGCGAACATCAGCGCAGCGGCAATCGACGTAAGACCCGTGCGGCCGCCGGCTTCAACACCCGCTGCCGACTCGACCAGTGCTGTCAGCGCGGGAATGCCGAGCAGTGCACCGCCGGTCGCGGCGATGGAGTCGACGAGGAACGGGCGGTTGATGTTCTCCATGTTGCCGTGCTCGTCGAGCAGGCCGGCCTTGCCGCCGACCGCCAGCGTGGTGCCCAGCGTCGAGAAGAATTCGGCAGCGAAGAACGCGAACAGATACGGCAGCGCCGCAATCGTGAGCGCGCTGCGCAGATCGAGCTGGAAGGCCACCGGCGCAATGCTGTGCGGCAGCGAGATGAACGACTCGGGCACCTTCGTCACGCCGAGCGGCACCCCGGCGAGCGCGGCGACCAGAATCGACCAGAGAATGGCGCCCGGCACCTTGCGACCTTGCAGCAGCACGGCCGTGCCCAGACCGATCAGCGCGACGATCGTGCCCGGCTTGCTGAAGTCGCCCAGCGCGAAGGCGTTGGTCTTGGCGTTGGCCACGACCATGCCCGCGTTGCGCACCCCGAGCACGGCGATGAACAGGCCGATGGACGCGCCCAGACCGAGCTTGATGGCCGTTGGAATCAAGCGTGCGACCACGCTGCGCGCGCCGATGAGGGTCAGCAGCAGGAACAGCACGCCGGACAGGAAGGCGATGGCGATGCCCGTCTGCCAGGCCACGTGTTCGGTGGTCGCCAGCGTGACACCCACGATGACCGATCCGCCGATGCCCGGGCCGACGACGAACGGCAGGTTCGCGTAGATGCCCATCAGCACCGAGAACAGCACGAAGACCAGCATGACGGCCGTGGTGGCCGCGCCGCGATCCATGCCGCCCGTGGCGAGCAACGACGGAATGACGACGAGCAGGTAGGCAGCAGCGAGGAACGTGGTGATGCCGGCCAGCACTTCGGTGCGCACGCTGGAGCCGCGCCGGGCGATGGCGAAGCGACGTTCGAGCCAGCCGCCCGGGGGCAACGTGGAAGCCGTCGGACGCGCCGTGTTGCGCTCAGGAGAGGAGGTCTGCATAAGCCAAGAATAGTGGGTCTTTGCGTGGCACTTTACGTGCACGCGGCTATAAATAAAAAATGAAATTACTTATGATTCGATAATTCGAATCTATTCTTTGCGAAGGCCGTGGATTTCCCGGATGTCCGGTGTATCCGGTGCATCCGGTGTATCCGGCGGTCTCGCGATACCGCTGTCCTGCCGCCTCGTCAGGACGCCACTACAGGAGCGCGCCATGGCGACTTCGTCCCGACGTACCCAGAACACTGCGGCCAGTGCGAGCGAGCCGAAGGCATCCAAGGCGGCCGCTTCTACGCCGGCGTCGGCATCGGCGCCGGCATCGCCGCCGGGTTCGCCGAATCCATCCAACGCGTCAAATCCCCCGGTTGCGCACGTCCCTCCCCTGCCCGCGCTTACCTTGCGTCAGGTGCAGTACTTCGTCGCCCTCGCGCACTCGCGCAGCTTCACGCAGGCGGCGCAGGCGCTCTCGGTCACTCAACCGGCGCTCACGGCGGCCATCCGTCAGATCGAATTCCTGCTGGGCGGCCGGTTGTTCGAGCGCTCGGCGCACCGCCTGACGCTCACCGAAGCCGGCGCGACCATCCTGCCGCTCGCCGAACGTCTGCTCAACGCGGCGCGTGGCACGTTCGACGACATGACGAGCACCTTCACGCTGCAAGCGCAGACGGTGCGCATCGGTTTCATTCCGTCTGTCGCGGCGCGTCTGCTACCGGTGCTCGGCACGCTGCGCGAGGCCCATCCGAACGTGCGCTTCGCGCTGTCCGATCTGCCGAACAGCGAACTCGTTGCCGCCCTCGCGCGCGGTGAAATCGACCTCGGCGTCGGGGTGCGCGACGATGCCGACGAGGCCGGTCACGCGGCCAGTGCCGACGGCTTTCGCTGCGACGATCTGTTCGACGACGAGATCGTGCTCGTGGCGCGCCGCGACGATCCGCTCGCCTCGGCGGCGTCCGTCACATGGGCACAGCTCACCGAGCGCGACCTCGCGGTATTCGTACGCGGCAACGTCAGCGATTCCCTGCAACGCACCGGCGGCTCGCAGAATCTGCGGCTCGAACCGAAGTACCGCATGGAGTACACCGAGCCGCTTTACGCGCTGGTGCGCAGCGGACTCGCACTGGCGATCCTGCCCAGGCTCTACACGCTGCATCTGCACGACCCGGCGCTCGTCGCGCTCGAGGTCACGGCACCGCGTGTCACGCGCACCGTGGCGCTGATGTCGCTCGAAGGCAAGGAGCGCGGTCCGCAGGTCAGCGCCTGCCGCGACTGGGTCGCTAGGCATCTCGCGACGTAAGCGCCTGCGCGTTGCCCATCATGCAAAAAACGCGGCGACCGTTGCGGGCCACCGCGTTGTGCTGACTGTCGTGACGCCGACGTTCCTCTGCCCGCCGCTTACGGCAGACGAGCGATGCAGGCGAGCAGCGTCTCGTAGAAGCGATCGGCGTCCACATCGGTGATCCACGTGGCGTTCACGGCGCGCTTCGAGCGGCCGTTCCAGTCCACGACCGTCTCACCCAGCGTGAGCTGGCCCGTCGTTTCCACCGCAACGTTCACCCGGCGGCCACCGAACATCGTCGGATCGACCAGATAGCCGATGGTGCACGGGTCGTACATCGGTGCGGATTCCACACCGCGACGTCCCTTCTGATAGGCCACTTCCGCCGCGAGAATGTCCGCCACGATCGGGCCGCAACGATTCTTCAAGGCGCGGAACGGGGCGATGCGCTGCGGTGTGATCGGCGCCTTCACGCAGACGTCGCGCGGCAACACGGTCACGGGCACGCCGGCACTCAGCACGATGCTGGCCGCTTCCGGGTCGACATAGATGTTGAATTCAGCGGCCGGCGTGATGTTGCCGCGCTCGAACCACGCACCGCCCATCAACACGATTTCGCGCAGGGCCTTGGCGCCTTCGGGCGCGGCGGTCAGGGCGATGGCGATGTTTGTGAGCGGGCCGAGCGCGACGAGCGTCACGCTGCCCGGCGCGGCCGCGCGCAGGGTGTCGATCAGGTACGTTACGGCGTGCTGCGGGGCGAGCGGGCCGCGCGGCTCGTGCAGCGTCACACCGTCAAGACCGGTGCGGCCGTGCACGTTCGCGGCGGTGATGAGCTCGCGCATGAGCGGCTTCGGGCAACCGGCGTAGACCGGCAGCGTGCCGGTCTTGTCCGCCCAGTCGCGCACGATGCGGGCGTTGCGTTCGGTCAGACTCAGCGGCACGTTGCCGCCCACGGCGGTGAGCGCCTTCAGGTCGATCTGGTCGTGAGCGCCCAGCGCGAAGAGGATGGCGATCGCGTCGTCCTGACCCGGATCGCAGTCGATGATGACGGTGCGGCGCGACGTGCCATCGGCCGCCAGGCGGGCCGCGCCTTCGGTCGAGGTGAGTTCGGCGAAGGCGCTGCCGGCGCCCGTGGCACCCAGCGTGGCGAGCGATGCCGCCAGCGACGTGCGCAGGAAGCTGCGGCGCTTGCGCTGGCGCGATGCGCTCGTGTCGACCGGTGAGGTCAGTTCGTTCAGATTGGCCATGACGTCGAACTTGCTATGCAGTGATCAATGGGGACAAGCGCAGACAGCGCGTTTTCGCGCGCGTCTGAACTCGTCAGAACGTGTGACGCATGCCGAGCGTCACGGCCAGTTGGCGCTTGGTGCTCGAGGCGGCGTAACCGAAGAGCTGAGCGTATTGCGCGTCGCCGGCGGCTTGCTGGGCGTTGAGCGTGAGCGCGACGTCGGTGCGCTTCGACAGCCAGTAGTCAGCCTGCAAGTTCACCTGATGCCATTGCGGACGCGTATTGATCACATCGTACTTGCCCGAGGTGAAACCGTACGCCGCACCGAGCACGAGGGCCGGGGTGATGTTGTAGTTGAGCGTCAGGTTGTAGTTCTGAAGATGCAGGTGCGAGGCGTCGAGGTACGTGTATTGCACGTCCGAGAACATTGCGCCGATGAGCGCCGGGCCCCAGCGGTAGAAGCCGCCCGTGGCGAAGATGCGTTGCTGATTCGCGTAGACGTTCGCACGCGTGGCGCTCTTCGAGAAGATCAGCAGCGGGCTGGCGTAATCGTTGGCGATGGCGCCGTCGTTGTTCGTGCCGCTGAACGGGTTGTTGTACTGCGCGTAGGCGGCATTCCAGTCGAAATCGCCGTACTTGTAGCCGAGGCCGAAGCTGTAGGCGTTGTTGTTGCGAAAGCCCGTGGCCGAGTTCGAGAAGCCGTATTGCGCGGTGCCGTGGAAGCCGCCGAGCGTCGGGCTCACCCACTTCACCGAGTTCTGCATGCGGATATCGTTGTACCCGTTGTCGTTGTCGCCAATGTTCACGCCGTTGCTCGAAATGATGATCGGGCCGACGTAGTCGTGAATGGTGTCGTACTGACGACCCAGCGTGAACGTACCCCAGGTCGTGTCCGACAGACCGACGAACGACTGACGGCCGAAGGCACGACCGTTCTGGGCGCCCGTGCCGTTCACGATGTTGAAGCCGGCTTCGAGCGTGAAGATCGCCTTGGTGCCGTTACCAAGGTCTTCCGAACCGCGAAAACCCCAACGCGGATTCTGGTTGGTGCCCGAGAGCGCCTGCCATGTCTTGCTGCCGCCCTGATTACTCACGTAGCCCACGCCGCCCGAAATCAGGCCGTAAATGGTGACGTTGCTTTGCGCATGCGCGGTGTTCGCGGCAAGGCTCATTGCGGCGCATGCGCCGGCAAGGCCCAGACGGGCCAGAATCGTGGTCTTCATGAGGTTTGGCGTTCTCTAAGGTGTTCGGGAAGCATCTGCGCGCTTGCGAGAGATGGCGCGGCTGGGACCGAACTATAGGGAACAGGCTTGTATAAATATAATTTTGATTTTTTATATATCGATAAATCCTATCGATATAAGCGGGGAAGCCGCGTGGCGCCTCGGACTGCGGGATAGGGTGCAGTGTTGCGACGCAGCATCATGCGCGGTGGCGCCGGGCAGACATCGTCCCGGAGGCACGGTCTGCGCGGCTGACGGCGGGATGGTGTCGGGGGTCAGTGGACGCGCGCGAGCAGCGCCGGGGCCTGCGCGATCAGATACAGCACGGCGCCGATCAGTCCGCCGACGAGGGTGCCGTTGATGCGGATGTATTGCAGATCCTGCCCCACGCTCAGGCGGATCTGCTGCGACAGATGCTGCGCATTCCAGCCATGCACGGTCGCGCGGATATGCGACGTCACGAAGTCGGCGAAGCCCGGGGCCATGCGCTCGGCGGCATCGAGCAATTGCGCGTCGAGCGCATGGCGCAGCGACTCGCTTCGTGCCAGTTCCTGACCCATCCACGCCGCCGCGCCGGTGATCCTGGCGCCGATCACCGAGTCGTCGCGCGCGAGGTCGCGCTTCACCCAGCTTCGCCATTCGCTCCACAGGTCGCTCACGTACGCGTTCAGCGCCGAGTCGCCCTTGAGTTGCGTCTTGAACGACGCGAGCTTCGCCTGGAATTCGGCGTCGTGCTTCAGTCGCTCGATCAGCCCTGCCACCGCGCGATCGAACGCCTGACGCAGTTGATGCGACTCGTCGGCCTCCATCTGCGCGAGCAGACGCGTGATGGCTGCCGAAATCATGTCCGAGCCCTTGTTGCCGAGCCACTCCGACGGCAGCACTTTCTCTTTCTTCGGATGATCGGTCTTGAGCCACTCGACGATGCGCGCCGAGATGAATTCGCGCGTTTGCGGTTCGTTCAGCAGTTCGACGAGGTAGTCGAGTGTCTCGTCGAGCAGCGCCTGATGGCGGCCGTCGCGCGTGAGCGTGTCCAGCATGGCGGCGGCCGATTGCGACAGGTCCAGCCGGTCGATCATGGTGTCGAGCGCACGGCGAATGAACGCCTGCACGTGGCGCTCGTCCATCACGTCGAGCACACCGCCTGCCACCTTCACCAGCACCGCGCTCAATTGACGCGTGTTCTCGGGCGAGCCGAGCCAGTGCGCGACGACATCCGCCGGATTCTGTTGCTGGATGAGCCGGACTACCGAAGGCGTGTCGAGAAACTTCTCGCGCACGAAGCGGGCGAGACCGTCACCGAGGGCGTCTTTCTTGCGGATGAGAATGTTCGTATGCCGGGCGAGGCCGGGAATCGGAATGCGCCGGAACAGCGCTTCGACGGCGAACCAGTCGGCGAGTCCGCCGACCATGGCGGCTTCGGCGGCCGCGCGAATCCAGCCGGTGACGAAGTGCTCGGGCATGAAGAGCGTGGCGATGAAGATCGCCAGCGCGCCCAGCAGGAAGGACAGGGCACGCCGCTCGGCGCGTTGCAGGGCGATGGCGGGGTCCATGCGCGGGCCGGCTCCTGAAAAAACAAAGACGCCCGACAGGGTACCCCGTCGGGCGTCTGATGATAAGTCCTGTGCGGCCTGACCTATCGTCGGGCGACTCTCTCGGTCGCGGGCTTCAACCGGTGGCGTACACCGCCGGCTTCAACCGATTACCCGCGTTGCTTCGCCTTCAGTTCGAGACGGTACTTGTGCAGCAGCGGCTCGGTGTAGCCGTTGGGCTGCGTCAGCCCTTCGAACACCAATGCGCTGGCGGCCTTGAACGCCAGCGAGTCGTCGAAGTTCGGCGCCATCGGACGATACTGCTTGTCGCCCGCGTTCTGCTTGTCGACCACGGCCGCCATGCGCTTGAGCGTCTCTTCGACCTGCTCGCGCGTGATCACGCCATGACGCAGCCAGTTCGCCAGATGCTGGCTCGAAATGCGCAGCGTGGCGCGGTCTTCCATCAGGCCCACGTCGTTGATGTCCGGCACCTTCGAGCAGCCCACGCCCTGATCGATCCAGCGCACGACGTAACCGAGAATGCCCTGCGCGTTGTTCTCGATTTCCTTGCGGATGTCCTCGGCGCTCCACTCGGCCTTGGCCACGACCGGCACCGTCAGCAGGCCCGTGAGCAGCGTGTCGCGTTCCTTCGCGTAATCGATCTTCTCGAGTTCCTGCTGAACGGCCTGCACGTCGACCATGTGATAGTGCAGGGCGTGCAGCGTGGCAGCGGTCGGCGACGGCACCCAGGCGGTGTTCGCCCCGGCCTTCGGATGCGCGATCTTCTGCTCGAGCATGGCGTGCATCAGATCCGGCATGGCCCACATGCCCTTGCCGATCTGTGCGCGTCCGCGCAGGCCTGCGGCCAGACCCACGAGCACATTGCTCTTCTCGTAGGCCGTGATCCATGCCGACGACTTCATGTCGCCCTTGCGCATCATCGGACCGGCTTCCATCGCGGTGTGCATTTCGTCGCCCGTGCGATCCAGGAAGCCCGTGTTGATGAACGCGACGCGCGAGGCGGCGGCGGCGATACAGGCTGAGAGGTTCACGCTGGTGCGGCGCTCCTCGTCCATGATGCCCATCTTGAGCGTGTTGCGCGGCAGGCTGTACAGGTCTTCGATGCGGCTGAAGAGTTCGTCCGCGAAGGCCACTTCGGCCGGGCCGTGCATCTTCGGCTTGACGATGTAGATCGAGCCGGTGCGCGAGTTCAGTTGATGCTTGCGGTCATGCAGCGCGGCGAGCACGGTGACGACACCGTCGAGAATGCCTTCGGGAATCTCGCGGCCTTCGCGATCGGTGATCGCCGGGTTGGTCATCAGATGGCCGACGTTGCGGATGAACAGCAGCGAGCGGCCGTGCAGCTTCACGGGCTTGCCGTCGGCGCCGGTGTATTCACGGTCGGCGTTCAGGCGACGCGTGAACGTCTTGCCGCCCTTCTCGACATTTTCCGTCAGCGTGCCTTGCATCAGGCCGAGCCAGTTGCGATAGAGGTCGACCTTGTCGTCGGCATCCACGGCGGCGACCGAGTCTTCGCAATCGATGATGGTCGTGATGGCGGCTTCGACGAGCACGTCCTTGATGTGGGCCGCGTCGGTCTTGCCGATCGGGTGGCTGGCGTCGAACTGGATCTCGAAGTGCAGGCCGTTGTGCTTGAGCAGCACGGCCGTGGGCGCGGCAGCGTCGCCCTGATAGCCGATGAACTGCGCCGGTGAGGCCAGTGCGGTCTCGCCGGTCTTGGTCGTGATGACGAGCTTGCCGTGCTCGACGCGATAGCCGGTGGCGTCCTTATGCGAGCCGTCAGCCAGCGCAGCCGCCTGATCGAGGAAGCCGCGCGCGAAGGCGATCACGCGCTCGCCGCGCTTCGGGTTGTAGCCGGTGCCCTTCTCGGCGCCGTCCGTCTCGGGGATGGCGTCGGTGCCGTAGAGCGCGTCGTACAGGCTACCCCAGCGCGCGTTCGCGGCATTCAGCGCGTAGCGGGCGTTGGAGAGCGGCACGACGAGCTGCGGGCCGGCCTGTTCGGCGATTTCGTAGTCGACGTTGGCGGTGGTGGCCTTGACGCTGGCGGGCGCGGGCAGCAGATAGCCGATCTTTTCGAGGAACGCGCGGTAAGCGGCGGCGTCGGCGATCGGGCCCGGGTTGGCGCGGTGCCAGCCGTCGAGTTCGCTTTGCAGACGGTCGCGCTCGGCGAGCAGGGCGCGGTTCTTCGGGGCGAGGTCATGGACGATGGCGTCGAAGCCTTTCCAGAACGCATCGACATCGACGCCGGTGCCCGGCAGGGCTTCCTTTTCGATGAACGCGATCAGATTGTCTGCGACCGTCAGGCCGCCACGCTGGGAAGTGGAAGTCATGATGCTGTACTCGAGTT
This sequence comes from Pandoraea sp. ASV26, assembly GCF_016428915.1. Classification (GTDB taxonomy): domain Bacteria; phylum Pseudomonadota; class Gammaproteobacteria; order Burkholderiales; family Burkholderiaceae; genus Pandoraea. The sequence continues at coordinate 33,199 of NZ_JAELTP010000055.1, forward strand.
TGAAAACCAGGTTGACGCGATTTCGTCCGATCTCCTGACGCTCGCACCGACGCATGCTTCGCCGGACAGATCTTCAGCAGGACAGACGTTAAGGGGCAGTCTTATATAAGAGTCTGAGTGTAATCGTTCTCCGGTCGCTCGGAAACCCGGGATTTCGAGCCGTGACACGCCCGTAGCTTATAGGTGGCATAAGGATTGGCATATGACATCGGCGCCACAAGGCTTTGCGTCCGATGCCCGATTTTCGCCGTGCAGTTGCAGCATTCGGTATGGCGTTTCACTTGATGGGAAACGGGCGCGTCGCCCTGCGAAAGGGTGACGCCGGCGGCGCGGCGGTGGGAAATGCGGGCATGAGGGAATGCGCCGGTCGGCGTGACGGGTACACTCATCGTTTGCACCGGAAGCGCGCCGTGGGCCGTCACCGGGCGTCCCCCGAAAACATCTGCCGAGGAGGCATGAGTCGTGAAACAGATCTTGATGATGAGCAGCTCCCGCAAGGGCAACCTGGGCTTTCTGGAACACGCCGACGATCAGGTGCACGCGGTGCTCGGAGATCGTGTGAAAAGCGTCCTGTTCGTGCCCTACGCCGGGGGCATTACCTTCAGCTACGACGAGTACGAAGCGCGCGTGAAGCCGACGTTCGATCGGCTGGGGTATGTGCTCGAATCGATTCATCGCCACAAGGATCCGCGCGCGGCGATCGAACAGGCGCAAGCCGTTGTGGTGGGCGGTGGCAACACGTTCGCGTTGCTTGATCGCATGTACAACGCGGGCATCGTGGGTTTGCTGCGAGAGCGCGTGAATGCCGGCATGCCGTACGTGGGGTGGAGCGCGGGGGCGAACGTCGTCTGCCCGACCATTCGCACGACCAACGACATGCCCATCGTCGAGCCGCCCACGCTCAAGGCGCTGAACCTGATTCCGTTCCAGGTGAATCCGCACTTCATCAGCGGCAAACCGGCGGGGCATAACGGGGAGTCGCGTGAGGAACGTCTGGCCGAGTATCTGGCGATCAATCCGGATGAGAGCGTTGTCGGCATTCCGGAAGGCACGGCGCTGCACGTGCAGGGCGAGAACGCCACGGTGCTCGGCGAGTTCGACGCGTTGCATTTCAGGCAGGGCGGCGCCATCGACAAGATCGCGACGGGCAGCACGTTTGCGCTGGCGTCGATCTGATCTGGGCGCACGCGATGCCGTCATGCGTTTGACGGACGAGTTTGACGGACGACCCAGAGAAAAATAAGTCATCCGAAAATTCTGAAATCTGACTTTTCGCACCGAATCGCATTCTGCTGGCCGGTTTCCGCTGGCAGAATGCGAAGTCAAATTCGGTGCGCGCTTCCCCCTCGGCGTGTGATGTGCGGGCGATTGACCGTCCGGCATAGCAAATCCCTGCATCCGAGTCGCCTGTCTTTCTCGTTGCGGCCAGACGATCCCTCAAGCCGAGTCCGGTTGATTCCGACGTTTCACGTGTCGATCGCTACGCTTCATCGGACAGGAAGACTCGCGTGTCCTTTATCAACTTCGTAAAAACACCTTCGACGCCCTGACGGCGCGCCGCAAGCTCAACGCGCGGTTTACTTCATATCGGATATGCGCTTTTCCCATCGCACAAGCTACGGGCCAGAGACCTGCGCGCTGGTCGCCGCCCTTCTTAATGGCACGATCGGCGTGTTGACGCGGGTCGGATTCGATCAGGGTGCGACGCCCGCGATGATCGCTTTCTGGAAGTGCTTCGGCGCGTTCCTGCTGGTCTGCGCACTCTGCGCCTGTCGACGGCAGCTAACTACGCAAACGATCAGCCTTGCCAAGCGCTGGCCTCAGTTTGCCTGTCTCTCGTTTCTGGGAATCTTCGGCCTGTATTACTTCGAGACGAAGGCGTTCGCACAAGCGTCAATCCCGCTGGTTTCCTTCCTGACGTATGCCGCCGGCGGTGCCACCATCGCGTTATCCGGCCTGTTGCTTGGGGAGACGATCACTCGCCGGAAAGTCATCGCCTTCGCTGCGATCGTCTTGGGTGTGGGCCTGATGAGTCTCTTCGAGCATGCCGTTACCGGGAGTTTGTCCGGCATCGCCCTGGCGTTGGCGGGCGGCTGCGGCTACGCGCTGTTCATCTTCCTCTCCAAGTGGTTCAGGATCGGTGCGGGATTACCGCAGCTCGTCTGGCTATTCGGCTTCGGAAGTGTCTTTCTCCTGATGCCACTCGTGAATGAGGGATTCGCGATACCTGATGGTTTCACATGGATAACCCTGTGCGGGCTGGTCTTGCTGCCGACGATCGGTGGCTTCTATTTCACCACGCGAGCGGTGGCGGGAGGACAGGCCAGCAAAGTGCAGATCATCGAGACCAGCGATCCGCTATTTGCCACAGGCTTTGGATTTTTACTTTTTGGCGACCGGTTGAGTCATGCAGGCATGCTGGGCGCCGCCTGTATCGCGGCAGGACTCTTGATTGCGGTCTGGCACAGGCCCGATCGATGAGTTGACGAGCGCATCAGGCGATCGATCAGACGACACCGCCGCCCGGGCGTGAGCCTCGGGCGGCGGTCGGTACGCAACGCACCACGAGAGGCAGCGGTGATGCTGCCCCTCGTGGGGTCAGGTGTCAGTGTCGATGCGGGATCAGGCGTCGTCGTCGAGCCAGGGCACTTCGACGTCGGTCAGGAAGGCGACCATCGCGAGCGGACGCGCTTCATGGCGACCCATCTTGCCATCGGCACGATGCCACACCACCTGGAAAGTCTCCGGATGCTTGTCGGCGATCAACTGCACGGTGCGCAGTTCTTCTTCTTCGGCTTCGTCGATGGGGCCGTCGAACGACAGGACAAGTGCCTGCGGCCACACACCGTCTTCCGGATCGTAGACTTTGTCGCCGTTGGGCACGTCTACCACCGCTTCGACGCCGATCGTCGCCGACGCTGCCACGATCATCTCGCCAAGCGCGCGCAACAGCGCAGTTGCACGGGCAGAGTTGATCTGGCGCATGGCGAGATCGCCGCGCGTCAGGGCTTGTTCCAGCTTGGGATCGGTTTTTTGTTTGGACATGCGGTTCCTCGGTAAAACGTTAGCCACCACGCAGCGGCGGCGCCCTCTCACTGCGACACCAACGTCATACGTGGGGTTCCGATGCTACCACCGTCACGCACGCCGGGGCGCATTACAATGCGGGTTTTCGTCATTCACGCTTTTCCGCACGCCGCCGTTTACCGGCCTGCGCTGCCCGGAGCCCCGCTGTCATGGATTCGCCCAAGCCCCCCAAATCAGATCAAACCCTTCAAAACGCTGCATCAGGGGCGAGTGAAGTCTATCTGCGTCTGCTCAGTGAAACCGCCAAGATCGACTGGAAAGATCTGGAGTCGTTTTTTGCACGCGGCGTGCTGCTGTACGTTGGCCCCGGTGTCGACCTCGTGTCGGTCGCCGAGGCGCTCGCCAACGACGATAAGGAGACCGTGTCGCAGTGGCTCTCGTCGGGCGTGGTGCAACGCATGCAAGCCGAGCACGCGACCGATTTCGCGGCGCGCACGCCGGAGCTGTGGGCCGTTGTTGTGGCGCCCTGGGTGCTGGTGCAGGAACGCGGCGCCGTCGCTTGATGGCGACACGTCGTCTCCACAGTCGCTACAGCCGCTACAGCCGCCGCAGCCGCCGCAGCCGCCGCAGCGCGCTTCGCTGCGGGTGATGCCGGCTATTCCGTAACGCCCGCCTCGACGAGGCGTCGCGTGCAGTCTTCGAGCAGATCCTGCGCCACGGCCGACGCGTACGCATAGTCCGCGTCGAGCGATTCCGTCATTTCATGCGCGGTGTAAAGGCCAGCCTCGCGAGAGAGTGTGCCGGCCAGCTCGCGCGCAAAATCGTCGCTCAGCGTCGAGAGCAGGCGCCGCTCTTCCAGCGGCAATTGCAGCTTCGAGCGCGATAGCCACATCTGCGCGAGCGTGGCGCCCTGCTTGTCCGTCATCCATTGTCCATGCTCGTAGAATGCCGACAGACGCTCGGCCGTCAGCGCGAACAGCAGCGCGCGGCGGGTGTTGAAATTCAGACGAATCGGGGTGGCTTCCGGCATGACGGCAACCGCAATATGCGGACAAAATCGGGATCAGGGGGCAAAGGTATCACGCGAAGAGCCGCAGCAGCGCATTGCGGGCGTGGCGGATCAGGTCGGTCTCATTGGCGCGTCCGGGCAGCAGATGGAATTCCGCACGCGGCAGTGGCGGCAGACCGAGTGACGGCGGGCACACGATGAGATCGGGCGTGAGCGCCGACTCGTTCAGGCACGAGATGCCCAACCCCGCGCCGAGTGCCAACTGCATGCCGGCCACGCCCGCGGCCGAGTGCGAAACGCGATACGGCACTTTGTGACGCTCGAGCACGCCGAGCACCAGGCTTTGCAGCGCGCACGACGGCGGCAACGTCACCAGCGGCAGCGGTTCGCCAACGGGCTCGGCCAGCGTCGACGACATCGCCCACACGAGACGCTCGCGGCGCACCAGCGTACCCGGCGTTCGATAGCCCAGCGCTTTGGCGCCTCGGCCGACATCCTCGTTCATCAGGCGTAACGCCAGCCCCACGTCGAAGTGTTCGCCGGTCAATGCGGTGCGCTCGATCTGCGCGCTTTGCATCGCGCTCACATGCAGACGCAGGCGCGGATACAACGTGGTGAACCGCTTGAGGACGCGGCCGACATCGTGCGGACGGTAGTAATCCGTGATGGCGATGCGCAACTCGCCGTCGAGCAGCACGCCTTGCAGATCTTCGAACGCCGCTTCGGACAGCGCCGCGATCTGCCGCGCATAGGCGAGCAATCGCGTGCCGGCCGGGGTCGGGCGCATGCCCTTGCGCGAACGCACGAGCAACGGCTGCCCGGCGCGCTCTTCGAGCTTCTTGAGCT
>NZ_JAELTP010000542.1 GCF_016428915.1 Pandoraea sp. ASV26
GCATACGGATATCTAAAAGGCAAAGTGTTAGTGAATATTTCCACGGTTTTCTATTTGAGGATGTTGGGGCTCGTTTCTTTACCAATTGGGAAGATCTCCGAGCAGTATACCCAAGTGATTCCCTGCCAAGTAGCACAGTAGATGAAACCGTAAAGGTAGACGCAGACTGCTTTGGGTTAGCTGTTGGTCGTGTGGAAAGCTACAGTTGGTGGAAACATACCCATGGCCAAGTATCCCCATCCGTTGCGATCAATGTTGCCCGCAGCAGAATTAGCCGCCGGGTCGGCCTTCATTACGTATCCTCCGATATACCACATGGGAAGAGATCCGATAAAGGCACCCCAGATGAGACCGTTGCGTCGGCCCACCTTTTCAACCAACCACACGGAAAAGACGATCATGCCGAGGGTCTTGGCGATGCCGTAGAAG
>NZ_JAELTP010000543.1 GCF_016428915.1 Pandoraea sp. ASV26
CTTTGCCGGCTTGCCGATGTGGTTTTGTTTGTTGCCAGAATTTGGATTACCTAATCGCGTTTGGGTCGATTGCCATTTTAGGAAATCCCTGGGTCGCGTGTAAGTCGCCGCCAAACAACGTGGATGGCGGACGTTGATTCAATCTCTCTTTGAGATTTTGAAACGCGATATTTGACTCATACCTTTTTTACATCTTCTGCGAATAATTTTACAACATGGAAGTAGGAGCAAAATTAACCGTGGACTTCGCTCGTTCCATCTTACTTTACTTGGCTTACTGTGCACTCCCGCCCTTTGAAGACGGTTTCCATTTTCTACTTAAAAGATTACGACAGCCAACTACAAAGTATATGTAAGCACGGAAAGAAACCAAGTGCGACAGAGTAAATAAAAGCGATAGAGTCAAAAACCAATACCCACAATATCCG
>NZ_JAELTP010000544.1 GCF_016428915.1 Pandoraea sp. ASV26
ATTTAGTATTAGCTATAATAGTATCCTAGTTTAAGCTAATAAACCTAGGCTAATTACCTATATAGCTTATACGGCTATTATATCTCTTGGGCTATAATTAGTTAAGGCGTAAAGTAGATAAGAAAGAATATAATTACTAAAGCTAAAGAGTAAAATTAAGACTACTAAGACGATTAGATCTATAGAAGAGGCTACTTTAAACCTAATTAGATAATCTATATTAATAAGTCTAGGGATAATTATAAGATAGTAATACCGAAAAAAGGATATACTCTAATAGGTAAGATACTAGTATAAATAAAGCTATTTTATTAAGGAGATAGAGTGTCTTTTCTACCTATATATACTATTAAAAGGGTTATCTATAAGGAGGTATATAAAGGCACTATGGATCTGGCCGTATTTAAGTCTTTTCTTATGAATTTACT
>NZ_JAELTP010000545.1 GCF_016428915.1 Pandoraea sp. ASV26
CGTCAAGAGCGACCCGCCCAAGGATGTGTTTGGCGACGAGTGCATCGTACCGCGCGCCGATTTTGAGATTCGCAACTACATGAACCGCGATAGCGTCGTTGAAGAATGGGATACGGCGTCAAAGATGTGGGAGCACATGCTCATCAAGCGTCTGCAGCCTGAGCGCGCGACGCCGCCATCCAAGAACGGTCTGAACGACGAACCCAAGGAGGGTGACAATGAAGGCGATGTCGCGATGGAGGAAGTCGAATCGCAAGAAAAGCCGCTGCAGGAGAACCCGCTCCTGATTACTGAAGCTCCATGGAATACACCCAAGGCGCGAGAGAAGACCATTGAGATGGTCATGGAGAACTGGGGGTGCCCAGCGTTCTGGCTAAGCAAGACACCAGTGCTGGCGGCTTTTGCCGCGGGCAAGGCTACTGCTCTGG
>NZ_JAELTP010000546.1 GCF_016428915.1 Pandoraea sp. ASV26
GGCTTCGACGCCACTGTCTACGGCAACTTCAAGACCATTGCTTCCGACGAGGCTGCTCACGTTGCTTTCCTCACTGCCGGTCTTACTGGTAAGCTTAGAACCAAACTTCACAAAAGTCTCATCAAAAGAACAAATCTACTCACACGCTCCCTACAGCCGCTGGTGCCGACCCCGTCGAGGCTTGCACCTACGACTTTGGCTACAACGATGTCAACACCTTTGTCGCCACCGCTTCCATCCTTGAGGGTGTCGGTGTTTCCGCCTACCTCGGCGCTGCCGCCGACATCATGAGCAAGACCTACCTCACCGCTGCTGGCTCCATCCTCACGGTCGAGGCTCGTCACTCTTCCTACATCCGCTCCAAGCTCGACCAGAAGCCCTTCCCCCAGCCCTTCGACGCTCCTCTTAGCCTCAACGAGGTCTTCTCC
>NZ_JAELTP010000547.1 GCF_016428915.1 Pandoraea sp. ASV26
GCTAGAGATTGCGGATTCGGGCATGTCACAGTTCCCTGTCCTCACAACACAAATATTGTGCGGCTACCGAGAAGGAGAGCTCGAAAATTGGAACGATTATACCTGGATAGACGGCTACGAACCAACTGGCCGCGTCGAGGAAATAGGCGTTGGAATGGCGAACGGTAACAGCGTCGAGCTCACAAACGGACACCAAGATGCTATGGATATTGATAATGAAGCTTGGTGGGATGGTGCTGAAGACCAAGATATGGATATGCTGGATGGTATGCTCGACTCTTGTCTCGCCGTTGGCTCATAGTGTGGCTTCGATAAGATGGGATAAGAGCTCACCATACTGCAAAAGCGCAGCCGTATGGAAAAGGAGAGACGATGACCTATGAAACTGCGAGAGGCGCATTTGTTTTCGCCGATACGTTGCGAGATAA
>NZ_JAELTP010000548.1 GCF_016428915.1 Pandoraea sp. ASV26
TCATCATGGCGCCCGAGAACGACCTCCCCGACTGCTGGGACGACTCCGCGCAGAAGAAAGAAATTCAAATCATTCAAGTACGAGTAATCATTCAGCAACAACCAAATTAGGCCCGGGTCCACCCTCATCTTCAACCCATCCGAGCAAGTGGAAACAAGGCCAACGCCGTCAGCCAGTGCGGATCACCCAAACTAACAACCAAGCCTTGCCCAGCCAATACTAGTCACCTTCCTACCAGGGTGCACGTCAGTGCGAATCTCATATTACCCCCGGTTCGCGCTGCCCAGTGCTCTGCTGCGCCCATGCTCGTGTCCCTGCTTTCTTCAAGTCTTTCCTTTCCCATCTTGACAAGGGACAGGAACGCAAAGCGAAGCCGTCGACGACTTCAATCGCGGCCGCTGATTTTGGTTGGTTGCGCTGATTTCGCA
>NZ_JAELTP010000549.1 GCF_016428915.1 Pandoraea sp. ASV26
GTCCAGTACTTCTCCCCGCTTTTATAGCTTACGTTATTCAAATCGTCTCTTGCTTGACATAGGTAGCCCGTGTCGAAGCGCTGTGGCTTGGTTAGCGCACAACGTCGCGGTTCGGTCCGCAGTAGCCCGCCCACAGCAGGTCGTCACTCCATCGTGGCTGGCCTGCTAGCGCCTATTCGTGGCTGTACTAGCAATGAAAGGGCCTCGCCGAACGAGGCTGACGTTCCGCGCAAAGCACTTCTTTTCCAGCATTACCACCTGATTCTTGCTTGTACCATTTTTGGTCTTTTCCCGCGTTGTCTTGCTCAAACAGCACAGCGTCGATGGATAAGTTACGAACTAAATTTCTTTGGCAGAAGCGGGCGACCGGCAGCGACCGAAGACCGAAGCATCAAGAACATTATGCGCAGCAGGACCAGGTTACATC
>NZ_JAELTP010000550.1 GCF_016428915.1 Pandoraea sp. ASV26
CCACTTGGTCCTGTCGACAACTCAGATATCATTCAGGACATCTTGACGCAGCCGGACGGCACACTCTTCACCCGTCTCAGACCGGATGCTGACCTTGATTCATTTACTTTGTTTCCTGATGACGCTTGGAAGCTTGTTATGGAATGGTACGGCTTGAAAAAGGGACAGCAACCTATTGTGCGTACTGCTATCAACACGGCGCTTGATAATCTGTCCGAGCCCAACATCCTCTACGAATTTCATCCTCCCATCTTCCGCGTACATCGTCTGTGGTCTGAAAATAGCCCCATTCCCATTGAGCAGACCATTAAGGCTAAGAACCCCCCACCGCTGGTCGTTGCGAGAAGCCGCAAGGCACATGCCCAAAACTTCTTGAAAGATATTAAAACGTGGAGCGGTATTGCCCTCAACCGGAGAGTGCAAATAT
>NZ_JAELTP010000551.1 GCF_016428915.1 Pandoraea sp. ASV26
TGGGCTCGGAGATGTGTATAAGAGACAGATGCGACTCTCGGTGCCATTCACTTCGATGAGGCCCATGTTCTGTGAGTATCTTTGTGCGTCCAACAGTAAGAAGCGTCACCACTTATTACGCGTAGGAACGGCCTGCACCCGACGACCAGCCAACACGATCCTAATACAGACCCTCATGTGACTATCAGACTATCCAATGCCACGTTGCGTAGCCAACGTGCATGGTATATACTCCACTGGCGCCCCAATGGTGGCTCTGTGATACTACCTAACCCAGACAATTCCGCGGACAACGACCGGAGGAGACAGAAGAGAGAGGAGAAGAAGAAGCGGCAGCAGGAGAGAAAGAAGGACGAGAAGGTGAAGAAAGACAAAGGGGGTCGAGATGGAGGCGCTGGCTCTAAGTCTAGCAGCTCTGTTCGAGGA
>NZ_JAELTP010000056.1 GCF_016428915.1 Pandoraea sp. ASV26
GACGTTGTGGCCTGGCATGGCAACTACGCACCTTACAAGTACGATCTGCGCCGCTTCAACACGATCGGCTCGATCAGCTTCGACCACCCGGATCCGTCGATTTTCCTCGTGCTGCAATCGCAAAGCAATGCGCCGGGCGTGGACGACATCGACTTCGTGATCTTCCCGCCGCGCTGGCTGGCGATGGAGAACTCGTTCCGTCCGCCCTGGTTCCACCGCAACGTCGCCAGTGAGTTCATGGGGCTTATCCAGGGGGTGTACGACGCCAAGGCCGAAGGCTTCGTGCCCGGCGGCGCGAGTCTGCACAACTGCATGTCCGGTCACGGCCCCGATGCGGAGACGTTCGAGAAGGCCTCTGCGGCCGACACGAGCAAGCCGCACAAGGTCGATGCGACGATGGCCTTCATGTTCGAGACGCCGGCGGTCATTCACCCGACGCGCTTCGCGCTGCAAACCAAGCAGTTGCAGGACAACTACTACACCTGCTGGCAAGGGCTGAAGAAGCATTTCAATCCGAACCAGAAGTAAGCGGCCTCGCACCACGACGCTCCCTATCCCTGAGACGGCCGGCCCCGCGCACCTTACGCGCAGGGCCGGCCGACGCATTACCCCGATGAAGGAACTCCACATGTCTGCACTCCCGCAAAGCTGGGTCGCGTCCGCCAACACTGGCGTGACGGATTTCCCGCTGCAAAACTTGCCGTATGGCGTGTTCAGCACCGCGTCGCAGCCGACGCCGCGCGTTGGCGTGGCCATCGGCGATCAGGTGCTCGACCTGGCGGCCCTCGAAGCCGCCGGCGTGCTCAAGGCCGCCGACACGGCCGTTTTCGCTCAGCCGTCCATCAACGCTTTCGTGTCGCTCGGCAGTGCTGCCTGGCGTGCCACGCGCGCTCGACTGACATCGCTGCTCGCCGCAGACGGCGACGCCGCATTGCGCGATAACGCCACGCTGCGCGCACAAGCGCTCGTGCCTCTCGCACAGGCCACGCTGCACTTGCCGGTGCAAGTGCCGGGCTACACCGACTTCTATTCGTCCAGAGAGCACGCGACCAACGTCGGCACGATGTTCCGTGATCCGGCCAACGCGCTCCTGCCGAATTGGCTGGAGATCCCCATCGGTTACAACGGCCGCGCAAGCTCGGTGGTTGTGAGCGGCACGCCGCTGCATCGCCCTAACGGACAGATCAAGCTGCCCGACCAGCCGCGTCCGATTTTCGACGGCTGCCGCAAGCTCGACTTCGAACTCGAAACCGGCTTCATCGTGGGCCGTGAGACGTCGCTGGGCGAGTCGCTGAGCGTGGAAGACGCAGAAGCCGCGATCTTCGGCATGGTGGTGCTCAACGACTGGTCGGCGCGCGATCTCCAGCAGTGGGAATACGTGCCGCTCGGCCCGTTCAACGCGAAGACGTTCGGCACGTCCATCTCGCCGTGGGTGGTGACGATGGAAGCGCTCGAGCCGTTCCGCGTTGCCGGTCCGGCGCAAGACCCACAGCCGCTGTCGTACTTGCAGCAGCAGGGCAAGCACGCGTTCGACATCGAGCTGGAAGTCCTCCTGCAAGCCGAGGGTGACGCCCAGGCGACGTCCATCTGCCGCACCAACTTCCGCCATATGTACTGGAGCATGGCGCAACAGCTCGCTCACCACACCGTCTCGGGCTGCAACGTGCGCGTTGGCGACCTGATGGGCTCGGGCACGATCAGCGGCCCGACGCCGGATTCGTTCGGCAGCCTGCTCGAACTCACGTGGAACGGCAAGCACCCGATTACGCTGTCCAGCGGCGCGAAACGCACGTTCATCGAAGACGGCGACACTGTCGTGATGGCGGGCTGGTGCCAGGGGGACGGCTACCGCGTCGGCTTCGGCGAAGTCTCGGGCAAGATTCTCCCCGCGAAGGCTCGATAGGTTCAGTCAGGTTCGGTTGGCATGGCGCCCGGGGTGTACACCGGGCATGCCGACTCACGTGCGCGCAACGCGTCGTGCCGGTTCGCCGGCCGGCGCGTTTGTCGTTTGTGGGGCCGGTGGTGTTTCGTGCCGGCAAGGCTCAGTCGGACGTGCCGGCGACAGACGCTGCCACCAGGGATCGGTACGGCTGACGATCAGGCTCGCAGTCACGCGGCAACGCGTTGGCGTGTAGGCGAGTTCGTTCCCGACCCGGCGCAGCAGGGGCGGATCGCCCAGACGAGCGCGGCGAGGTACGCGCAGCGAACGCCGCGCGCAGGCAAGGGCCGGGGCAGGGGTTGAGGATGGGGTGTGCGGCATTTGATATCTCCCGGATTCGTGTGAATACGGGAGATATTTAGCCATGTTGCGGCGGGGGGCGACAGGTGAAGCCGTCCGAAAAATGTGTCCGGTTTGCGTCACAGGTTCAGATCACCCGCCGCTGCGATCAGGAGCGTTTCTCTCCAGGTGCTTCCGCCACTTTCACGGGGGTATCGACCGGCGATGGCACATCGGACGCAGAGGCAGTGGACGCCGCAGAGGCCGGCGGCGCCACGCCGGGCGCCAACGGCGCACGATTGAGCCCGTCGTTGATCCAGGCGTTCAGCAAGGTGTAGGTCACGGCAAGAATCACGGGCCCGACGAACAGGCCAACGATCCCGAGCGTAAGCATCCCGCCAAGCACACCCGCGAGAATCAGCGTCATCGGCAAATCGGCACCCCGGCGAATGAGTATCGGGCGCATCACGTTGTCCAGCATGCCGATGAATACCGAGAGCACCAACAGCAGCGTCGCGAGCGTCGGGCTGCCCTGCCAGTAGAGCCAGGCAACGCTCGATAGCAGCACGGGGAACGGGCCGATCTGGGCGATACACAGCACCAGCATCAGCGCCGTCAGGAAGCCGGACAGCGGCACCCCTGTCAGCCACAGCCCCAGACCGCCGAGCAGCGACTGCGACACGGCCGTGACCACGATCCCAAGCGCCACCGCACGAATCGACATGCCCGCAAGCCGTACCGACTCCTCACCGCGATCGCCCCCCAGACGTCTCGCCACGCGGATGAGCGCGCGCGCGGCGCGCTCGCCCTGCATGAAGAGAATGCCGGAGATGATTAGCGTGAGCCCGAGGTGGACCACGAGCAGACCGACCGATCCCAGCTTGGAGAATCCCCAGGAAGCGGCCCTGACGGCATAGGGCTGAACTCTGGCGACGAGCCCGCCGGGACCGGCGACCGCCAGTGCCTGCCACTCGTCGCTGGCGCGCTGGCCGACGACCGGGATGCGGGCGAGCCAGTCGGGTGGCATCGGCAGGCCGCGTTGTCCGATGGAGTGGACTTGCTCGCTGATATCGGAAGCGTGTCCGACCAACGTGCCGATGGCGGCGGACAGCGGGGCGACAACGATCACCAGCATGCCGAAGATCATGACTGTAGTCGCAAGCCACCGTTTGCCCCACAGACGCCGTTGCAGGCCGACGAGCAAGGGCCAGGTGGAAGCGACGATCGTCACTGCCCAGATGAAGGCCGGCAGAAAGGGGAGCAGCACCCATAACGTACCGATCATCAGCAAGCTGAGAACGAGGATGACCAGCAGGTTACGGGCAAGTTCGCTCGGGGTCGTGGAAAGCATGGGCGCTCCGGCAGGCAGGGGGGCAGACGCGTGTCAACACGCGTCCGGCAATACATGTCGCACACGGGGTGTGCGTGAGAAGCAAGATGCCATGCCACGGCGAGCAGGGCAAGTGCGCCAGCATCGGTACCTTACAGCGGGGTCGATTGCTGTACGTCGTCGTCCGGGTCATCCGAGGGGGGGCTTCGCCACGATTGGCGTTCTGTCGGCGTGCGCAGCGATATCGGCAACGTTGTGATGCCATGCCGCCGGGCGCCGAGCGGGCGCGCGTTCGGTTGCCGGTCATCAGCACCGTGCCTGCCGCAGATCCGAGGCGAAGCGGTGCTTGGCCGTTGCGTTGCCGCATAGGTAAAGGGGGCGTCCGTTGTCGTGTTGTTGTTCACCTCATCGATGCCGGGGCTGCTCGGACTATCGAGTTGCGTTGGCGATGTATTTCCGGAAGACCACCCGGAGTCGGTCACCGTGCTGGTGCTGATCTTGGGCTGCGGCGCGCGCCGTTCGTGCGCAGTGCGAATGTCTTCGCGTTGTCCGGCAGTATGGCCTATCGAGAATATGAGGCCGATGACACCGTAGAGGATGTCGAGTATCACGGCAACGCGAGCTTCCTCCGCGAGGCTCGGCGAATGCAAGTCAGACGCCGACAGTGTTTCGTTGCCGACATAGGGGGCGTCGTCCAATCGGGTGGCGTTGTTGCTGCCGTGCGCATGCGCGGCGAAATCGCCCATCCACGCGAGATAGTAGAACGTGACCGTGAGAGAAAACCAGATGAGTCTGGGCGGGGTTGAGCGCAGCAGGGCGGAGAAGTCGCGAAAGAACGCCTGATTTGCGGGCCCATCCCCGGAGGCGGGCTCATGGCGGGCGATATCGATCAACTCGGTGAGGTTGTGTTGCGCGAGGATTTGCAGGTTCGTGTTGTGCCGCGTCGTTCCCAACTGGTGGATCATGGGCAGCAGCATCAGGCCGGGAATCGGTGCCAGCGGAACTTCAAACGCCGCGTGCAGCGTATCGCCGAATCGCCGCGCGAGGAGCCCCGGTGCCGCGCCCGACACGAGACGTTCAATGCCATAGCGGGCACCGTTGCGCAGCACACCGTAGCAGAAGACAAAGCCGAGCACCTGTGCAAAGGCGGCGCGATAAGGTGTGGAGAGGATGGCGCTCAATCCTTCCAGCCCCGGCGCCGGGGTGGTGCGTGTGATTCGGTTCTGGAGCCGCGAATGGGTGGCGTTGAAGCCAGCCATGCCGAGCAGGTTGATCAGGACGACGCCCATTGCCGCCAATGGCGGCCACAACCATGCCTGCGAGCGCGTGGGATCTGTCGATTCCGCAAGCAGCGAGGCGACGACGGAGCCAATCGCGAAAGGCAGCGCGTCGCGGACCGTGCCGATGTAGAACGAGCGCCACGAAAATCCGGGGCGCTGTTCGAGCAAGAGCACTTCGAGCTGGTTGGTCACATCTTTTACGTCGAAGCCGCGCAGTGCAAGCATTCTGGCGTGCCTGTGCAGATGGGCGCGCAAGGTGTCGTGCCACGGGTGCGTTACCGCGCTGCCCGGCTCGTGCGGGGCCTCCGACCACAGTTGCCTGAGTTGCTCCAGTTGGTCGCGCCATTCGTCAGATGCGGGCGGGGTTCCCAGTGCTCGCAATGCCGGCGTGGCCACCTCCTGCCAGAGCATGTCGAAGATGCGCTGCGCACGATCGGCACCCGAGCCCGAGAACATATCGATCGTGAAGACGGGAGCGTCGACGGTCGACGTCCGCGAGGAGGGGGCGGCAGGCGCAGACGAGCGGCGAGCTAAGGGTATTGGCCCGAGCGCGATCGTCTCCCTCGGCGCGCCGCCGGTCGTGCGAGCCAGCGCCTGCGCCGACAGCCCCGGCAGCGCGTCGGCCGTCATGCTGGCCTGCACAGCGGCTTGCTGCGCACGGTCAAAATCCTCGGCGAGCGGGGTCGGCGATTCGCGATGTTCGGGTTCGGGGGAGGCGGGGGCGACGCGAGTGGGGCTAAGACAGGGCAAACAACTGGGGAGTCCGGTGGGCATGGCGTCAATAGTGAGGCTCGGCCGACAGCGAGGTGCCGGGCCGCGGGCGTGTGGGGACGGAATGAAGCGGGCGATGCTACGCGCATCCGCCCGCTACGACCACGCTCCGGACAGCCGTTTGAAGTCGTTCATTCGCAATGCTGCGTAGCCACGCCGCGCTACGCGCCGCCGGTCTGCCGCCGATGCCCCTGATATCGAACGTTCCGCCCACTAAGCGTCACGCATCAGGCATCGGGCACGACCATGACCCCGGCGCGCAGGCCGTTCGCGACATTGGGGTTGGGAAACACGATGCGCTCCTCCGGATGCGACACCGTGTAGGTGTTCTCGCCGTCGCGTGCAAGCACGGTGCCGGCTGCGTAGGGGGTGAAGTTCGGCGTGTCGGCCGGCACGTCGAGCACGAAGGCATCCGTGCGGCGCACGATTTCTGCGGCCACGCGAAAGCGTCGTGCACGCAACACCTTGCCGTCGTCGCGCGCGCCCATCTCGCCGCCGGACAACCAGCGTCGCAGGGCGGCGTCGATCCCGGCGAAGTCTGCCAGGCGGTTCTGCCCGAACGGCGCCACCTTGCCTAGCTCGAGTGTGCAACTCTCGGCGCCGAATTGCGCGCACGTGTAATACGAAAACGTGACGGATGGCTGTTCAGTGCGCATGACCGCTTCGATATCGGCAGCGGCCAGCGTGTCGATCCACTTCTCGCTCGGCGGGTGCCCCGGAGTGCCCGGCACGACCGCAAAGCGGGAAAAGAGAGAGGCGCGAATGGCGGTGTGCATGTCGACATGCCGCCGCACCCGGCGCACACCGTCCACCCCCGCGAAGAACTGCGCCACGATCACTTCGAGTTCGCGAGCGCGCTGCACGGCGGGCGATTCGGCACGCTTGGCGTGCGCGCCCTGGAACAGACGGTTCAGGTCGTACTCGAGATAGCGCTTGCCGGCGCGCACGGCGTCCGGGTTGCCGAGAATGACGAGCACACGCTCGCGCAATGTCAGCCGGCCGTCGGCGATGTCACGCAAAATGCCGTCCACGATCTCGATCGGGGCCGTCTCGTCGCCGTGAATGCCGCACGACAGCACGGCGTCGTAGCGGCCGCCGTGCGACTTGCCTGTCGGATGGGGGGCGTCGGCGCTATCGCTGCTGCGAGTGGCGTTGGCCGGCGTCAGTTCCAGCACGCCTTCCGCGTGCCGCTGCCAGCGTACGCCGCAGGGATCGATACCTTCGTTGTGGGCAGGGTCGCGTGATTCGCGGACATCGCTTAGCCAGTGGCGCAGGGCCGAACGATTGGCGTCGGTCATGATGAGGGATCTCCAAAAACTCAGATTCGTATTCTATGCGTGTCGCTCGCGTGACCGTCATATGACGTTGCCGACGCCCGGGAACGCCCTGTTTACGGGGCATCGCCGGGGCGTTGGCCGCAAGCGCATTGTTCCGGCTGCCGAATCCGTGTCATCATGACCCGCATCGCACGCCGTTCCATCGGGCGTGGCCTCCGGGATTGCCTTTCATGACCGATCTGTACATCGAAGGTGTCTGGCGCACTGCCAAAGGGGCAGCGTTCCGTTCTCTCGATCCCATGTCAGGCGATGCGGTGTGGCATGGCCATGCCGCTGACGCGTCCGACGTCGACGCGGCCGTGCAGGCCGCCCGTCGCGCGCAGCGGGATTGGGCGCGACGCAGTGCCGAAGAGCGTCTGGCCGTGTTGCAGCGTTTTGCGGCCATCGTGAGTGCAAAAACCGAAACGCTCGCCGACGCCATCGGACGGGAAACCGGCAAGCCGCTGTGGGAGGCGCGTACCGAGGTGGCGACGATGTCCGCCAAGGTCGCGAATTCGGCAAAGGCCTATCACGAACGCACCGGCGAGCGGCGCAACGCCGTGGCGGACGGGCAGAATATCGTGCGTCATCGGGCCCATGGTGTGATGGCCGTCTTCGGACCGTATAACTTTCCCGGTCATTTGCCCAACGGGCATATCGTGCCCGCGCTGCTCGCGGGTAACACCGTCGTCTTCAAGCCGAGCGAGCTGGCCCCCGGCGTGGCCGAGCGCACCCTCCAATGCTGGATTGAAGCAGGCTTGCCGCCGGGCGTGCTGAATCTGGTGCAGGGCGGGCGCGATACCGGGGCGGCGCTCGCCGCGCACGACGATATCGACGGCTTGTGCTTTACCGGTAGCTCCGCCACGGGCCGCGCGCTGCATCGGCAGTTCGCCGGACGCCCGGGCAAGATCCTCGCACTGGAGATGGGCGGCAACAATCCGCTGATCGTCGACACGCCCGCCGATGTCGATGCGGCCGTGCATGTGACGGTTCAGTCCGCCTTCCTCTCGGCGGGGCAACGATGCACCTGTGCACGGCGCTTGCTGGTGCCGCACGGGCCGCAGGGCGATGCCTTCATCGAGCGGTTGACGTTCGTGACCAAGCGCATCAGCGTTGGCCGTTACGACGCCGAGCCGCAGCCGTTCATGGGGGCCGTGGTCTCGTTGCCGGCGGCGCGCCGCATGACGGCGGCGCAAGCCGATCTGATGGCGCTGGGCGCGCGTGTCATCTTGCCGCTTGCACAGCCGGACGGCCGGACCGCGTTGCTGACGCCGGGGCTGATCGATGTGACGTCGCTTGCCGCACGCGACGCGTTGCCCGACGACGAGTATTTCGGGCCGCTGCTCCAGGTGCTGCGCTACAACACGTTCGATGAGGCCATTGCGCTGGCCAATCGCACACGTTACGGACTCGCGGCCGGTTTGCTCTCTGATGATCCTGCGCGTTACGAGCAGTTTCTCGCGGAGATCCGCGCGGGTGTCGTCAACTGGAACCGGCCGACGACAGGGGCCGCAGGTGCTGCGCCGTTTGGCGGCATTGGCGAGTCCGGCAACCATCGACCCAGCGCGTGGTACGCCGCGGATTACTGCGCTTACCCGATGGCGTCGATGGAGAGTGAGCGCGTGGTCATGCCCGAGCGCCTCAGCCCCGGACTGGACTTTGCTTCGCCATGATTTTCATCGCGATTTGATGGTTTTCTGCTTTCTCAGGATTTGACATGACGCGTTCTGCCCTCGAAGCCAACTTCGACGGATTGGTCGGCCCCACGCACAACTACGCGGGTTTGTCGTTTGGTAACGTGGCCTCGGCGAATAACGCCAATCGCGTCTCCAACCCCCGCGAGGCGGCACTGCAAGGCTTGGCCAAGATGAAGGCGCTGGCCGACCTAGGCTACGCACAGGGCGTATTGCCGCCGCAGGAGCGCCCCTCGGTCGCCTTGTTGCGCACGCTGGGCTTTTCCGGCGACGACCGCGCGGTCATTCGCGAGGCGGCACGCACCGCGCCGGCATTGCTTGGTACGGCGTGTTCGGCCGCGAGCATGTGGACGGCCAACGCTGCCACGGTCAGTCCGTCGGCAGACACGGCAGACGGCCGGGTGCATTTCACGGCAGCGAATCTTTGCAGCAAGTTGCATCGTGCCATCGAGCACGAAACCACCTCGCGGGTCTTGCGTGCCGCGTTCCCTGACGAGACCCGCTTCGCGCATCACGACGCGTTGCCTGGCTGGCCGTCTCTGGGGGACGAGGGCGCGGCGAACCACACGCGGTTTTGCGGTGCTTATGGCGAGCGAGGCGTCGAGTTCTTCGTCTATGGACGGGACGATCTGGCGAGCGCTCCGACGCCGCGCCGGTTTCCCGCGCGGCAGACGTTGCAGGCGAGTCAGGCGATTGCCCGCTTGCACGGACTGGCCGATGAGGACGTGGTGTTTGCCCAGCAGCACCCCGACGCCATCGACGCGGGCGTCTTCCACAACGACGTGATCGCCGTGGGCAATGGCAACGTGCTGTTCTGTCACGCACAGGCGTTCGTGGATCAGGAGGCCGTGCTGGCAACATTGCGTGAGCGGCTCGCCGCCAGAGGTACCGAATTGCAGGTGGTCGAGGTGAGCGCCGACGAGGTCTCGATCGAAGACACCGTCGGCAGCTATCTCTTCAACAGCCAGTTGCTCGTGCGCCCGGCAGAGGCGGGCGGCGGAATGCGTCTGGTGGTGCCACAGGAGTGTCGAGAGCGCCCGGCCGTATGGCGTTATCTCGAATCGCTAGTAGCCCGTGGCGGGCCGATTCGTGAGCTGAGGGTGTTCGATCTGCGCGAAAGCATGCGCAACGGCGGTGGTCCCGCGTGCCTGCGGCTGCGGGTGGTGCTGACCGAGGCGGAGCGTGAAGCCAGCCACGCCGGGCTGTGGATCGACGAGGCGCGTTACGCCGTGCTCACCGATTGGGTGAAGCGCCATTATCGTGACCGGCTATCGGTCAGCGATCTGGCCGACCCGGCGTTGCTCGACGAATGCCGTATCGCCCTTGACGAACTTACGCGGCTGCTTGGCCTGGGCAGCCTTTACCCGTTCCAGCGCGACGCTTGAGCGCTTCCGGCCGAGTGGCGCGGCGTGTCGGCGATATTGGCCATATCGGCCATATCAGCCGTATTGGCGCTGCGCCGTGCTCACTGCCTATCCATCACGAAAGGAGTCGACTCGATGACCACGATCATTGGTTTGTCCGGCAGCCTTCGCAAGGGCTCGTACAACACGGCGTTGCTGGTCGCGGCGAAAGCGGCGGCTCCGGCGGGCGTGACGCTCGACGTGCGCACGTTGCACGGCATTCCACTCTACGACGGCGACGTCGAAGCGAGCGAGGGAATTCCAGCCGCCGTGACCGCGTTGAAGGACGCCATCGCCCAAGCGGACGGATTGCTGCTTGCCACGCCGGAATACAACAATGGCATACCGGGGGTGTTCAAGAATGCCATCGATTGGCTATCACGCCCACCTGCCGATAGTGCGCGCGTGTTCCTGAACAAGCCCGTGGCCCTCATCGGCGCATCGCCTGGTGGCTTCGGCACGATCCTCGGTCAGGAGGCGTGGCTGCCGGTACTGCGCACGCTGCAAACCACGCCTTGGTGGCAGGGCCGTCTGATGGTGTCTCGCGCGAACAAGGTCGTTGATGCCGACGGCAATCTCCAGGACGACGCCGTTCGCCAGCAACTGGCCGCGTTTGTCGCCGGGTTCGTGGCATTCGTCGACACGAAGACAGGCGGTGATTGACTAGATGTGTATTAAAAACAATCGGTTACATCGATTTGTTGAGGTGATGCATCGGGTCGATCGCGATTCTGAACTTCCCCAATCGCGAATGACGAACCGATAAGTGACGCGATTCACGAATTCTGCGGCGATGCACTATGCTGGATGGAACGTGTCGCCCGACACGTCGATCGCGTCCTTTCGTCAACCGGGGGTGTCGCCATGCAAATCGAGTTTCCGGATCACCGTCCCGTGTTCAATTACGAAGATCTGACGATCGAGTTCGCCGTTGTCGTCAATGGCCGGCCGTTCGATTGCGCGGTGTCGGCTGAAGCGCTGGAGGACCACTTCGGTGCCTCTTCGGCCCGTGCAGACGATCTGCTGCATGCCTTCGAGCACGGGCGCAGTCATATTCAAGCGCTCACGCGTGAATATCTGACGATGGGGCTTGCAGGCCCCGTGCTGCTGCGTAGCGGACACTTTCGCTGGGTGCGCGAAGCCAGGCGGCAAGAGGCACAAGGTTGATGGCGCATCCCGACAGGCAGAGCGTTTGCGCGCGTCGGCATGCATTGGCGTCAAAGCCTGAGTCTCACTAACCGTTTGGCGCGGCGCGTCCTACACTGAGAAACGAGTGACGCCGCCGAAGCTATCCGAAAGTCACGCGGCCCCGGCTGGACAAGCCGGCGGCCTCGTCGATTTCCCTACCTGAATCGCTTCGCAACGCGCGTGAACTCGTTGTGAGGTGACGTATGTGTTCCGATACCCGCGTCTTCATCGCCTCCATCGCCGCGTTCGTGATGCTGGGAGGCATTTTCGCCACGATCCACGGTCTGCTGTTCAACCTGCCGGACGTGTCACGCTATGGCGTGGCCGCCGTGCTGGTCGGGGCGACGTGCACGGCCACGATGCTGATTCCGTGGGGCGAGCGAGAGGAGTCCTGACGCGTCGATGACGGCATCGATGAGCGCGTCAGCGGGCCGGCTCAGCGCGCCGGTTGGGTGAGGCGTGCTCGCAGGCATATGAAGGCAGGCATTTGCGACAGCTCGTCGTACAGCCGCGGGTCGACGGATTTCATCTCCGGCAACGGCAGCGGCTCGACCGTGCGTTCGATCTGCCAGCCCGCGTCGGCGGCGGCATTCAGAATGTCCGCCAGCGGGCGCCGGTACGATTCCACATAGGGTTTCGGCTCCCCGAAGCCGCTCCAGTACATGCCGAAACGCGTGGTTTCGAAATAGGTGCGGTTGCGCCGGGTGCGCTCGTCGAGCCAGTCGCGCATCGGGTGGCCCATCGACCAGACCAGCGTCGCACCGGGTTTGGCGACCCGCGCAAATTCACGGAATGTCGGCCCGAGGTCTTCCACGTAATCGAGGGCGAGCGCGCTGACGATGGCATCGAAGCGGTTGTCGGCCAGCGTGACGAAGGTTTCGCCGAGGTCTTGCACGTCAAACGTTGCCGCCAGACCTTCGCAGCGCTTGCGGGCCAAGGCGATCATTTCGGGGGTGACGTCGATACCGTGCACGCTCGCCCCTTGCCCGGCGAGCCAGGCGCTGTTGATGCCCGGGCCACAGCCCGCGTCGAGTACCTGCTTGCCAACGAGGTCACCGGGGCCAGCGCTACCGACGAGCAGCGCGCGCGTGGCCGGGCGCTCGTACAGAGCGTTGTGGGGCTTGGTGAGCGCGATCTCGGCGTAGCGTTCGGCGAAACTTGCGTAAGCGGTGCGTCCTATCGACGCTGGATCGGATGACGACATGCGCGACTCCAGGGTGACGCCCGCGCCGCGCACGATGACGCGAACGCGCACCGGCGGCAGGGCGAGAGAAAAATGCGGGGGAGCGATTGTAACGCCAAAGCGGCGAGCGCCATTCGCTTAGCGCCTCACTTGGCACATTACGCGGCGCATTACTCGACACATTACGCAGCACCTCACGTGGCGTCGTCCGAGACGATCGCTGGTGGGCGGCGTTTCGACAACTCACGCTGGCCGCGAGGCAGAATCGCGTCTCACGCGAGTGTCCGCGCGACACCGATGTGGGACAATGTCGGCCTTCGCCGCCGCGCCTGTCGACCATGACGGGCGTTGTGCGGCAGCCGTTATTGCGCGACATCATTCCCAAGCATGCCCCCATCCAGCACTCTTCTCTTACCGTCTGACGATTCGACCTCTGCGGTTGCCGACACCATCGATGTCGCCGTGATCGGCGCGGGTCCTGCCGGTCTGATGGCGGCGGAAGTGCTTTCGGCGGCGGGATGGCACGTCGATGTGTACGACGCGATGCCATCGGTCGGACGGAAGTTTCTGATGGCGGGCAAGGGCGGCATGAACCTCACGCATAGCGAGCCTGCCGCGCCGTTCGTGGCCCGTTACGGCAAGCGAGCGAACGCCGTGGCCCACTGGCTGCGCCGTTTCAGCGCGGACGACGTACGCTCGTGGGCGCATCGGCTCGGCATCGATACGTTCGTCGGCACGTCCGGCCGGGTGTTCCCCGTCGATATGAAGGCAGCGCCGCTGCTGCGCGCGTGGCTGACCCGTTTGCGCGCGTCAGGCGTCAGGCTGCATGTGCGTCATCGCTGGCTGGGCTGGCAGACGCAGACACAAACACAAACGCAGGCGGTCGCCGGTCCGCACGACCTGCGCTTCGCAACCCCCAACGGCGAGCGCCGGGTACGGGCGAGGGCGGTGGTGCTGACGCTTGGTGGCGCGAGTTGGCCGCAACTGGGATCGGATGGCGCCTGGGTGCCGTCGCTGCGCGATCACGGCGTGGACGTCGCCCCGCTGATACCGGCCAATGCGGGCTTCGAGGCGGACTGGACGCCGCATTTGCGCGAGCGTTTTGCCGGGCACCCGGTGAAGTCGGTGACGATGACGCTGCCTGACGGCACCACGCGGCAGGGTGAGTTCGTGATCTCGACGCATGGGATCGAAGGCAGTCTGGTGTATGCGCTGTGTGCCCCGATCCGGGATGCCATCCGGGCCAACGGCAGCACGCAGGTTTATCTGGATCTGCTGCCGGATTGGCTTGCGGCGCGTGTGGCAGAGGAAGTGGCGCGGCCCCGCGGTTCGCGCTCGATGGCGAGCCATTTGCAGAGTCGTCTGGGCATTGTCGGTGTGAAGGCTGCGCTGCTGCGAGAGTGTCTGCCGCGCGAGACGTTCAACGATCCGGCGGCGCTTGCCGCCGGGATCAAGCGATTGCCGTTGACGCTGCTGCGCACGCGCCCGATCGCCGAGGTCATCAGCAGCGCCGGGGGTGTTGCGCTCGAAGCGTTGGACTCGCAGTTGATGGTGAAGGCATTGCCCGGGGTGTTCTGTGCCGGGGAGATGCTGGATTGGGAAGCGCCGACCGGCGGGTATCTGCTCACAGCATGCTTTGCGAGCGCCTGCGTGGCGGGGGATGGCGCGGCAGCTTATCTTCAGACGCTGCGCTGAGACGCGTGCCCATCGACGTCCCCCCGTCGTTCCTCCAATAACCCCAGCGGCGGTGCACAGCCGCCGGGTGTGGCCGGTCTTTGCCTTCTTATCAGGCCGGGCGAGCGCCCAGACGCCACAGCGACGTCACTTCGACACGTCGTGCCGCATGCAGCGGATCGTTGGCATCGCCCGCCTTCGGGTGATGCGGGCGCGTGTCATGACGCGCGAGAACCACCATACCCGCCCCGTGAATCCACGACAGCAACGTCTCACGCGTGCGCAAGCCCAGATGCTCCGCCAGATCCGACAGCACCAGCCATCCTTCGCCGCCCGGGCTCAGGTGTGCCGCCAGACCGTTCAGGAAACCTTTGAGCATCTGGCTCTCCGGGTCGTAAATGGCATGTTCGATAGGCGCGTTCGCCTTGGCCGGCAACCACGGCGGGTTGCACACGATCAGCGGCGCCTTACCTTCGGGGAACAGGTCGGCATCGACGATCTTCACCGAGCGGTCGTAACCCAGCTGCGAGATGTTCTCCCGGGCACACGCCAATGCGCGGGGATCGCGATCCGTCCCGATGACCTGCTGCACGCCACGGCGAGCCAGCAACGCCGCGATCACGCCTGTGCCCGTGCCAACGTCGAACGCCAGCGACGTGGACGGCAACGGCGCCTGATCGATCAACTGCAAATACTCGCCGCGCACGGGTGAAAATACGCCGTACCACGGGTGGATCGACGCGCCCAACGCGGGAATCGTCACCCCTTTCTTGCGCCATTCATGCGCACCGATCAATCCCAGAATCTCGCGCAGCGATGCTACCGACGCCACGTCGTCCGGCGCGCCCCAAGCCTCTGTGCACGCCTCGCGAACGTCCGGCGCACGGCGCAACGGAATGCCGTAGTCGGCATCGAGCGGGATGAGCACCATACCGAGAATGCGCGCGCGCTGAGCCTGCGCCATACGGTGCTTGTGGAAAGCCTCGGCCGGACTCACGCTCGCCGGAGCATCCTTCGCCGAGGGCTTGCGACGCGGGCGATGCGCCGGACGATCGACGCGACGCGCCATCGCCTGCATCAATTGACGTGCATTCTGATAATCGCCGCGATAAAGCAACGCCGTGCCGCCACACGCCAAGTGATACGCGTCGTCAGCCGTGATCGTGTCGTCTACGACTTCAACACGGCGCGGCGGTGTTACGCCCGCTTCTGAGCGCCAACGGGCTGTGACCGGGCGACCTTCTTCGGTCCACTCGAGCGTCGGGGTAGTGTTCATGCAATGTCTTCTGAAAATCGTGGCGGCGCAGTTAAGCTCTGGCGGGATGCCTATCCCAGACGGACCGGGGCCCCTTTGCGCCTCTCGAACATCAACCCAACTCGCTGCACAAAGGGGCCCCGGTCCGTCTTCTTCGCTTCCTTCAGGATGCGCCGGAAGCCCGCATTATGCCTGCGTTGCCATCCCCCGGCCGGAAATGGTCCGCCCGAGGCCCGTCAGGCGGGTTTTCCGGAGGTGCCGGACAACAGCCCGATCGCCTCTCTCAGGGCGCGCGCCAGTATCGGGTCGATGCCCGCCATCTTGGCCGATGGGTCCGATGGGTCCGATGGGAAGGCTGGCATCGGTGCGCCATGCCTTAGCGCCGCTGCCATGTGCGTGAGTACTGCCGCCGCAGGATGCGCCGCCGCTTCGTGAGCTTCGTGATCGTCGCCCTCAGGCACGGTGTCCGTGATCGCATTCGCCACCCGCTCCAAACCCACCAACGCGGGCCACCAGCGCGCCGCTCGCCGACTGACCAGCGGCGGCTCGGACAAGGCCCGCTGCAACGCGACACGCGTGTCGTCCAACGCCTTGTACGCCGCACGCCGCGCAGCGAACGCCGCATCCGTGTCGTGCGTGCCGGCCAGCGCCGCATACCGGCCAAGCGCATCGAGCGCATTCGCGACCCGCTCGTCCAACTGACGTCGCTCCCACTTCGCCCACGGCAAATAGCCCACGAGCAGCACAATGGCACACGCCGCCACAGCATCGATGAAACGCGCTATCGCAATGTCCTGACTGCCCGGCTGCAATGCGCCCATCACCAACATCAGGATCGGCAACAACAAGGCGCTGAACAAGCCGTAATTGCGTCGCAACGCCCACGGCAAACACGCGGCGAGAGGGATGAGCGTTGCCAGATTGACCAGACCGTTGCGATCGAGCGCAACGACTGCCGCCGAGACCGCCACGCCGACGATACTGCCCACGCCGCTCTGCAACGCGCGGGCAAAGACCGAGCCGTAGTTCGGCTTGAAAATCACCACCACGATCAGCGGCACCCAATATGAGCGCGGCAACGCCGTGATCGCAATGAAGATTTGCGCGACGAGCACGCACAAGCCGATGCGCACCAGATATCGCCACACGTCGGGCCAGGGCCACTTCGGCATCCAGCGCGGATGCGTCGTGGCGCGCGCCTGATGGCGAGCCAAGGCAACCAGCGGCGCCTCGGCGGCATGCACGGTGCCCGTGAGCAGGGGCTCGGCACGGTGTAATGCCGACGCCAGCGTTAGCGCTTGATTGTCTTTCGCGGCCGCCTCCGCGGTTCCGATCTCGATGGGGCGATCGCGCGCTATGTTGCGGGCAATGGCATATAAGGCGCGTCCGAGCGGCGCGGGTAGCGGCTGGCCGCCCTGCACAAGGCCGATGACCGCAGACGTGATGGGCTCGGCCGCCAGAATCTGCGCCGCCCGGCGCTCCAGCACATCCCAGCCGCTGGCCGTGCTGGCGCGCGCGGTCAGCAGGGTGTCGTAAGCCGCTGCAATCGCGTTCTCGAGCGATCGGCGTGCCAGGGTGACGCGTGGGGTACCGCTCGCATCGAGTACGTTCGCCAGTTGCTGATAGATGGCCGCGACAGCGTCACGCTCTGCCGCGCCCGGATGCCGCAGCCAATGGATGGCCATGAGCATGACGCTGAAGACACCCCCCGCAGCCAGCAGCAGCGGGGCCTGCCATTGGGGCGGCGGCAGCGCCAGGCCCCAGCCGACAATAAGATAGACGGCCCCCTGCAATGTTGCGGCGGACGCCACATTGCCAAACGTCCCGATGAAACTGAACAGCAGAATGGCCACTTGCAGCAGCACGTGCGCGAGCCATGGGTTGGCGACGCCGACATCCTGGATCAGCATGCCGGCGTGAAAGCCCACGACCCCGGTGGCAACGGTGAGCAAGATGGAGCGTGCCCGCGCGCGATAGGGGCCGGTTCGGTCACCGGTAATGACCGGCAGTGCGCCGAGCGCGATGAGCGATGCGTCGGCGCCATGGCCGATGGCAGCACCGATGGCCGCGGGAAGTGCAACGGAAAGCGCGGCGTGGATGGCGTCCCAGCGAGAGAACGCTACGGGTTCGAGCCGCGCGAGCCGCGACATCCACGCCACGCGGCGGCCGGGTTCTGGCGTCAGGGGCATGGGGGAGGCGGGCCGGTCGTCGTCAGGATGGGGTGCCCGGCGCGTCCACATCCATCACTGGCATGAGCGTGCCCTCGCCGCGAATCCAGGCGTGATCGGCGCGCTCAGCCATCTCCTTGTCGCCACGGCTGTCGCCGTAGACGAAGAGCACGCGCGGTGGCGAATTCGCCCACCACGCTTCGA
The DNA here is from genome assembly GCF_016428915.1 of Pandoraea sp. ASV26. Lineage (GTDB taxonomy): Bacteria > Pseudomonadota > Gammaproteobacteria > Burkholderiales > Burkholderiaceae > Pandoraea. The sequence continues at coordinate 17,685 of NZ_JAELTP010000056.1, forward strand.
GGCGTCGAACTTTTTCCGGGCCCCAGCAATTCGGTTGCGCGAATCGACCGGCGAAGCGGCCCTGTTCGTCGAACGCCAGTTCGGTGCTCAGCACGGCATCGAACCCGACGGAAGCCGCCCAAGGGCGCAGGTACAGGTCCGGCGAGGCGCTGACCAGTACGACGCGGTGTCCCATCGTCCGATGCTGGCGCAGGCGGGCGAGCATCTCCGGACGAAGCAATCGCGGCAATTGCTGCGTGACGAACCGTTGCGCATCGTCTTCGAGCTGCGCACGTGTGCGCGCACCGAGCGTCGCCCGCAGAAACGCGGCCTTGGCCGTGCCCCGGTCGACGAGCCGCAGTGCAGCACCGATCAGCCATGGCGACGCCAGCACCGCGCCGGCCACGAAGCGCGTTGTGCCGACCGTGTCGCGCACGAACACGCGCAGGCTGTCGGTGGTGGAAATCGTGCCGTCGAAATCGAAGGCGGCGATGATGGAAGCGTCTCGCATGTGACTCAGCGCTTGCTCGACGTGGGCGAGGCGGACGAGGCGGACGAGGCGGACGACTTGGATGACGAAGCCGGGGCCGCGCATCGGGAGTCCGCAACCGCCACGAGATGCGGCCACCGCAGGCTCGCCTGCTGGCTGGCAGCAATGGCCTGTTCGTCGCGGTAGAACGGCAGCACATCGGTGCCGATGGACTCCCGCAAACGGTCGATGTCCGACGGATACCGATGCTCGATCATCGCGTCTGCCGCTTCTGGCGCGGGCGTGATGTTCAGCGTGGCAATGGAGGACGAAGGTTCGTTCAGGCTCATGCGAGGCATTCTATACGGTGCGTCGTTCCCGCTGCAATTGCCGTGCTGACTGCCCGGCCAATGTGCCTGTCTTGCGACACCTGAAGGCAAACGTTCGCTTGCTCACTTGCACTCAGGCAGGCTAGCATGGCGCAACGAGCCATTTCCGCGCACACGGGCTGAGCGGTCCCGCCGAACCCTGGTGATCTTAGGATTGCCTGATAACAACGTGGTGAGACGTCGGGTCGATCGGACGAGGCGCGTGCGGCAATGGTGATAATGCAGCACAAGAACAGATGAGGCATCGCACATGCAGCTTCGATCGTCTTGGTCGCGTTACACGAAGGTCACAGCCATTTGTCTGCTAGTCGCCGCAGCGATGGATCCTGGCGGCGTCGGGCTTGCGGGGGCCGCGCCGGCCGCAGGCCGCACGGGCAAAGCCCCGGTGCAGTCTGGGACCGCTGCCGCGCCGGACACGGCGTCGGGCGCTGCCGCTTCGTCGGAGGCGGGCGGTAACATCGCGGTGCTTGCGTCGGCACCGTCTGGTGCGAGTCAGCGCACCGTCACGTTCGCCCAACTGGGGCAGACGAACGGGCTGCGTCTGCGCGGCACGGAAGGGGCGGGCGATGTCAATTTCGGCATCCGACTCGATCAGACCGTCGCCTCGGCCTTGCTGCGGCTGCGCTATACCTATTCCCCCGCACTGATTCCCGATCTCTCGCAGCTCAAGGTATATCTGAACGAAGAGCTGATCGCCACGCTGCCGTTCAACAAGCAGGACGGCGGCAAGAATCTGGTGCGCGAGATTCCTCTCGACCCGCGCCTGCTCTCGGGCTTCAATCGCGTGCGGCTCGTGCTCATCGGCCATTACACGATGGAGTGCGAGGATCCGCTGCACTCCAGCCTGTGGGCCGATATCAGTCCGCAAAGCGAGATCGTCACGAGCACGCAGCCGCTCACGCTGCGCAACGATCTGGCCACACTGCCTTCACCGTTCTTCGATCGTCACGACAACCGCGACCAGTCGGTGCCGTTCGTCTTCGGCGCGCCGCCGTCGCTTGCAGTCGTGCACGCGGCGGGTGTGGTGGCGACATGGGCCGGCGCCATCGGCGACTATCGCCGCACGCGTTTCCCCGTCAGCGTGAATACGTTGCCGTCGAAGCACGCCATCGTGTTCGTGACAAACGACACGATGCTGCCGGGACTCAACCTCGCCAAGGTCGACGCGCCCACGCTGCGCATGATGTCGAACCCGAACGACCCGTCGCTCAAGCTGCTTGTCGTTCAGGGGCGCGACGCCAAGGATCTGGAGACGGCCGCGCTCGCGCTTGTGTCGGGCCGTGCGGCGTTGTCGGGAGACGCAACGCGCATCGACGCGCTCGAGCCGCTGCCGCCGCGCCCGGCCTACGACGCGCCGCGCTGGGTGCGCACCGACCGCCCGGTCAAGTTTGGCGAACTGGTCGACAATCCGGCGGACTTGCAGGCCAACGGCTACATGCCGTGGCCCATCCGTATTCAGCTCAATCTGCCGGCCGACTTGCTGACGTGGCAGAACACCGGCGTGCCGATGGATCTGAAGTACCGCTACACGCCGCCGGTCAAACCTGACGATTCGTCGATGAGCGTGGCGATCAACGATCAGTTCGTGCGCGCGTATCGACTGCGTGCGGCGGGCGCGAGCGACGACAAGAGCCACATGCTCGTGGAACTGCTCTCCGATGGCACGATGGCCGATCGCAGGGAGTTGCGCATTCCTGCTTTCCAGGTGGCTTCGCGCAATTCGTTGTCGTTCCAGTTCGCGATGGAGCCGCACAAGGACGGGATGTGCAGCCAGACGATCACGAACGCGGCACGCTCGGCGATCGACGCCGACTCGACCATCGACTTCAGCGGTCTGCCGCACTACGCCGAGATGCCGAACCTGAATTTCTTCGTCGGCAGCGGTTTTCCGTTCACGAAATACGCCGATCTGGCGCAGACCGCGGTCGTCATGTCCAAGACACCCGACACGGTCGAACTGGAAGCCGTGTTCGCAGCGCTGGGCCAGTTCGGTCGCTCCACCGGTACCTATGCCGACCGCTTCGAAGTGCTCGACACGACGCAGACGGACCGCTTCAAGGATCGTGACTTGCTGGTCGTAGGCGGCAAGGACGCCGCCGATCTGCTCATGAAGTGGGGCAAGAATCTGCCGTTGGTCATCGATCAGACACGTCGCACGATGACGACGCAGCCGCAAGGCTATCGGGGGGACGGCGCGACGGGTTCGGCGCTCGCGGCCAGCCGTGTCGGCCCGGCGCGTATGGACGCGTTGTCGCAGGGCCCGCTCGCCGCCCTCGTCGGGTTCGAGTCGCCCGTGAGCCGCGCTCGCTCGGTGGTCGCGATCAACGCGTCGAGCGACGATACGCTGCTCAGCGTGGTCGATGCGATCGACGACAGCACCCGGCGCGATGCGATTCACGGCGATCTGGCCGTGGTCAACGGTGAGATTGTCGAGTCGTACCGCCTTGGTCATACGTACTTTATCGGTGACGTGAGCTGGTGGACCCGCATTCGTTACCACCTCTCGAGCCACCCGATTCTGGTCGGGCTGGTCGCGTTGCTTGCGGCCTTCGCGATTGCGCTCAAGTGCTTTGGCTGGTTGCAGCGCCGCGCGTCGCGTCGTCTGGAGAAGTGAATGAAGCGCGCCGATGCCTACGGCCGGCGCCGTCGCGCCGTGTTGCGCGCGCTTGCCATGTGCGGCGCGGCACCGGCGCTCGCCGGTCTGACACGACCGGTGCATGGCGCACCGGCGAAAGCTGCACCGCTACCCTCCGCAGGCGGCCGGACGTGCGCGCCCGTCGACTGGCCGGACTGGACACGCTTCAAGGCGGGCTACCTGAGCGATGACGGCCGTGTGATCGATCGCAGCATGAGCGATCAGCGCACGGTGTCGGAAGGTCAGGCTTATGCGCTGACCTTCGCGCTCATTGCCAACGATCGGGCCGCGTTCGACAAGGTGCTCGACTGGACGATCCACAACCTTGCGCAGGGCGACCTCACGGCCCACCTCCCGGCCTGGCTCTGGGGCAAGGCGGACGACGGGCAGTGGGCCGTGCTCGACAGCAACCCGGCGAGCGACGCCGACATGTGGATCGCCTACGCGCTGGGTGAGGCGGGAAGATTGTGGAACGTGCGTCGCTACACCGCGCTCGGTGCGCTCCTTGCCCGCCGCATCGTGTCGGAGGAGACCGATTTTGTCCCGGGGCTTGGACGCACGCTGCTGCCGGCCCCCGTCGGTTTTCATCCCGCGAAGGATCTGTGGCGGCTCAACCCCAGCTATTTGCCGATGCAAGTCGTGCGCCGTCTGGCGGGGCTTTTTCCGGAGAGCGGTTGGGGACAGTTGATCTCGTCGTCGCTCAAGCAGATCACGCTCACGGCACCGCCACTGGGATTCGCGCCGGAATGGGCGATGTACCACGCTGGCCGGGGTTTCGAGATCGATCCCGAGACGCAGGGCGAGGGCAGCTACAACGCGATTCGTGTCTACCTGTGGGCGGGCATGCTCGCGCCCGGCAGCGACGACTTTCAGGCGCTGACGCACGCCTTCGACGGCATGCTGAAGTACGTGGCGACGCACGGCGCACCGCCCGAGCGGGTCAATACGCGTGACGGCACCGCAAAGCAGGACGGCGGCGCGGGCTTCTCCGCTGCACTGGTTCCGCTGCTTCAGGCCGTGGGCGATACGACGCAGGCGCAGGGGCAAGCCGCGCGAGCCCGCGCCCTCGATGCGCAATCGGCGCCGGGCTACTACAGCTCGGTACTCTCGCTGTTCGGTCTGGGCTGGCAGGACGGGCACTTCCGTTTCGCCGCCGACGGCACGCTGCAAGTGCCATGGGAGGCGGCTTGCGCAACACGCTGATCGGCTCCGCGTGCATGACGTGCCTGCTCATGGCAGCCGGCGCTGCGCAAGTGCGCGCGGCGCCAGCGCCGAGCGCTGGCGGCAATAACGCCAACGCCAACGCCGTTGCGCCCAATCGCGATGTGAGCAATCTGCTCTCGAGCGCCACGCTCTGGCATGCGCGTCATCGCAACGACCTCGCCCGTTCCGCGCTGGAGAAGGCGTTGCTCGTGCAGCCGGATCAGCCGGACGCGCTCTCGCTGCTGGGCCAGATCGACATCGAGGAGAACCATCCGCAGGAGGCGAACAAGGCATTACAGACGCTGCGTGCGCGCTATCCGAATGCGCCGGCGACGAAGGCGCTGGCCGACGTGATCCGCATCAATACCGTCGACAAATCCCGCATTGCAAGGGCTCGTCTGCTTCAGCGCAGCGGACAGGCCGACGCCGCCTTCGCCGAGTACAAGGCGCTCTTTCCCGACGGCCCGCCCACTGGCGACCTGGGCGTCGAGTACTACCGGGCGCAGGCGAATGCCACCAACGGCTGGCCGGCAGCGCAGCAGGGGCTGGCGAATCTGGCGAAGGCATCGCCCGAGGACACGCGGGCGTCGCAGTCGCTGGCCGAATTGATGATCGACCGGCCTGCGAGCCGCCTCGCGGGCACGCGCATGGTGGCCGAACTGGCGGCGCGTCCCAATGCCGACATGAACGCCTTGCTGCCGCTGTGGCAGAAGGGGCTGTCCAGGGCGGACGGCAATCTCGCGTGGTTGCCCTTGTATCAACGCTATCTCGCGCTCGCGCCGAACGATGCCGATATCCGCGCGGCTTACGACAAGCTGAACGCGCAGCAGGCGGCCCGCACGCGCATGCTCAACGATCCCGCCTACAAGGCGCGGCAGGCGGGTCTCAAAGCGCTCGATCAGGGACGGCTGGGCGACGCCGAGAAGTCGCTCGACGCCGCGAGCGCCCGGCGTCCCAACGACGGTGAACTGCTTGGCTCGCTGGGACTCGTGAAGATGCGTCAGGGCGATCACAAGGCCGCGCAGGCGCTGTTCGCGCAGGCCCTGCGCAAAGACCCGGGCAACGCGGGCAAGTGGCGCGCGTTGCTGCGTACGTCGCAGTTCTGGGCCGCGATGTCCGACGCGCGCGAGGCCCGCGACGCGGGGCGTCTCGATGAGGCCGACCGGCTCGTGCGCAGTGCGCTGGCAAACGATCCTCGCAATCCCGACGGGTTGGCGCTGCTCGGTGACATTGCGCTGGCTGACAAACGCGACGACGACGCGATGCGGCTCTTCCAGCAAGCCCTGAAGATCGAGCCGGACAACGACACGGCCCTGCGCGGCATGATTACTCTGTATTCGCGTGAGCAACGTCGCACGGAACTCGCCAACCTGCTCGGCGACCTGCGGCGGCGCTTCCCGCAGGACAAGGCGCGCTTCGACAAGGCCGAGGCCGCGGCGCTGACCGACGACGCGGAGCGCGAGATGGCCGAGGGCCACAACGGTCCGGCGCTCGCGGCACTGGAGCGTGCCGTGGCGCTCGATCCGGGCAATGCCTGGACACGCTATTCGCTCGCCAGCCTTTACCGCAAGCTTCGCCTGCCGCAGATCGGCCGCGACGTGATGGCCGAAGGCATGCGCCAGCCGCTCGAGCCCGACGACCGTGCGCAGATGCTCTACGCGCAGGCCATCTACCTGAATGTGATCGACGACGAAGCCGGGGCGCGAGCGTCGCTCGCGCAGATTCCCGCGGCAAACGTGACCCCGTCGATCCAGCGCATGCGCACGACGCTTGCGATTCGCGACACGGCGCGTCTGGCCCGCGAAGCGCATGCCGCAGGCGACGATGCACAGAGCGAGCAGCGCTACCGCGAAGCGTTGACCCTGGCGGGTGACGATCCGGAACTGATCGGTGAAGTCGCCCGCGCCCGCGTGTCGGCGGGGCAGCCGGAGCAGGGCCTGGCGCTCATGCGCGACTGGCTCGCGGCTCACGCGGACAAGCCGCAGCCCGACGCGCAACTTCGCTACGCGGAACTGCTCAACACGGCCGAGCGCGATGCGGAACTCGGGACATTCCTCGCGGGCATCGATCCGGCCAAGCTCGGGGCCGATCAGCGCGACGAATGGCAGGATTTGCAGGACCAGCTTGCGCTGCGTCAGGCGGACAAGGCTCGGGCGCTGGGCGACTTCAAGACTGCGCGTGAGCGGCTCGATCCTTTGCTCTCGCGCCAGCCGCCCGACAAGCGCGCGCAGTCGACGCTGGGCGACATCTATTTTGACGAACGCCGCTACGACGAGGCGCGCAAGATCGCGGAGGCGCAGATCCGGCAGGACCCGACCAATCAGGACGCGCGTTTGTCGCTCGTGCGCGTGCTCTACGAGATGCAGGACGACGAGGCCGCCAACCGCGAGCTCGATCGCGCGCTGGCCGAGGCACCGCCGGACGATGTCTGGACACAGCTCTCGGCCGTGCGGCGCCTGACCGCGATGGAACGCTTCGACGAGGCCATCGCCCTCAATGACAAGCTGCGCGCCGAGTTTCCCGATATCTCCGCCGTCACGGTACAGCGCGGACGCATCGCGCAATCCCAGCGTCACTACAACGAGGCGAAGGGATGGTACGACCAGGCACGCAAGGAAGAAATCGTGCAAGGCGCGCTGCCGGGCTATGACGGCATGACGTCGGCCGAGTCGGCCATCGACTCGCTGGAGTCGCGCCGCAACAGCTATGTCGCGGCGGGCTACGAAATCGATCAGAAGAAGGGCGACGGCGGCATCTCGATGTTCAACGCCCGCGCGGTGCCCTTGTACGGTCAATACGCGCTCGGCTACGACGGCCACGTATTCGCGCAGACGGATTACGTCAGCGCCGACTCCGGCGACTTGCCGCTCAACGGCACGTCGGAGTTCGGCACACTGCCGTTCCTCAATGTGCCCGCGTTCCGGGCGGCGAATCCCGGTGTGTTGGGCGACTACGGCACGAAGCGTCAGAAGGCATACGGACAGGCACTCATGCTCGGGTATGAGAACGACTGGATCCGGGCGGACATCGGCCATACGCCCATCGGCTTTCCCGTGTCCTATGTGACCGGCGGGGTGCGCCTGTTCGGCAACCTCGGACGCTACAACTACTGGGTCGACGCCTCACGTCGGCCGATGACCGGCAGCATGGTGTCATACGCCGGGGCGTACCTGCCGTTGCCCGAGATCTTCGGCGACGGCAAATGGGGCGGCGTGCGGCGCGACGCCATTACGTTCCACGCGTCGCGCGATTTCCCACGGTGGGGCGTGTTCGGCGAGGCCAGCGTGGCGCGGCTCACGGGCGAGAACGTGCTGAACAACTCGGAGGTGTCGGCACGCGCCGGCGTCGATCTGCCGCTCATCTACAAGCGAGACATGCGCTTGAACACGGGCGTTACGCTGTTCTTCGACAGCTTCGCGCAGAACGAGCGTTACTACACCTACGGACACGGCGGGTACTACAGCCCGCAAACTTATGTGTCGCTGACACTGCCGCTGGAATGGTACGGGCGCACGCAACGTTGGTCGTATTACTTGCGCGGCTCGGTGTCGTTTTCGCAAAGTCAGGAGAAGTCCATGCCGTACTTCCCGACGGATAGTGCATTGCAGGCGGCCAGCGGGAACCTGACCTACAGCTCGGGCGGTGGTTTCGGCGTCGGCTTCTCGGTGCTCGGACGCGCAGAATACTGGATCAATCGCCATTGGGTGATCGGCGGTCAGGTGCAGTTCGAGCGCTCCGACTACTACGCGCCGAACCGCTTCCTCGTGTACATGCGCTATCACTTCGACGCCCGTCGCGGTGATGTGCCGATGCCGCCCTCGCCGGTACGCCCGATCTGGAGTTACTGACCCATGAGCGATCGCGTCGATTCCGTTCTTACCCTTGCCGTCTCGGGTGCGCTGGCAGATACGCGCGGGGAGGGCACATGCTGACGCTCATCGCCGTTGTCTCGAGCGCGGGTGGCGCCGGGCGCAGCACCGTGACAGCCCATCTTGCCGCACAACTCGCGCACGCCTCGCATCCGGTCGCGGTGCTCGAACTGGACGCCCAGAACACCATCGGGGCGCTGCTCGGTCTGCGCGACATGTGCGGCACGGGCGTGCTGTCGCCGGGCGTGGCGCCCGACAGTTGGCGCAACGTGAAGTGCGAGACACCGGCCGGCGTGCCGCTGCTGCCTGCCGGTCGCACGGATGCGACGAGTCTCGCCGCGCTCGGCCAGTGGCTGCGTCAGGACACCGGGGGGCTGCGCCGCCAGCTCGACGCGGTCGGATTTCCTGCGGGCACGCGCGTACTGATCGACACGCAGCGTTTGCCCGACGTCATCGCCCAGGCGGCGCTGGCCGCCGCCGATCTGGTGCTCGGCGTGGTGCCCGTCACGACGACCGGTTACGTCACACAGCCGGATCTGATCGCCGCCTGCGCGGGGCGCGCGCAGATGGTGCCGAATCTGGCCGCCGCCAGCTCCCCGCTCAACAACGATCTTCTGCATCTGATGCAGACCCGCGCGGGTGAGGCTGTCGTGCCGCTGCGCATTCACCGTGACGATGCGATCGGTACGGTGGCGGCGGGCGGTCAGACGTTGGCCAGCGGCGGGTTCGGCTCGCAAGCCGCGCTCGATTTCGTACAACTGGCCGCCTGGGTGCTGCGCGCGACAACGCCCGGCGATGCCTCGACCGGGGCCGGGAGGGACGGAAAATGATCAGCGACGCGCTGCGCGCCCTCTACCGGCTCGGACGCGACATGCTGGTCGTGCGGCTAGAGGTGCCGCGACGACCGGGCGGACGGCCACCGCGCGCCATGCAATGGGTGCTCGCGGCAACCGTGCGCTCGCCGCGTCACCGGCGGTGGATCTCGCTCGCGAGCGACCATGTGGTGGCCCGGATGGCGATGCGGCTCGACGTCCGTCAACTCGACGAGTGGCGCGACTGGTGGCTGCGTCTTGTGTTTCAGCCCGCGCGCGCCGGACGGCCCGACTATCCGGGACGCGCACTGGCGTGGATCAATGAGCGTGTCACGCATCGGCTCGATGTCCCGCCCGACGCGGGCTTCTGGCAGATCATGGACGCGCTGATGTGGCGCCGGGCCGACCGGCGTCCCGCATTCCCGCCTTACACGGCATGGCTGGCATTGAGCCGCTATAGCGAGCGTGCGCGGCTGTGGCTGGTGCAGTCGCTTTTCGGCATTCCGCCCGAGACCCCGGCACAACTCGCGCGTCGCTTTGACGTGCAGCTCGAGCGCGTCGTGCAGTGGCGTGTAACGTCGGCTGTCGTCGCGCTATTCGGCCTGCTCGGCGTGTTCTGGATTGTGACGACACCGTTCGACGCACTCGAGCAACTGCTGTTCTCGATCTGCACGCTCACGCTGGCGCTGGTCTTCCGACGGCTCGACAGTCAGTATTCGGTGCTCGTGCTGATCGGCCTGTCGCTGATTTCGACGATCCGTTACGTGTGGTGGCGCCTGACCCAGTCGCTGGCGTTCGATACCGTGCCCGAAGCGGTGGCCGGCTACACGCTGGTTGCCGCCGAGATGTATACGTGGGCAATCCTCGTCTTCGGCTACCTCCAGACGGTATGGCCGTTGCAACGCCGTATCACGCCGCTGCCGCCGGAGGTGAGCGACTGGCCCAGCGTCGACATCTACATCCCGACGTACAACGAGGGGCTCGACGTGGTGCGCCCGACCGTCTATGCCGCCTGCGGGATCGATTGGCCGCCCGAGAAGCTGAACATCTACCTGCTCGACGACGGACGCCGCGAGGAGATGCGTGACTTTGCGGCGCTCGCGGGGGTGCATTATGTGACGCGTCCCGACAACCGGCACGCCAAGGCAGGCAATATCAACCATGCCCTCGGCAAGACGCAGGGCGAGTTCATTGCGATCTTCGACTGCGACCACATCCCTGTGCGCTCGTTCCTCCAGACGACGATGGGCGCCTTCCTCAAGGACCCGCGTTGCTCGCTCGTGCAAACGCCGCATCACTTCTTCTCCGACGATCCGTTCGAACGTAACCTCGCCACGCGCGGGGCCGTGCCCAATGAGGGACGTTTGTTCTACGGCATCGTGCAGGACGGCAACGACTTCTGGAACGCCGCGTTCTTCTGTGGATCGTGTGCAGTGTTGCGTCGCGCGGCGCTTGACGAGGTGGGTGGCGTGGCCGTCGAGACGGTGACGGAAGACGCTCACACCGCGCTCAAGATGCACCGCCGCGGCTGGAACACCGTGTACCTGAAGGTCGTGCAGGCGGCCGGTCTGGCGACCGAGTCGCTCTCGGGGCATGTGGGACAACGCATTCGCTGGGCGCGCGGCATGGCGCAGATCTTTCGCGTCGATAATCCGCTCTTCGGGCGCGGCCTGACGATCGGTCAGCGCATTTGCTACGCGAGCGCCATGCTGCACTTCTTTTACGGCATTCCGCGCATCATCTTCCTGCTCGCCCCGATCTGCTATCTGTTCTTCGGGCTCCACATCGTGCAGGCCGCGGCGCTGAGCATCTGTGCTTACGTGCTGCCGCACATCGCGCACGCGAATATCGCCAACTCGCGCATTCAGGGCAAGTATCGCCATTCGTTCTGGTCGGATGTCTACGAGGCTGTGCTGGCGTGGTACGTCGCGCTGCCCACGACGATGGCGTTCATCAACCCGCGCTACGGCAAGTTCAACGTGACGGCCAAGGGCGGCCTGATCGAGCAGAGCTTCTTCGACTGGAGCATCTCGAAGCCGTATCTGGTGCTGCTCGGCTTTAACGTGCTGGGCTTCCTGGCGGGCATCTTGCGCTTCTTCTACGGCCCTGCACACGAGACTAGTGCGTTGATCTTCAACCTGGCATGGGTGTCGTTCAATCTGGCGGTGCTGGGCGCTGCCGTAGCCGTGGCGACCGAGGTCAAGCAGGTACGCCGCACACACCGGGTGTCGATGCGCATGCCCGCCACGCTCTACCTGCCGGACGGACGCACGATGGCATGCCACACGCGAGACTTCTCGGGCGGCGGTCTGGCCTTGCGGCTGCCGGTGCCTATCGATCTGGCGGTGGGCACCGAAGCGCAGGTGGCGCTGGCGCGTGGCGTGAACGAATACGGCTTCCCGGTGAGCGTGGTCGGTGTGCGGGGGCAGGATCTTTTCCTCTCGTTCATGCCGCTCACCGCAGAGCAGGACAAGCATCTCGTGCAATTCACGTTCGGCCGGGCCGACGCCTGGCACGACTGGGATGCCGAGCGCACACGCGACGAGCCGATCAAGGCGCTCTTTGACATGTTGGCGATGGGCTTGCGCGGCTATCAGGTGCTGGCGAACTACTTGCTGAGCAAGCTCGTGACGCGTTGGCAGAATCGCCTGCGCGGCGTGCGGCAGACGTAATGGGTTTCGGGCGGGATGTGGGACGGCGGGATGCGGGAATGCGGTAAAGCGTGAAGGCAGTCATTCGGAAGCGAGCGTGACGAGAGCCGGACGGAACCGGCGCCAAGGAACGATACGATGGGCATCTGGAACCTCTATTTCATCCTGAAGCTGTTGCTGCTGTGGGCGGGCATCATCGGTTTTCACGTACTGCCGAACTTCGTCTTCGCGCTGCTGCTCGCGGTACGGCTGCGGCCGCGCTGGGCGCGCATCGCCCGCCAGGTGATCGCCATTCCGGCGGGCGTGGCGCTGCTCTACTATGATTCGAACCTGCCGCCGTTCGCCCGTTTCGTCGAGCAATTGCCAGCGATGTTGCAGTTCCGCTTCTCGTACATCATTGAATTGCTCGGGCGCTTCGTCTCGGTCAGAGACTGGCTGCTGCTCGCGATCCTGGTGCTCGTCTACTGGATCGTGAACCGCTGGCTGCGGGTGACGACCTTCGTGCTGCTCGCGCTCCTGATCGTGCCGGGCGCGTTGCGTGTCGGGACATTGGTGTCGGTCTCGCCGGTGATCGCTGCGCAGGGCGATGGGGCGACGGTGGCGGCGGCGGGTGCTGCGGGAGGCGCCACCGGCGCAGGAAGTGCGGCGGCCGCGGGCGCGGCGGCAGGGGCTGGCGGATTCTTGACGGGTAACGGTGACGTGCCGTTGGGAGCGAGTCCGAACGCGGCGCTCAACAGTTTCTACGCACGAGAACTCACGCGCGCTGTCTCATTGCCGGCGCAGGTGGGGGCGGGGCCGGACTACGACATCATCTTTCTGCACGTCTGCTCGCTGGCTCAGGACGATCTCGACGTCGACAATCTGAACAATCAGCCGTTGCTCTCGCGCTTCGACTTCGTCTTCAAGAACTTCAACTCGGCGGCGAGCTACAGCGGCCCTGCGGCCATCCGTGTGCTGCGCGCCAGTTGCGGTCAGCCAACGCACAAGGCGCTGTACGATCCGGCCGGTCCGCAGTGCTACGTGATGAGCGATCTGAAGAATCTCGGCTTTACGCCGACGCTTGCAATGAACCACGACGGGCACTTCGACAACTTCATGCAGGAAGTGCAGCAGAACTTCAATATTCAGGGCATCACGCCGTTCGACAATACGCACACGCGTGTTGCCATGAAAGCGTTTGACGAGACGCCGATCCGCTCGGACGGCGACGTGCTGCAATCGTGGTGGAAGCAGCGTATGAGCATGCCCGACAAGCGTGTGGCGCTGTACTACAACACGATTTCGCTGCATGACGGCAACCGTCTCGAAGGCTCGAAGCTGACCAGCGTGCAGAGCTATCCCATCCGGGCCAAGGCAGTGTTCGACGACTTCAGTCAGTTCATCGACACCATTGCGAAGTCGGGCCGCAAGGCTGTTGTGGTGTTCGTGCCGGAGCATGGCGCCGCGCTGCGCGGCAGCAAGCTGCAAATCTCGGGCATGCGCGAGATTCCGCTGCCCGAGATCACGCATGTGCCGGTCGGGGTCAAGCTCGTCGGCTTTGGCAACGATGCGACGGCCGCACATGGCACACCTGTCACGATTTCCACGCCCACGAGTTATCTGGCATTGATGACGCTCGTCTCGCATTTGATCGCGAATAACCCGTTCGCGGGAACCCCCGATCTGGCGCAGTACGCGAACGACCTGCCGCAGACCGCCTTTGTGTCCGAGAACGAGCAGACGACCGTGATGAAGTACGACAGCAAAATGCTCATTCGCGGTGCGGATGGCGTCTGGCTCGACCTGAAATCGCTGGAGTAGTGCACACGCACGCTTTTTTCCGGAATCGCGCATACTGTGCGTCTTGCCCGCTTAGGCGGGCAGCGCAGTCTTGTCACGCTGTCCGATATTGCCTGATTCGAACTTTCCGGGAGTTACCGTGCAATACACCAAATTCGGCCGCACCGGCCTGAGCGTTTCCCGCTTGTGCCTGGGTACCATGACGTTCGGTCTCCAGACCGACGAAGCCGCGAGCCACGCGATTCTTGACCGCACGGCCGATGCGGGCGTCAACTTCATCGATGTTGCCGACGTCTATCCGCTCGGTGCCGATACCTCGCTGGCCGGACGCACCGAGGAGATCGTCGGCCGCTGGCTCAAAGGGCGTCGTGACAAGTTCATTGTGGCCACCAAGGCTTGCGGTGAGATGGGGCCGTCGCCGTGGGACAAGGGGGCGTCGCGCAAGCATCTGCTCACCGCCATCGACGCGTCGCTGAACCGGCTGGGCACCGATTACGTCGACCTGTATCAACTGCATTCCGACGACACCGACACGCCGATCGACGAGACGCTCGAAGCGCTCGACACCATCGTGAAGTCGGGCAAGGCCCGCTACATCGGCGTGTCGAACTACCTGGCGTACCGCCTCGCGCGGGCGCTGGGTCGTGCCGACGTGCTGCGTGTGGCGCGTTTCGTGTCGGTGCAGCCGCGCTACAACCTGTTGTTCCGCCAGATTGAGCGCGAACTGCTGCCGCTCGCGAGCGAGGAAGGGCTGGCTGTCATTCCTTACAACCCGCTCGCCGGGGGCCTGCTGACGGGCAAGTACCGGCACGACGCCGCACCGAGCGAAGGGCGTTTCACCACGGCAACGGTCGGCAAGGCGGGGGAGATGTACCAGAAGCGCTACTGGCATGAGCGCGAGTTCGAGACCATCGAGGCGCTCAAGGGCATTGCGAAGGACTCGGGTGAGTCGTTGACACGCTTGTCGCTCGCATGGGTGCTTGCGAATCCGGTCGTGACGTCGGCCATCATCGGCGCGAGCCGCGTCGAACAACTGGCGGAGACGTTGGGCACCATCGATTACACGCTCGACCCGGCGCTCAAGGCGAAGCTCGACGAAGCGTCGCATGCCTATCGCTGGGGGGATGCGGCCCGGTAAAGGTAACGACCCGGTAAGCGCTCGCAGCTAGCTCGGTATGACGGAGCGTAGCTGCCATAGCTGCTAAAGACGCACGGCAGACAACCCTGTCCGCCGTGCGCTGCATCAAATAACGGCGTTCGCCCTCAGAGCGCCGGGCCGAGTTCGGCCAGCAGCGTTTTGAGGGGCGTGGCGGCATCCGCCAGGCGGGCCGGATCGATCACCGCACGGCGGCCAACGAGTTCGCGCGCGGCCAGAAACTCCTGCGCACGGTTGATGCTCGCCGCAGCGATCACCGCGCCATCGCGCAGATAGAACAGCATGAAGACGGCGGCGCCCTGCGCGTCCGGCAAACGGCGTTCGACCACGGCGTCGTGCCCCTCGGTCATGCCGACCATCTGCAACTTCGCGTTGAACTGATCCGACCAGAACCACGGTGCCGTCGCCACGGGCTTCGGGGTATCGCCATGCACCACGCTTGCCGCCACCTTGGCCATTTCGCTGGCGCTCGGCACCGATTCCAGACGGATACGACGACCCAGCGCGGGGTGCTCGTGATGCGCGCAATCGCCCACGGCCAGAATGGCCGGATCGCTCGTGCGTGCGAATTCGTCCACGACAATGCCGTTGTCCACCGCCAGACCGGCAGCCTGCGCGAGCTCGGTGTTCGGGATCAGACCGATACCGACAACCACCGCATCAGCCGGCAGACGCTTGTCACCCGCCACAACAGCCACGACCTGACCGGAAGCGTCCTGCTCCAGCGCCGTCACACCGACACCGACCTGCACGTCCACACCATTGCTGCGGTGCAGCGTAGCGAAGAATTCAGCGAGATCGGCTTCGGCCACACGCGCCAGCAGACGCGGTGCCGCTTCGAGCACCGTCACGCTGGCGCCCGCCTTGACCGCGCTGGCCGCCACTTCCAGACCGATGTAGCCGCCGCCGACCACGACGACACGCTTACCCGGTGCGAGCGCTTCGCGCAGACGCTGGGCGTCGGCAATGTTGCGCAGGTAATAGACGTTCGGGGCGTCGCCGCCCGGCATCGGCAGCGCACGCACACGGCCGCCAAGCGCCAGCACCAGATGGTCGTAGCCGAGCGTCTGGCCGTCGTCGAACGTGACGGTGCGTGCGGCACGGTCGATGGCGGTGGCCGTCACCCCGAGGCGCACGTCGATCTCCGCCTTCTCCCAGGCGTCGGCCGGACGAATCAGCAGGCTGGCTTCATCGGCCTGACCCGCCAGAAACGCCTTCGAGAGCGGCGGACGGCGATACGGCAGGTGCGTTTCGCTGCCGGCGAGCACGATGCGGCCGGTATAGCCGAGTTGGCGCAGCGCGAGGGCGGTTTCACCGCCGGCCTGACCGGCGCCGAGAATGACAGTGGTGGAAGTAGCTTCGGACATGAGGATGTGTGCGAGAGAATTCGGCCGACAGTGTAATGCATCGGGGCACGGGTGGCGTCTTGAATACGGCGAAGATGGCCGTCCCGTCTGGTGATTCGCCCGCATGGGCCGGATCGGCCCGACGCCCGGAAACTGACCCGGTCCGGCGGTGTTTGGTCAGGTAAAACCTTCGGTGCAAAGGTGTCTGTCGCGCATTCATGCGGGTTTTCGACGTGTTTTTACCGAGTTGCATGGCCCGGCCAATTAAGGCGTAGAGTAACTTCGTCGCGCACCATTGCCGCCGACGGAGGAGACACCATGGCCTGGACTAGTCAACAGAAGCATGTGGTAACGGCAAGCTATCTTGGGTGGACGCTGGACGCGTTCGATTTCTTCCTGATGGTGTTCGTACTCAAGGACATCGCGAAGGAGTTTCACACCGAACTTGGCAGCGTGGCGTTCGCGCTGTTGCTCACGCTGGCGATGCGCCCGGTGGGGGCGTTTATCTTCGGACGGTTGGGAGACAAATTTGGGCGACGGCCAGCCATGATGGCCAGCGTGTTGCTGTACGCCTTGCTGGAGCTGGCCTCGGGCTTCGCGCCAAGCCTGACGGTGCTGCTGATCCTGCGCGCGCTCTTCGGTATCGCGATGGGCGGCGAGTGGGGCGTGGGCGCTGCGCTCACGATGGAAAGCGTGCCGACGCACTCGCGGGGCATCGTCTCCGGGCTGTTGCAGGCCGGCTACCCCAGCGGGTACCTGCTGGCCTCGGTGGTCTACGGCCTGTTCTATGAAAGCATCGGCTGGCGCGGCATGTTCTTCGTGGGCGTGCTGCCGGCGCTGCTCGTGCTCTACATCCGGCGCCATGTGCCTGAATCGCCGGCGTGGAAGAGCGGGGCGGCCCAGCGCGCGGCGCCGCGTGCGAACTTCGTGCAGGTGCTCACACGAGACTGGAAGCTGGCGCTGTACGCCATTGTGCTGATGACGGCATTCAACTTCTTCTCGCACGGCACGCAGGATCTGTATCCGACCTTCCTGCAAGTGCAGCATAAGTTCGATACCCACACGGTGAGCTTGATTGCGATCACCTACAACATCGGCGCGATCATCGGCGGCCTGTTCTTCGGGGCGATCTCCGAGAAGATCGGACGCCGCCGGGCCATCATCATCGCCGCACTCATCGCATTGCCGGTGCTGCCGTTGTGGGCGTTCTCCAGCGGTGCCGTGCTGCTCGCGATCGGGGCGTTCCTGATGCAGATCTCGGTGCAGGGCGCCTGGGGCGTGATCCCGGCGCATCTGAACGAACTGTCGCCCGACGAGATTCGCGCAACGTTCCCGGGGCTGGTCTATCAACTGGGGAATCTGTTTGCCTCGGTCAACGGCAACTTGCAGGCGAGCATCGCCAAGGCGCATGACGGCAACTTCGGGCTGGCGATGGCACTCGTTGCCGGTACCGTGGCCGTGGTGATCGCCGTGATGGTCTACTTTGGACGGGAACGGCGCGGCGTGGTGCTCAACACCGGGGCCGAAGTGGCGCCCGCCAGCGGATTGCCACCAAGCGCCTCGGCCGTGCATTAGGCCCGGCGCGAGACCCGAAAACCGGGTGACGGCGGCACGCCAGCGCATTAGTTCAGCGCCTGGCTCGCCGCCATTGCCCGGCCTCGCAGCCAGTTGATGCTCGCGAACAGCAGCACCGCGAACACGATCAACATGGTGGCGACCGCGAGGATCGACGGATCGATCGAGTCCCGGATGCCGCTCCACATCTGGCGCGGCACGGTCTTCTGATCGGGCCCGCCGATGAAGAGAATCACGATGACTTCGTCGAACGACGTGGCGAAGGCGAACACGCTGCCCGTCGCAACGGCCGGGGTGATGAGCGGCAACGTTACGCGCCGGAACGTGACCCAGGGCGTGGCGCCAAGGCCCGCCGCTGCGCGCAGCAGACTCTGGTCGAACGACAGCAGCGAGGCCGTCACGGTAATGACGACGAACGGCGTGCCCAGTGCCGCATGGGCCAGAATCACGCCGGGGTAGGAATTCACGAGCCCGAGCGGCGCAAAGATCAGATAGAAACCCGCCGCCACGACGACGATCGGCACGATCATCGGCGAGATGATGATCGGCATGATGACCGAGCGCAGCGGAAACTGCGGACGGCTCAAGCCGAGCGCCGCGAGGGTGCCCAGACACGTCGCAATCAAGGTCGCCGCCGCACCGATACCGATGCTGTTGAGCAGCGCACGCTGCCAGTCGGGGCTGGTCAGCGCCTGTTCGTACCAACGCATCGAGAAGCCGGTCAGCGGGTAAGAGAAATACGAACCCGCATTGAACGAGAGCGGCACGATCGCGAGAATCGGCGCGATGAGGAAGAACAGCGTGAGCACGGTATGCAGCCGCACCCAGCGCGACGCCACGCGCTCCGTCAGTACCGTATTGCGTTTGTCCGGCATGGGCTTGTCTCCTATGGCGCGAACGTGTCAACCGAAGCGCAGCCGGTCGATGCCGACAACGCGGTTGAAGATGAAGTAGAAGACCGCGGTGAAGATCACGAGATACGCCGAGAGCGCACCCGCGAGTCCCCAGTTGAGTTGCGTGTTGGTCTGCATCGCGATGAGCTGGCTGATCATCTCGTCGCCTGCGCCGCCGAGCAGCGACGGCGTGATGTAGTAGCCCAACGCCAGCACGAAGACGAGAAAGCACCCCGCGCCCACGCCCGGGAACGTCTGCGGCATGTACACGCGAACGAACGCCGTGAAAGGATGCGCGCCCAGTGACTTCGCCGCGCGCATATACACGGGGGGCACGCTTTTCATCACCGAATAGATCGCGAGAATCATGTAAGGCAACAGCACATGCGTCATGCCGATCAGCACACCGGTGCGATTGAAGATCAGCGCGACGGGATGCGTGGTGAGGCCGAGACTCGACAACAGACTGTTGATGACGCCCCCGGGTTGCAGCAGCACGTACCACGCCGTCGTGCGCACGAGCAGCGAAGTCCAGAACGGCACGATGACGAAAAGCATCAGGCGGTTGCTTTGCTTGTCGGGCAGATTCGCCAGCAGCCACGCGACCGGATAGCCGAGCACGAGACACAGCAGCGTGACCGTGGCGCTGATCGAAATCGTGCGCACGAACGCCGCGCGATACACCGACGCGTTCTCCGGCAACGAGGCGATGGCCCCTTGCGGCGTGACCTGCGCGTCCAGACCGGCGAGCAGATAGTCCGGCGTGGGCGACGTGGCCGCACGCTTGAGC
>NZ_JAELTP010000552.1 GCF_016428915.1 Pandoraea sp. ASV26
GAAGAGAAGCAGCTTCAAAAGCTCGCCACCTCCTTCATCCACACAAAAGCGTAACAATACCTAGTAATCTGGTTCCACCATCTGGCCGTGTAAGAACCCCGAAAAAATGCACACGATCGAGGAGTTGCGGGCCCTTGCAAATGGTCGGTTTGCAGTCGAGACCGTTGTGGCACCGGATCCGACAACCGCGTCAGCGAGTCAGCGGGACCTCAACCGCCGCTACTGCCGGCGAACCGGCCATTATAGCGCTGTGCATCAGCGAGATTTGCACACCGCACTAGCAAACAGACGCTGATGACGTCAAAAAGGTTGGCTGTTGCAGCACCGCTGAAAGGTTTCCTCGGCCGGGCCTGAAAGTCAGTGTGCAAATACTCGTACAGCGCAAAGAGAGCACTTGCGCGTCCTTGCCAACCCAACCCCCAGCGT
>NZ_JAELTP010000553.1 GCF_016428915.1 Pandoraea sp. ASV26
TCCGAAGACTGTCCGCGTGTTAGTATTCCGTCACGATGTGTCTAATTTCTGTAGCCAGATACGTACGACTTATTTGGCCCGCCACCGTGATTCAGACTATTTGTTCTCGCCGGCCAAAGCAAAAGCCCAAGTGACTGATAAAGAAGCCACGCACGAGCTACATTGGCAGCGCGCCCATTCTTTGCCGGATAATCTATAGCTGTCTCACCTCTCCATCCGTTCTCATCTTCGTACTCGCTTATAAAGTCGGCAAGATAAAAGACTATTGCATGGGCGCGGGGTGTTCTGTAATCCTCATCCAAAGCTCCAAGGGCGTCTTGAAGTTCCTTGTCGTCCAGCAGCTCTGACCCAAACTTCCGCGTGTAATCTCTGACACCATGCATCGTGTGTTGGCCGAGAAAGTAACCTGCAAAATATGCGTCGCCA
>NZ_JAELTP010000554.1 GCF_016428915.1 Pandoraea sp. ASV26
ATTCCGTCAACCTGCTAAGTACTTGGCTTAAAGCGTCGGCGTACATATTTTGCAAACTTAGTCCGGTCGTTCCGCGTTCCAGTAGCACGACGTAAGAAGCCGGCGTAGCACAGAATTAGCAAACTTGCGCGACACTGCTGGAGGCTTGCCGTGTCGAAGATTATAATTCGTAAAACATCAAATTTCGTCTTCATCCAGTGCGCCAAATATCCCCCTTCACAGTTCATCGGCAGGGTAATACTCGCGCTGCGCATCATCGCACCGCGAAATCGCAACGTCATTGGTATGTACATCCCTGTGCGCAACATAGCAGCCGTCCGAGGTCTTGTGCCAGATACTCGTGCGCATGTCGACTGTCTGACAGGAGATGTAGACGTCGACGCCAGCACCATACGTCTTGACGAGCGGGAAGAAATGGCCTGGTCC
>NZ_JAELTP010000555.1 GCF_016428915.1 Pandoraea sp. ASV26
CAATCTGCCAGATGGACCTTGGCGCAGAAAAGGTGAGTCCACCCAGGTCAAAGCAAGAAAACGTTTTTTTTTTTTATATTCTTCTCTCGCTCGGCCAGACGGCGTCATATTCGGTAACTTGGAAGCTCACATAACGTATTACTTCAGTGACCAAGATTAAAAAGGATCTCATCCACAAGGCAAAAGTAAAGAAGGCGTATGCCAAAATAAAGGAGAGTGAGCAGCAGCCAGACAAGGACGGGGAAGTTGGTGAGAATGGCAAGGGCGAAAACACAGACGGAGGCGAGGCGGAAGAGGGCAAGATGCACCCCACGCGAGAACTGATGCTCAAGGATGAGGAGGTAGCGCAATCGTCTTCTCGCGGCGAAGAGGCTCACAGTGATGGGTTCCGCCGTCGAACGCGCCGTCCAGGTTACTATGATAAGC
>NZ_JAELTP010000556.1 GCF_016428915.1 Pandoraea sp. ASV26
TTTTCTCCTGTCTCTGCTCCATTCTTTCTCTTCCCCCCACTCGGTTCGTCGTCAGCGTCAGATGTGTATAAGAGACAGCAATACTCGTTATGCGTGGATAAGTTTGCAAGATCAAAACCATGGGGTTTGTAATAATATTAACAATAGCAAGCGTGGTAAACACATTGACAGCGTCTAGCCGTCCATTGAAAGTAGTCCAAAACAGGCCGCCTGCAATGGCCAGTATTGGCGGCAACGCTTCAGTTGCCACGTCTGATAGTTGCCACGTCAGTAGAGGGTTCCAAGTGCTTTGCTGGTTCGTTACTTACTCATGACAACCATAGCTGCGCTGAGCTTGCGAATCAACTTGTAAGAAGCAATTTCCACCAATCGCGACTTTTTGATGTACTGAGACGCAGCGTTTTCCAGCCCAATTAGCTTTATGC
>NZ_JAELTP010000557.1 GCF_016428915.1 Pandoraea sp. ASV26
CTATTAAGCAGGGCAGAGGATTCTACTATAAGCCTCAAGGTATAGTGCTTACAGATTTAGGCAATGGCAGAGACAGGGCGGCTTTCCAGCGTTATTAAACCGAAAGTGGGCAATTTCTATTGACAGCACGCTCGACAAGGCGGCGCTGCGGGTTGCGTGCGGCACAGTCAGCGACATTTGATGTCTAACGGGAAACTGGTAGGTACACCGCTAGGGTGAAATTACTTAATTTCACCGCGGGTCTTATGACTAAGCGTGGCTGCCGTGTTATTTGTGCTAAATCGCTCGGCGAAATAGGTTTAATAGCAAGGAATATGCATCCTATTAGATTAGAATACTTATATAATAATTAGAAATATCCTATATACTATCTAGTAATATGTATTTTTTGTTACGATTTTATACCTGTCTCTTATACACATCTC
>NZ_JAELTP010000558.1 GCF_016428915.1 Pandoraea sp. ASV26
GTCGTGTACCATCCATGAAGCAGTTGGAAACAATCCAATACACGCCTCTCTCTCTCTTCCTGAGGCAGGGATGTCTTGTGCTACTGTTTCTGTTTTTACTACTGCGGAAAGAGCCGGTGTAGTGTAGATGGGCGGGTTGGGTCTGTAGTACACCATAGGAGAAACTGCAGTTTTGCGGCAGATATCATGCTGCTTACCTTGGGTTTATTGCTTTAGAAACATTATGCATGTTTTAGGCAGGCTGGCTTTTGGTTTCTCGTAATGTTGTTTTTTGTTTCTTAAAAGCTTGTACGATGCTAAGTGGAAAGATACGTCCCTTTTTGCGGTGTGGTGAATTAGTATTTAGAGGCGAGGTGAGTCCGCTCTTCTGGCTTTCTTTTTGACTCATCGGACTCAACAGTTCAAGAATAACACAAACAAGTCTC
>NZ_JAELTP010000559.1 GCF_016428915.1 Pandoraea sp. ASV26
GTGCTCGGGCGGGACGACATGCCTCAGTTGCTGCCTCGGTAGCAGGCGGCCGACAAACCTGCCAACGCTAATCTTGATACTACTCGGGACCTCATCCGGCGCGAAACCGATAAACGGCGCATCAAGGAGCCAGCCACGGATCTGACGGACGAGTTTGTCATACTTGGCGTCGCCGGCCAGCGTTAAAACCTCGCCGCCGCCCATGGAATGGCCCATGACAAACACGGGCACATCAGAAGGTAGATGTTGCTCGATAAACGCGGCAACATCGGAAATAACGAGCGAAGTCGGACCGGTGAGTCCTTTGTCCGACGTGGTGGCCACACTCTTGCCCCAGCCTCGCTGGTCCCAGCTGAGCACCTGAAAGCCATGCTCATTCAGTATCGCAAAGAATTCATTGTAGCGGTTAATGTGCTCGCTGAAGC
>NZ_JAELTP010000560.1 GCF_016428915.1 Pandoraea sp. ASV26
TCCATGACAAGACCAGACAGACCAGCAAACATCTTCTTGAAGTGCTTGGCGATGCGCATAGTATCGTTGCTGTTACCAATCATTTCCAGTAGATCCTCGTCTCCGACAAAGTAGAAACGGGGGAACGATACTCGCTCCTTCTCGAGGTACTCACCAAGGGCCTTCTGGATCTTGTTGAGCATTTCTGCCAATCGTTCGAGAGACTTTTGGGCATTGGGAATATTGAGTACATCGAGTACGTACGGTGTCTTGTTTGCCTTCTTCATGACAGCCAAGAACTCGCTGTTGATATTTTGGAAGCGGCCAGATTCAATGGGCAAAAGGTGCTTAATATCCGCATTGCCTGTAAAGACACCTTCGAGATACACCCACTGTCGCTGAACATCAATCCAGACGTCAAACAGCACGTGAACTCGGTTTAACTT
>NZ_JAELTP010000561.1 GCF_016428915.1 Pandoraea sp. ASV26
GTTCCGGTTCGTTTATCAATGCTAAAGCTTCTTATCATATCATTTTAGAGGTCCTTGAGGTCAAGACAAGCAAAGCAAATACTATGTAGTTTCCCTCCGATTATTCCCCAGCTAACTCCGCACTCCGCCCCTCCACTTCCGGCACATGCAGCCACCGCCCCACCCAATGGCTTCTCGGACCGAGAACTCAACACAATGCCTACTGCCGTGCGGAACCTTCTCTTCTCTTCACTTCACCACACTGGCAGACGACAAGGCGGGGACCCCATCATGGCGCAGATCGCCGTGAAGCCTCCCCCGCAACAACCGGCCCATCTCGAAGCCCTATCTGCTAGTCAATTGGTGTGTTGCACCGACAAGCCATGTCATACTTACATACCGGGCGAATCCGAAAGCCCTCCCAAAGTCCTCGCCTAGGGTAGTGC